>JAKAAZ010000050.1 GCA_021802085.1 Acidobacteriota bacterium
GAGATATGAGTTGTCGCTCCCTGGGCGGGAGCGAGTGCCTGACTACATCGCTGGCAGGTGGATGCCGAGTGCCGCCAGAATTTCCTGCTGGCTCTGGTCGGGCAGGGGCAGTTTGGTCACGATGTTTTCTCCCTCCACCGGCCAGCGCATCCGGCAGCGTAATCGCATCCGGGTTGGTCTCCGTGGCGCCAAAGGCCGCGCGCAGCCGCCGCTCCACTTTCTCCAGCGCCATGTAACTCGTATGCACCTGCTCGGCGTCCAGCTTCGCCGGAGTTACATCGGTGGTCAGCGCATAGCACCCTGCCAGTTTCAGGTTCTGCTCGATGGCCGCCGGCATACATTCCATTCGCAGGCAGTTACTTTCTTTTTGTAACTCGACCAACTCGTCCAACCTATGCCGCGCAACCCAGCCTTGTAACTGGCGCAGTCCGGCTTCCGGCTTACTTCGCGGATGCTTCCCGGCCCATAGGTTGCGCGCCGCGAGCTTACTTTCCAGCCTAGCCAGCTTGTCTTCCAGCTGATACTTCTCCCGCGCCGCCGTGGCTTCATTCCTGCGCAGTACATAGCGGACTTGCGGAGGGGCAGGACCGCCACTGCCAGCGGCCCGCGCCAACATGTATTCTTGAATGACGTATGGACCTTGAGATTTCGATCCAGAGCCTCCTGGAGAAACTGAAAGACCAGCTGTCCGGCGCCGGTGCGGATCGGTTCTGTTTGCTGGACGTGCGCGAACCATGGGAGGCGGGCCTCTGTTCCTTTCCGAGTTCGCGGCTGATTCCCATGGGAGACGTGCCGTCGCGGGCACATCGGGAGCTGGATCCGGACGCTCACATTGTGGTGGTTTGTCATCGGGGACAGCGCTCGCTCAGCGTGGCACTCTGGCTTCGCGAGCAGGGCTTTGAACAAGCGCAGTCGCTCGCCGGCGGAATCGATGCCTGGGCGAGAACGGTGGACCCGACCATGGCCCGGTACTAAGGGGGGGGACCGCCGAGAAAGCTTGAATTCTGAGGAATATCCATGCCTACCGAAGCTCTCCAGTTCGCACGCCAGAATCAAAGCCGGTTTCTCGATCAGCTGAAGGAGTTGTTGCGGATTCCGTCCATCTCTACTTTGCCGGAGCATCGCGGCGACGTACGCCGCGCAGCGGAGGTTCTAGCCGCGGAATTGAAGCGAATCGGGATGGAAAATGTCCAACTGATAGAAACCAGCGGCCATCCGCTGGTTTATGCCGATTGGTTACATGCGGCCGGCAAGCCGACTTGCCTATGCTATGGCCACTACGATGTGCAGCCTCCCGACCCGCTGGAGGAATGGATCAGCCCTCCCTTTGAGCCGACGGAACGCAATGGAAACATCTATGCCCGGGGCGCGGTAGATGACAAGGGCCAGATGTATATGCACGTCAAGGCGCTGGAAAGCCTGCTGCATGCGCATGACGGCAAATTGCCGCTGAATGTTCGCCTGATTCTGGAAGGCGAGGAAGAAGTTGGAGGCGAGGGGATTGCCCAATTTGTCCGTGAGCATCCGGAGCGGCTGCGAGCAGACTTTTCGCTGGTCTCCGATACAGAAATGTTTGCGCCCGATCTTCCCACGCTGTGCGTTGGCTTGCGCGGCATGATCTACACCGAGATCGAAGCGCACGGAGCGGCCACGGACCTGCACTCCGGCATCTACGGCGGCGCCGCGCCCAACCCATTTTTCGCGCTATGCCAGGTTCTGGCGCAGTTGAAGGACGCGAACGGACACATCTTGATTCCAGGGGTGTACGACGCGGTAGTTCCACCTTCCGCAGAGGAGTTGAAGGCGTGGGCATCGCTGCCGTTCAGCGAAGAGGAATTCCTGCATAACGAAGTTGGTTCGTGCGCGTTGACCGGCGAACTGGAATATTCCGTGCTGGAGCGCCTGTGGGCGCGTCCCACGCTGGAGATTCACGGGATGCCAGGCGGGTTCATTGGCGCAGGCGCCAAGACCGTGATTCCCGCGAAGGCGATTGCAAAGGTATCCATGCGCCTGGTTCCGGAGATGGAGCCGCAAAAGATTTTCAATCTCTACAAGCAGTATGTGGAGTCGCTCTGCCCGAGCGGAATCTCGCTCGACGTTCGCCTGATCCATTCCGGCGATGCGATTGTCATTGGCGTGGATAATCCATACATCGAAGCCGCAACCGCCGCATTGCATCAGGTCTTCGGAAAAGACACTGTCTTTATCCGCTCCGGCGGTTCCATTCCCATTGTGGGCGACTTCGAGCGCAGCCTGAAGATACCTTCCATCATGATGGGTTTCGGGCTGCCCGATGACAATCTTCATGCTCCCAACGAAAAGTTCTGCATTGCGAATTTTCATCGCGGTATCGAATCTTTGATCCACTTCTTTGAGATGCTAGGCGCGGAAGGGCACGGAGAGGCGTAGTGCAGCCGGGGTTGGCTCCCGCGCGGCGCGAATCTGCGATGAAGCAAGCAAGCGAGAAAATCTCCGGTTTTGTGCTGGCGGGCGGCCGCAGCACGCGATTGAGCCAGGACAAGGCGCTGTTGACCTGGTTGAGTGAAGAAAATTGTAAAGAGAACGGGCGAACCTTACTGGATCACGCGATCGCTCGACTCAGGCTCATCTGCGATACGGTTTCGATTTGTGCCGACCGCGACGATCTCCGCCGGCCCGAACCCTTTATTTCGGATGTTCTGCCAGACAGCGGACCGCTGGGCGGAATCGTGGCTGCGCTGGGACAATCGCAGACCGAGTGGAACATGTTCCTCGCCGTCGATTTGCCGCTGTTGCCGGTCGAGGTTTTCGCGGCGCTGGTGGCGCGCGTGCAACTGGAAGAGCAGAACGCACGCGATGCCAATCCACCTCCGCAGGATCGACTCGCCTGCATCCTTCCGCAGTTGGACGGCCTGCCGCAGCCCCTCTGCGGGCTTTATCGCCGCGCTCTCGCTCCAGGACTGCGCCGGGCGCTGGAACAGGGGAAGAGAAAGATCATGACCGCGCTTCAGGAGGCCATTCGCGACTCCGGGACCACGATGGAATCTCAGCCGCGGGGGTGCTCGCTTCGCATTGAGCTGTGGGATGCGGCAGGTTTTGCTGCGAGCACGAAAACCTCGTCCTCGCTGCTGGCCAGCGACTGGTTCCTGAATATCAATACGCCTGAGGATTGGCAGCGGGCGCAAGACTTGATGTCCGCATAGCTTCTGCCGGACGGAGAATTCGGAGCAATCCATTTCAACTTCGGCTATCTTCTAAGGAATGGGAGAGAGTCCGGCCGCGTCCGTCCAGTCCTTCATCGCCTTCGAACATGTGTGCAAGCGATTCGGCGACAATGTCGTGCTCGATGATGTCAGCTTCTTCGTGATGCCTGGAGAAACGCTATGCATCATTGGGCGAAGCGGCGTAGGCAAGTCAGTTTCGCTGGAAATCATCATGGGATTTCTCAAGCCCGATGCGGGCAGCATTGTGGTCAAGGGCGAGGACGTTACAGATTTCACAGAGACCCAAATGGAAGCCGTTCGACGCAGGGTGACGATGGTCTTCCAAAGCGGTGCATTGTTCGATTCATTGACGGTGTTCGAGAACGTTGCCTTTCCGCTGCGGCAGAAGGGAGAACTGAGCGAGGACCAGATCGATCAAATCGTCAATGGGTTGCTGGGAATGGTTGGCGTGAGTGAAATGGCCCACAGTCTGCCGTCGGGCCTTTCCACAGGGATGAGGCGGGCAGTTGCGATCGGGCGCGCATTGGCGGCCCAGCCGGAGGCGATACTGTACGACGAGCCGACCACGATGGTCGACCCCCTAATGGCGCACCTGATGGGAAATCTGATCCAGAAGGTGAAATTCCAGCTACATCTGACCAGCATTGTTGTGACCCACGATATGGAGTTTGCCGAGAAACTGGCGGATCGCGTACTGTTTCTGCATGAAGGCAAGGTCCACTTTTTTGGTTCGGTGGCAGAACTCCGCCAGACGTCCGACCCGATTTTGCAGGAATTTTTACGGCTTGACCAACGTACTCTTCCGAATCCAGCACTGTGGAAATAGAACAAGAATTGGTGCAATCTCTCTATTAACCCATTCCTTTGCCGCAAGTTTGTATCAAGATTCCTCTTGGTACGGAGGATCGTATTTCCATTGCAATCCGCCCGCTAAGCATCTACCATCGTGGAAATGTCGGCGATGAATTATTAGGTTACTGCGATCTGTCAGGAAGCATCTAACCCAAAAGTCGCGATCTATGGAAGGTTCCTGAAACTGAGGACAGTCAAATAAATTCTGGATACAGACTTCAGGGATGCAAGTGAAGATTTCTTGCATTCCGGTTTTTTCCCCAGGCAAGTGACCACGTAAAGAAAGATGGACATGCCCTGTTGACTCTATTCTTGAGAACCCTTTGGAATTCCTTCTGCCGGTTGTGATGACTCACAAACTCGATTAGAGAAGACACAGAATGGCTTCCCCTGATCTAAGTCATTGGTTTCCGGCTCGAAGTTCGGATAATTTTGTCGAATTGCGCCCGCAGGCAGGCGGAATCGGTCCCGCTGGCCGCAGTCCGTCCCGCACGGTGACGCTGCTGTGGATGGCGCTCGACGTACTTACGGTTGTCCTCGTGGCCACATTGGCCACCCACCTACGCAAAACGGATGTACTCTCGTACTTCGACAGCCGCGCGCCGCTTGCGGCAAGCCCCTCTTCTCTTCTGCTCTATCTTGCGGGCTTTTCGATAATTCTTATCCTGGTGAGCCGGGCCCACGGACTCTATGGACCCCTGCAGGCATTCAGTGGGTTACGAGAACAGCGGCTGACGGTGCAGACGTGCTTCACCGCGGGCCTCATCCTTGCGGGCGCTCTGTATTTCGGACGCGCCGACACGATTTCCCGCGCCGTCGTTATCGCCACTTTGGTGGGGACAACGGTATTTCTCTGTGTTCGGCGTGCGGTCTGGCGCCTTACGCTGTACAAGCGGTATGAAAAGGGCCTCGATACCAGGAATGTTCTGGTCATTGGAGTTGGTTCTTTAGGACTCGCGATTCGCAGCCATTTGCAGAGAATTCGCCATCTTGGTTTCACCTTCAAAGGATTTGTGCGAACCGGGCACGAGGGCAGCGACGCTGCCAATCACCACATGAACTCTGTCGGACACGACCTGTCGCTGGAGATTCTGGGTGATTTGTCGGAGCTGGGAGATTTGATTCGGCGTCATTTTATCGATGAGATCTTTGTGACTGGCCCCTGCGAACGCGGCGTGGTCAAGCGGCTCATTGCGGAGGCCAGTGCCTGGGGCGTCGATGTGCGCGTGATTCCCGATCTGTATGACGGTCTCGCATGGAACGCGCCGATTGAGTATGTGGGCCAATTTCCCACCATGCCGCTGCATCGCCATCACATCCCGGTGGTTGGCCAGCTATTGAAACGATGCCTGGATGTGGTCGTCTCCGCATGCGCTCTGCTTGTACTCAGTCCGTTGCTGCTATTGATTATTGTGGCGATACGCCTGGATTCGCCGGGGCCGATCTTTTATGGGGCCGAACGGATTGGCATCAAGGGTCGCAGATTTCGCTGCTGGAAATTTCGTACCATGGTGGTCAACGCCGACAGTCTTCGTGAGCAGTTCAACCATAAGAATGAACGCGACGGAGTACTGTTCAAAATGAGCGGCGACCCTCGGGTCACCTGCCTTGGCCGGATTTTGCGCAAGTATTCGCTGGATGAGCTTCCTCAGTTTGTCAATGTCCTGGCCGGGCATATGAGCGTGGTCGGTCCACGGCCTCCGCTGGCTGGAGAGGTTCGCCTGTATGAATTGCGGCACCTGCGTCGGCTGGAGGTATTGCCTGGGATCACTGGCCTCTGGCAGGTACAAGCGCGGCAGGATCCTTCGTTCGATCAGTACATTTCGCTCGATACCGCATACATCGACAATTGGAGCCTGTGGCTCGATCTCAAAATCATGACCCGCACTGTGGGCGTGGTCCTCAGCGGAACCGGAACCTAGCCATCGCCGCGGCGTATTTTTGGCAACACGCTTCTCTCGGGCATCTCTTGCCAGAGGACTGCAGACCGGCAACTCCCATGATGGCTGCATGTTTGTTTCCGCCATCTCCGCTGGTTACACTAGATGAGTGAAGCTCGCCCTGGCCCAGATCAATCCGACCATCGGAGATTTCCTGGGGAATGTGCGCAAGATCGCCGAGTTAAGCCTGGTGAGCGATCGACAGGGTGCCGACATGGTCGTCTTTCCCGAGATGGCCGTCTGCGGCTATCCACCCGCCGACTTGCTGGAAAAAACATCGTTTCTGGCGCGCGCCGAGGAAGCACTGGCGGAGATTGCCGTCGCGGTCACGGCGCAGCATCCGATCGCGATTGTCTGCGGATGCCCGACGCCAGCCCCCGCAAATTCCGGCAAGCGAGTGATGAACTCGGCGGTGGTACTGCGCGATGGGCGGGTTGAATTCGTCCAGTCCAAGATGTTGCTGCCGTACTATGACGTGTTCGACGAGCAGAGATACTTTGCGCCCGCCCCGAGCCAGGTCTTGTACGAACTGGATGGTGAGCGCATTGCGATCACCATCTGTGAAGATGCCTGGAATGATAAGAATTTCTGGCCGCAGCGTTTGTATCCAGTCGATCCGGTCGAAAATCTCATGCACCAGGGCGCCACCCTCATCGTCAATCTATCGGCGTCACCCTACTACCGCGACAAGAGAGCCATGCGGCGCGCCATGCTGGCGGCCATCGCCCGACGCCATCATGTCCCCGTGGCCATGGTCAACCAGGTGGGCGGCAACGACAGCCTGATCTTCGATGGCAGCAGCCTTGTTCTGGATGCGGAGGGGCGTTCGATCGCGCAGGCCGGCTCCTTTCAGGAAGATCTTATTTTCGTCGATCTTCCGTCTGCTTCCGCGGGTGCGTGCCGACCGGACGAAGAGGAAGATGTTGCCGTATTTGAGGGGCTCGTTCTGGGGACGCGGGACTATGTGCGCAAGTGCGGATTTTCGAAGGCCATAGTCGGACTCAGCGGAGGCATTGATTCGGCGCTGGTAGCGGTGATTGCGACCGAAGCCCTGGGGGCGGAGAATGTACTCGGCGTCGGCATGCCCAGCGAATATTCCTCTCCTGGGTCCATCGAGGATGCACGGCAACTGGCGCGGAACCTTGGCATCCAGTGGGAATTGATACCGATCCGCGACATCTTTCAGGACCATCTACGCGCTTTGCGCCCCATTCTCAAAGATCGACCGGCGGATATCACGGAAGAAAATCTGCAGTCGCGAATTCGGGGAACCCTGCTGATGGCCTTGTCGAACAAGTTGGGCGCGCTGGTGCTGACGACGGGCAATAAATCGGAGATGTCGACCGGGTACTGTACTCTGTACGGAGACATGGTGGGGGCGCTGGCAGTCATCGGAGACGTGTATAAAACCTGCGTCTATCGGCTGGCGCAATACGCCAATCGAGGCCGGGAAATCATTCCAGAAAGCACATTGACAAAACCGCCATCGGCGGAACTGCGACCGGGCCAGCAGGATACCGATTCGTTGCCGCCGTATGACGTGCTCGATCCAATTCTTGAGGCATATGTGGAGCGGTACGAAACGGCGGAGGAAATTGTACAATCGAGCATATTGCCTCTGGATATTGCCTTGGTTCGAAACATACTGCGCATGGTCGAGCGCAGTGAATATAAGCGCCAGCAGGCGGCGCCTATCTTGAAAGTGACGCAAAAATCCTTTGGGGTAGGTCGCCGGTTTCCCATCGCGGTCAAAGTGCAAGTTTAACAAAATGATTTCCACGTTCGAGGTATATCCGTGAAACTGAAGTTGTTGTTTTTATCGATCATCGCAATGGCGATGATCCAGGGTGCGGCGGTAGCCACCGCCCAGTCCGCCCAACAGAGTTCACAGGCGCCCGCTTCTTCAGAGTCGGCCGCGCCTCCGCCGTTGCCGCTGAGCAACATTACGCCGCCGGATAAGCTTCAATTTCCTCCCGCCAGCCCCAAGGACTTTACCGCGCCCTCTCCCACGACACAGGAAGTCAATGCATTCCTGAAGCAGATTTGGGGCTATGACCCGAATCGAGTTTGGCAGGTCATGGGCATTCAAACCACCGAAGCTCCAAACGTCAGTCGCGTCACGATTCTGGTAGGCGAGCAGGGCGTTTCGCGCGGTCCATCTCCGACGATCTTTTTTGTGACACCCGACGGCAGTCACGCTATTGCGGGCTCGTCTGTTATCGCATTTGGCCCTCATCCCTTCGCTGCGGTGGAACAAAAACTGGAACAAGGCGCGGTCGGCCCGTATCGAGGCTCCAGTTCCAAGAGTCTGATGCTGGTGGAATTTGCCGACCTGCAGTGCCCGGACTGCAAAGCGGCAGCCGGCACGATGGACAAGCTGGTCCAGGATTTTCCCAACGCGCATGTCGTCTTTCAGTATTTTCCGCTACCTACGATCCATCCGCAGGCAGTAAAAGCCGCGGAGTATGGTGTGTGCGTGGCGCAGGAGAAGGGAAACGCTGCCTTTTTCCAATATGTCCAGGCAGTTTTTGATACGCAGGATGCTTTGAGGACCGATGCGGACGGAACTCTCAATGCCGCCGCCGCCAAGGCCGGGGCGAATGCGTCACAGGTCGCCACTTGCGCCTCCACGCCTGCGACTGCGAACACTGTTGCCGCTTCTGTGAGACTTGGCAACGAGGTTGGCGTGGACCAGACGCCCACCCTGTTTGTCAACGGACGACCGGTGCCGATCACCGCGCTTCCTTACACCACGTTGAAGCAGATCGTTGCCTACGATGCGCCGGGAGGCGCTACGCCAACGGCAGCGGTGGCGACGGAGACGCACTAGGTTTTCGATTTCTGAAACCAACTCATCTGAAGAGACAAAGAGCAGGCTCGTTTGCGGACCTGCTCTTTGTCTTTGCGACGGTGATGGAGATCAACTTTTCACCAGCCCGGATGGAGGACGGTCCGCCGGAGCGGCAGCCCACTCCTTGTTGGGCTTGCTGCCCATGTGAAAGTGCAGTTCACCGCCGGCCACAATATCGGCATGGGTAAACCAGGAGCGGGTCAGCTCCTTGCCGTTCAATTGCGCGCTTTGGATGAACATGTTTTCCGGCGAGTTATTGTCGGCAATCACAGTGAACGTGGTCCCCTTGTCCGGATTGCGGATCCGGGCCCGATTCACCAGTGGACTGCCGATCACATACACTCCCGAGGCAGCGTTGACGGGATAGAAGCCCAGTGCCGCGAAAACAAACCAGCTCGACAGCTGGCCGCAATCATCGTTGCCGGGGATACCTTCTGGCGTGTTGTTGTAGAGCGCCGCCGCTTTGCGAACCCACTGCTGTGTCTTCCACGCCGCGCCGGCAAACGGATACAGATAGGGAATATGGTTGCTGGGTTCGTTGCCCTGGGCGTCCTGCCCTACCATTCCGGTGACGTCTGGCGGAGAGTCGAGCACGTTGGAGGGAGCGGCAAACAGGGCATCCAGCTTGGCGATGAACTGCTTGTCTCCGCCGTACAGATCGATCAGGCCCTGCACATCCTGCATGACGTTGAAGGTGGCCTGCCAGGCGTCGGATTCGGTGTAATCGTCAAAGGTTTCCTGGTCTGGGCGGAATGGCTCCCGCCATGCGCCATCTTCCGTCTTGCCGCGCATAAAGCCAGACTTGGGATCAAAGATGTTCTTGTAGTTCTGCGCCAGCTTATAAAACATGGCCGCGTCGTCCTGCTTGCCCAGTAACTCGGCCATCGCTCCCACGCACCAGTAGTCGTAGGAGAAATCCATGGTGCGCGACACCGACTGATTGTTCGGCCCCGTGGGCACGTATCCATAATGGCGGAACTGTTCCTGCAATTTCCGATTGCCGTTTGCCGTCGCGCCGACGAGGGCCGTGTCCCGCATGGCGGCGTAGGCGGCCTGCACGTCATAGTCACGGAGTCCCCGCACATAGGCACCGAGGATCATGCCCGCGGAATGGAACCCAGTCATACTCCAGGTTTCATTTCCCCACAGCGGCCACATCGGCAACGTGTGCTGGTCAAGTTCCCGATAATCGGCCAACAGTGTACGGATGATGTCGTTGGTCCGATGCGGCTGCATCAGCATAATGAAAGGAAATTCACCGCGATAAATGTCCCAGATGGAGAGCGCCGTGTATTTGGTAAAGCCGGGGTTCGGATGATTCTGATGATCCTGTCCTCGGTAGGTTCCGTCCACATCGTTATATGTGATTGGCGCGACCAGGCCATGATATGCGCCCGTATAGAAGGTTTGGCTCAGCGCGATGTCTGGAAGGTCGGCATCTAAAACAGCCAAGGCACGGCTCCAGGCCAGCTCTGTCTGGCGAGCCACCGCGTCAAAATCCCAATGCGGAATCTCGGCCATCAGATTTTTTCTCGCTCCGTCGATGCTGGTGCCGGAGATGCCGACGCGAATTACGAGTGGATTCGATCCAGTGGCATGGCTGAAGATGGCTTTGATGTGTTCGCCTGAGAGCTTATCTCCAGTCGAGGCAGAGCTTACACTGCCGTCCACCTGGATCTGCACCGAAGAGGCCGGGTGCGAAAACTCCATGACAAAATAGAGCTGCTTGTCCTTCGCCCACCCGTGGGTCGAGCGGATGCCGCTAATGCGCGAAGCGCTCTCAATGTTCAGTTCCGCATGGTAGATCTTGCTGCCCACGCTGTGGACCAGGTCCACGATGACTCCCTGTCGCGTCTGGGCCGGCAACGTGGGATAACGATACCGATGCATGCCGCAGCGCGTTGTCGCGGTCAGTTCCGCTTGTACATCGGGTGTGTCGAGGTGTACGCCGTAATAACCTGCGCGGACGTGTTCCTGCCGGTGGGAGAAGAATGAGCGATAGCCTGGTTCCGATCCGCTGAAAACCCAGCCCGAGTTCAATCCAAGGGCTTCGATCTGTCCCTGACTCTCCTCTCCCGGAATGCCCGCTTCCCAGCCCCAGTTTCGTCCTTCGACCACCGGCATTACCAGAACGTCTCCCAGTTCTCCCCCGCCGGTCCCCTGAACGTGGGTATGGCTGAACCCCTGGATGACATTATCGGGGTAGTGATAGCCCGAACAATGATTCCACCGATATACGTCCCACTTTTCATTCCACATTGGCTCCGGCGGCCCGCTGGAATCCGGACTCAGTTGCACCAATCCAAATGGCGCCACGGCTCCGGGAAACATATGCCCGCGCCATCCGGTGCCAATGATTGGCAGCACATCATGGACGGGATCCCGGCCGGATGCTTTCCGCCCTGGCGGCATCGTTTGTGCGACCGCAAGATCGCTTGCCTCGATGATGCCGCAGGCTGGTATCACTGAACCCACGGCAGCCGCTGCGCTTGCTTTCAAGAAATCGCGTCTTTGTAACTTCAACAGTTCTCGATACATTCCAAAATTCCTCAGGTCAAATTATAGTTATAGGTCCATGATTACTGATTACTGCCCCAGACCTCGGAGGCATCGTTAGCGCTCTGGATTCAGCGCGGTCTCTGGTCGCTCAGGGTTGACGACGAGATATCGAGGAACGCAGAAAACCCATCCTGGGAGGTTCTAAGGATGGGTTTTCGGTTGTGCTGGATCTGTTTGATAGAAAAAGCGGCGATTTTCTTACAGCTTTTCGTGAAACTCGCAAACAGAGCAGGAAATATACACGCCGCCCGGCACGCCGCGCTCGCGGTCCTTCACGCGTTTCACAATCCGGGTCGGTTTCGAGCACTTGGGGCAATCCGTGCTCTTAGTGGTATCCATTTCCTTTTTACGGTCGCCCGTTTTCGCAATCTTGGCCATAACGTTCCCTGTCTCCTTCAGCTTGGGGATCCGCCTGACTGAACCATCCACTCACTGCTACTCAAACGATTCACTTCGGCATGATGCCGAAAGCAAATATGAATGAAAAACAGATCGGTGGGAATGTTGGCCCTGAAACGAGCCAGAGCAGTCGCGGATCGCCTACGAGGACTAGTTTACACGAAGTTGTCCGCGCAAACACCCTGGGGAGTGCGTCCGCTATAGGATTCCACGACTCCTAGGGTTGCCGCTTTACGTCACTATTGAATGAGCGGGTGAGCGGAATTGACGAAGCCTCGTCTGTTGAATTCTGTGGTGCAGGACTCGTTGCCATACTTAACGGGGCAATCTGAACCAGGCCGGTTGTTGGTGTGTTCTGTGCTGGCGCGGAGGCGGCCGGAGGCGGCGGAGCAGGATGCATGGGATGGCTAAGATCGACGGGGATTCCAGCGGGCTTCAGTTCCGGCTGACTATATTTCCAAGCCAAGTCGCGGGTCATCCAGATCAGGATGTAGAGTCCAGCCCACAACACGACGAGGGTCACCATGCTGGCTTCCGGCCCGTACTCGCCGCCCGTTAACCAGGTGGGTCCATCGACGTAGGTGTGGATCACGCTCGACGCTTGACGGCTGCCAGCGAGCGGTTGGCCGAAAAGGACGGCGATACTCGCGACCCAGGCGAAATGCAATCCCCAACTTAGCCAGAGGGCATGGGTTCGCAGATAAGCGACAGAAAGCACAACCGCTGCCAATGCGCTTGCCCATACGGCAGTCGGCGTTGTGCCGGGTACCTTCCAACACAGCACGCCAAAGAATATTCCGGAAAGAATGGTGGCGGTGAATGGGCCCGTGGTTTCGATCAGCTTTTGAAAAGGATATCCGCGGAATGCGATCTCGCCTGCCAGCGCGCCAGCGGCCAGCGCCAGCATTTGCAGAACCAGGAGTTGCCAGGCGTGAAATGAGGCCCAAAGTTGCACATAAAAAGTGCCGGCCAGCGCAGAGACGAGGATCACTACGGTGACCATGCCCCAACCCAATGCGGCACCCATCGCAAACTCACGGACATCTCCTGGCCGGCGAGCAAGTCCCATGGCCCGGAGCGGCTCAGGCTTGCGATCCCAGGCCATTTCCATATACCCGAAGCCGACGATCAGCATGAAAATCGCAAACAAATTTCGAATCAGAGGAAAGGCTGCGTCTCGGCTAAAACCGCGGGCAGCGATACGGGACAGATAATAGGCAATGGCGATCCACGCGACTCCCAGAAGAAAACGGAAAAAGGCGCGCCCGCGTCCCGGACCGCGAAGCAAGCTCATAGAGTCACTCCGCTGCACGAAATCAACCAACAATGCCAGGAGGAATCTTTGCTGCTTCGTCCGTGCGCCCCGAGACCTGGTTCAAGGGCGGGTCTCGCCCTTCCCATCACGGTCTGCGTCGTGTTTATGAGACCGCTTCTGAACACCGTTTATCCTTCGGTATAAAATCGCGCCATGTTGCGGAATTTAGAGATCCGATTGCGCACCAGCTCGTCGGTCGAAAGCAGTTTCACTTGACTCAACTGGAGTTGAAGCGCGTCGTCCAGCAGCCTGGCTGCCTGCTCCGGGTCATTCTGCGCGCCACCTGGGGGCTCGGGCACGATAACGTCGATACAGCCTAACCGTAAGACGTTTTCGGAGTTGGTTCGCAATGCCTCGGCCGCCAACGCGCGCTTGCTGGCGTCGCGCCACATGATGGAAGCGCAGGCTTCGGGCGAAATCACCGAATACACTGCGTTCTCGAGCATCAGCACGCGATCAGCAACGGCCAATGCCAGCGCTCCGCCCGATCCGCCTTCGCCGGTGATTGTGGCAAGAATGGGAACACGCAGACGGGCCATCTCTCGCAGGTTACGGGCAATGGCTTCCGCTTGTCCTCGCTCTTCCGCGCCCAATCCTGGATTTGCACCGATCAAATCGATGAAGGTAAACACTGGACGGCCAAATTTCTCGGCGAGCTTCATGGCCCGAAGAGCCTTGCGGTAGCCCTCAGGATTGGGCATGCCGAAATTGCGCTGGACCTTCTCCTTGGTGGTGCGGCCCTTGACGTTGGCAATTACCAGAACCTGCTCACCATGAAAACGGGCCATGCCGCAAGCCATTGCAAGATCGTCGCCAAAGGCGCGATCGCCGTGAATCTCGCTAAAGTCAGTAAATAACGACTCGATAAATTCCATCGGATAAGGACGCTTCGGATGCCGCGCCAACTCCGTCTTCTGCCATGCCACACTCAGGGTTTCGGCTGGCGTTTCTGTCGGGTTGTCTGCTAAGTTCTCTGCCGTCATGGTAGAACTTCGATTCTAGTGGCCTGAAGCGTCTCGCACAACTGTGAGGATTGAATCCAAAATCCCGATGTAGCGGGAGTCGAGTCTGGACGGCTACAATATTTTTCATTTCAACTCCTGCAAAGAATGTCCGCAGTCAAGTTATTTCCGCGCAACTTGCGATCCCTATGGGAGAAATTCCGTCCGCTCCCGACCATTTTGCCGCGCATGTCTATGGAAATGATTGGCACGGAACAGCTTAAAGCGCCCAGTGTGAATCCTATAGGTGCAGCAAGTCTTCCGTGTATCGTAAAGTCGGAAGGAAACGCCACATGGCGCACGCTTTTCGTCCCTTTCTTCATTTTCTCTTTCAGCTTGGATATTTTGGCCCGTTCGTCCTGGGGATCCTGGATTCGTCGTTCCTGGTGCTTCCATTTGGAAACGATCTGCTAGTAGTGGGACTGATCGCGCACCATCATGCCGGGTTTTTCTGGTATGTTCTGTCAGCCGCGTGCGGGTCTACTGTGGGAGTCCTGTTGTTGGCCAGCGTGGCGCGGAAATTCGGCGAGGAAGGGATCCGGAAAGTAGCGGGTAAGAAACTGTTCGACAGACTCAAGAAGGACATCGGCGACCGTTCCGGCGTTGCCGTCGCCATCGGATGTCTTGCTCCTCCGCCGTTTCCGTTCACCATGGTGATTGCTGCCTCGAGCGCGCTGGGGTATTCCTTGTGGCGAGTGGCGGGGATCAATTTTGTCTCTCGGGCAGTCCGATTTTCCGTGCTTGGGTTACTGGCGATCAAGTTCGGCACAGTCATTTTGAGGATAGGGAAGTCCCCGGCATTCGTTTGGAGTGTGATTGCGTTCATCGCCCTGTGCCTGATCGCCAGCGCGTTTTCTATTTGGCACTGGGTTCGGTCGACACGTCCGGAGAAGCAACATGCGAACGCGCGGCAACTGGCAGGCAAACGAAGATGAGCCAACTGGGCGCGATGCACGGACGATGGTCATCGCAATTACTGATTCACGGCGCTGGACAAGAATCCACCGTCCACGACAAGAATCTCGCCGGTGACAAAGGAAGCTGCGTCGGAGGCGAGGTAAATGGCCGCACCCACCAACTCCTCCACCTTGCCGAATCGTCCCATGGGAGTTCGCAGCAGCAATTCCTTCCCGCGGCCGGAGCTATCGAGCAATTCGGTATTCAACGCGGTGCGAAAAACTCCGGGAGCAATCGCATTGACTGTCACGCCGTAGCGCGCCCATTCAATGGCGAGGGATTTTGTCAGCGACGCTACCGCAGCCTTGCTGGCGGAATAGGCGGCGACTTCGTAGAAGGCCACAAAGCTGGTGAGAGAGGCGATATTGATAATGCGGCCGTAGCCGCGCGCAACCATGTGCCGGCCAAACACCTGACAGGAGCGAAGGGTGCCCGTCAGGTTCGTGTCGAGAATGTTCTGCCACAGGGCTTCCTCCATATCGAGGGTCGGAACTCGCTGCGTAATTCCTGCGCAGTTCACGAGGATATCCACCTCGCCGAGCGCGGATATTGTTTTTTCTAAAACTTTTTCCAGAGAGCAGCGATCGCTTACGTCGGAGGTGAGAGCAAGCGAACGTCGCCCGAAAGATTCAATCTGGGTCGCGATTTCGCTCACATGGTCTGCGCGGCGGGAAGTGGCCACCACATCGGCCCCAGCCTCGGCTAGCCCCAGCGCGAGCGCCCTGCCAATCCCCGAAGTTCCTCCAACCACCACGGCAACTTTGCCTGTGACATCCAATCCTTTGATTCCGTCGCTCGCCATTCGAATCCTATGTCTCCCGCAACAGAATATCGTCTTCGGCGGAACAATTCCCGAATCATCCGCGTGGAAAGCCGTGACCTTCGTCCTCGCCGCCCTTGACTTGGCCATATTCCAGCAGGGTGACGATCAAAACGCCTCCGGTAATGTTGCCAAGAACCGCCGGCAACAGCCATGCAAAATACTGCAACGTCGCGACACGATGGTCGAGAACAGCAGCGAGAATCTCGCCGCTACTGGCGATGCAGTGCGCGAAGTGGCCAAGTCCCACCAAAAATGTGAGCAGCCAAATCAGCATGACTGATCCGGTAATCGAGTGACTTCCGCTGACCAGCCATGCCACCAGGGCAATGATCCATCCGCCAATGACCCCACTCCAAAAAATGTGAGCGCCGGGTTCGTTTGCGGCTTGTAGGCCCAGTTCTACCATGGCGCTCACGAACTCCGTCCGGAGGGCCCCGGTTCGCACCGCCAGGATGGAGAACAGAAACGCTCCTAGCAGATTGCTGGGCAGCACAATGGCCCACAGGCGCAGCGTTGTCCAAACATGCCGACGCTCCGCAAACATCAAGGCAACGGGGTACAGCGTGTTTTCAGTAAATAACTGTGCTCTACCGACGATGACAGCAATAAAACCCATGGGATAGAAGAGTTGCGCGATGAACCTGGAGGTTGTGCTGGCCCCAAGTGTCCCCATGACGATGGAAACGCTAAGCGCGGTAAGACCCATCGTAATTCCGCCTGCCAAGCCGGAGATGGCGAGCGCGATGGCCGAGCGATCCAGTTCATGCCGCGCGTTGCGCGAGACCTGCTCATAAATTTCTTCCGCAGTGGGCCGGTCGAGATTGAGCTGCGCTGCCTCGGGTGGCGGTTCCGGAGGAGGCTCGGGGCGGGTTTTCTTACGCAATTTACTAAAAGGCACGTTGGCTCCGATTGGTTGTGCGTGGAAGCTACACCGATATCCAGGAACGTTCGATTCACCCATGCAGCGGATGCAATTTCACCGTTCCGTGCGCGGGGAAAAATCGACCTGAGTCGGATCTTCCCAATAGCCGCACTTCGCATGTTTAGATGCAGATCTTTTGAGTGAGCGCCTACATGCATCGGTCATACCACTGGAAAGAGTCGGCGCATACGCCAATCCGGGGGAAGCCTTACTATGGATAGGGAGACCTCTCAGCCATGCTGCATCCTCATCGACTCTTTCCCGCCGATCCATCCACCCGCGCCATTGCCAGTCGGCTGTACGCGGGCGTCAAAGACTTACCCATCCTGAGTCCCCATGGCCACACCGAAGCCAGTTGGTTTGCAGAGGACAAGCCCTTTCCCGATCCAGCGACTCTTCTCATTCAACCGGACCACTATGTCTTCCGAATGCTGTACAGTCAGGGGATTCCGCTGGAGCATCTTGGAATTGGAGAGCATCCGATCGCGAACCCTCGAGGGGTGTGGCATCTTTTTGCCAAGCACTACTATCTGTTCCGCGGCACGCCAACGCGGCTGTGGCTGAACTATTGCTTTCGAGAACTATTTGGCCTGACAGTCCCATTGTCACAAGAAACGGCGGATATGTATTACGATGCGATCCAGGAAAAACTGGCGAAGCCTGAGTTTCGACCGCGCGCTCTGTTTGAACGCTTTGGCGTCGAAGTGCTGGCAACGACGAACTCTCCTCTGGATCCCTTGACGCATCATCTAGCGTTGCGAAAGTCGGGCTGGCCAGGGAAAGTGATTCCGACTTTTCGACCGGACTCAGTTGTCGATCCCGACTTCGATGGATTCAAGCAGAACGTGGAGCGATTAGGAGCATCGACGGGAGAAGACACTTCTCGCTGGAGCGGCTACAAGACCGCATTGCGGGCTACTCGTGAGCGTTTCCGCGGATTGGGTTGCACCGCGACCGACCACGGCCATCCCACACCCGCGACAGCCGACTTAGACGTCGAGAGCGCATCCAAGTTGTTCGATCGAATTCTTTCCGGCTCCTCCACCATCGCCGACAGGGAATTGTTTCGAGCGCAGATGCTCACGGAGATGGCGCTGATGAGTCTGGACGACGGCCTGGTGATGCAGATTCATCCTGGAAGCCTGCGCAATCATAATGAAACCATCTATCGCCGCTTTGGCCGGGACATGGGCGCGGATATTCCGACGCAGACGGACTATGTGCACAATCTACAGCCGCTACTGAGGCGGGTTGGCAATGAGCCAGAATTAACCATCATTCTGTTCACGCTCGACGAGTCGGCGTACGGCCGGGAACTTGCTCCCATGGCTGGTCATTATCCATGCCTGAAGCTGGGACTGCCGTGGTGGTTTTATGACAGTCCGGAGGGAATGCGCCGCTTCCGCGAGTACACCACCGAAACTGCCGGCTTTTACAATACGGTGGGATTCAACGACGACACGCGCGCATTCCTGTCGATTCCAGGGCGTCACGATGTGGCGCGTCGAGTCGATTGCGCATTTCTGGCCCGGCTGGTAGCGGAACATCAGATGGAAGAGGACGAAGCGCATGAAGTGGCGCTCGACTTGACATATCGGCTAGCGAAGGCTGCATACAAGCTATAAATTATTTCGGAGATTTCTCGGTTCTAAATGTCTGAAGACGGGTGTGGTCATGCGGCACTGCGATTAACATGCGACCTTCGCCAATTTCCGCAAGCGCAGTTGGTACGTCTCATCTTTGTGACATGCCAGACACAGAGTGCGAATGTTTTCGAGATCGCATTCACCACCACCCTCACAGACCGGAACGATATGGTCCGCGTCCCATAGACTCTTCAATCTTCATTCGTAGACAAAAATAGTTCAACAAACATGCAGTAACATCAGGCGGCTTGTAACAGGTCAACGATGTTCTCGATGGCCTTGTCGGCCTTGTGGTAGGCGGCTTCC
>JAKAAZ010000051.1 GCA_021802085.1 Acidobacteriota bacterium
GGCGTATCCTAGAAATGTAGATGAGTTTGTCCTGAGTTTGTCCTGGGCAGCCTGTGGCAGAGTAGGCCGGGGCGGGAGAAATGAGTGGGCGCGAGCCCACTTTTTATTTGCTCTGGACTTCCATCGCAAAACTGCCCCGGCGTAGATTTCCATGGCCCTTGATTTGGATAAAATTCGCGCTCTGGCGGACCGTGTCGCCGCGTCGCATGGGTTGGCCGTGGTGGAAGTGGAATATCTTGGCAGTCCCAAGCATCGCGCCTTGCGCATCTATATAGAAAAGGACGCAGCGAACCGCGCCAAGCTCGCTCTCGAAAAGGAAGCCGAAGAGGACGAGTTGAAACTGCCCGAGCATATATCTGTCGATCAGTTGGCCGGCATCAAAGTGGAAGACTGTCAGGTATTCAGCGAAGATTTTGGGACCGTACTGGATGTAGAGGAATTGGTTCCCGGGGCCGAGTATACGCTGGAAGTATCCTCGCCTGGGTTGGACCGCAAGTTGCGCGGGCACGACGATTATGCGCGGTTTGCCGGGAGTCTGGCGAAGCTCCGGACGATGGAGCCAATCCATGGCAACTCCCATTGGCAGGGACGCATTACGAACGTGACGGATGAGACGCTGGATCTGGATTTGAGCACGGTGAGCAAGAGAAAGAACAAGGTGGAAAAGGTGGCCGGGGAAAAGGTCACCATCGCGTTCTCGAACATTTTGAAGGCGAACCTGATTCCTGAAATTTAGCTATACAAGCAATTCCGCCAGACAAGGCTGAGACGAATTATGGCAAGTGCACTCTACGAAACGATAGAAGTTTTGAGCCGGGACAAAGGCATCGATCCGCAGATTGTGGTGAACGCGGTCGAAGATGCGATTGCCCTGGCGACGCGCAAATACTATAAGACGCTGGAAAACATGCGTGGCGAACTCGACCGCGAAACGGGCGAGATTCGCGCCTACGCCTACAAGACGGTGGTTGAATCGCCGGAGTTGGTGGAAGATCCGCTGAACCAGATCAATCTGGAAGAGGCACGCGCCATTGCGCCGGAAGTGGAAGCCGGCGGCGAGCTGCGCTATTACAAGCCGACCGATGTGCTGGGACGCATCGCCGCTCAGATGGCCAAACAGATCATCTTTCAGAAGGTGCGCGAGGCCGAACGCGACACCGTGTTCAACGAGTATGCACATCGCGTGGGCGAGGTGCTGAATGCGACCGTGAAGCGCATCGAAGGACAGGATGTCATCTTCGACATCGGCAAGGCGGAAGCCCGGATGCCGAAGCGCGAGCAGTCGCGGCTGGAACAGTTCGCGGTTGGAGAACGCGTTCGCGTGGTCCTGTTACGCGTGGATCGGAATGCGCGCGGACCGCAGGTCGTTGTCTCCCGCGCCGCAAAGGAACTGGTGCAGAACCTTTTCCAGAGCGAGGTTCCAGAGATTTACGACAGCACGGTGGAGATACGCGCCATTGCGCGCGAGGCGGGCGAGCGCACCAAGATCGCCGTGGTATCGCGGGACAAGGACGTAGACCCGGTCGGCGCCTGCGTTGGGATGAAGGGTATGCGGGTGCAGTCCATCATTCGCGAGCTGCGCGGGGAAAAGATCGACATCATCGAGTTCAGCGAAGAGATCACAACATTTGCGGAGAAGGCGTTGCAGCCCGCGAAAGTGAGCCGCGTCAGCATCGTCGATCTGGCGGACAAGCAGATCGAAGTGATCGTCGATGACACGCAGTTGTCGCTGGCCATCGGAAAGAAGGGCCAGAACGTGCGCCTGGCGGCGAAACTGCTGGGCTGGAAGATCGACATCAAGAGCGAGGAAGAAAAGCGCCAGGAGGTCGAGCAGCAGATGCAGGCCATGGCGGGTCCAGTCACAACCGTCATCGAGCAGCTCACCGAATTGGGCGAGAGCACCATCCAAAAGCTGATCGCCGCGGGCATTACGACCGTGGAGGGATTGGCGGATATGACCCCGGAAGAACTCGAGGAAGTTCCTGGCATCGGAGAGAAGACGCTGGAAAAGATTGGCACAGCGGTGCGCCATTATTTTGCGCAGCTGGATGCGAGCGCGGACACGGATGCCAGTCCGCTGGGAACAGAAACTCCTGAAGAGGAAGACGCCAACGAGGCGGCACTGGATCGCGAACCTGGCGCCGGAGCCGATCTGGAAGTTGCGGATGCCGATGGCTCTATGGAACCCGAGGAAGTCGTTGGGCGCGAGTCCGGAGAAGTTCCTATTCTGGACATCGCCGACGAGACTGAGCCAGATGAACTCACTGAGATATCGGAGATAGAGACTGCGGAGGCCGAGGGGTCATCGCAAAGCCTGATGAAGAATTTTCTGGAGCATGCCACGGGTACCGATAACGACGATCAGCCTGTCTCCGTGGATGCGCCCGAAGCCCGGGAACCCGTACTGGACAGATGGGAAGACAAGGAAAAGCCCTGAGAAGGGCACCCTGTCTGGCCGCATCGCGTGAAAATTAGCAATTCCGATGCGACTTTCAGGGGATAATGAGAGAAGATGCGCATTTGACGGCAGACCACGAGGCAACCGTATGAGCAGCTAAGAGTTTGGGAAAAGGCGAAAGAGGCGGATGAGTAAAGTTCGGATTAACGATCTAGCGCGAGAGCTGGAAGTCAAGAGCAGAGTGATTCTCGATATTCTCCCGGAAGTCGGAGTCACGGAAAAGAAGACGCACTCCAGCTCAGTTGAGGAGGACGAGGCAGTACGTGTGCGCGCGGCCCTCGGTCGCGGCGGCAGGTCTACGTCGAGCGCTCCCGGCAGACCCGCCGCGAACGAGCCGAAGCCAAAGATTGATCTCTCCAACATTTCCCGGCCTGGAGATGTATTGCGGGCCATTCAGCAGCAAAAGGAACAGCGGGAAGCACCGCGTGGAACGTATTCTGGCGCCACCGTTGCGCAGCGGCCCACTGTCACTGCGACGGCCGCCAGCCCTGCGGCGAAATCCACAGCGGTTTCCACCTCACCCGCGCCCGCTTCGGCGGCACAATCAGCGGTTAGCAGGCCTGCTTTCACCGCAAACCCCGTTGGCGCGGTACCTGCAAGCGCCGGATCTGCATCCAAGCCTGCCGCGCGAAAAATCGTTCCTTTGCCGCGACAAGCTCCACAGATCGTCTCGACCCCGGCAACGCCAACACCCGCCATCGCGTCCCGCCCGCCTGCCGGACCCGTGATTGTGAAACCGCCGACGTCCGTCTCGATAGGCGCAGCCGCTGGTGTCGCAACGCCCGCGAAATCTACACCGCAAGAGGCCAAGCCGCCGATTTCAGCTCCAACGGCGGGTGTTGTTGCACCGCTACACACCCCGCATTCGCCAGCCACGCATGCCGAAGTCTCGACCGCACCTGCGGCGAGCGTCGAACAGCCTCATCCTGCCGGTGCCAGCGTAGTTTCTGAGACCGCATCCGGCGCAGAGTCCGCAGTGGCCTCCAGCACTCCTGCAATTGCAGGGCCGCCAGCCAAACGCGTGATCATGCCGCAGACCGGACCTCGCCCGACTTACACAGCTCCGGCAGGAGCGGCGCAGACATTGGGCGGAATGCAGCGCGGCAAGCCGATCTTTGAACGTCCCCGTCCGCAGGGAGCGGGTGGAACGGGCGGAGCGCCTTATGCTTCTCGCCCGGCTACGGGCCCTGGAGCGGGACCCGGTAGTGTCCGACGTCCCATGCATCCTACGCGTCAGCATCCCACGGGCGCGCCTGGCGCGCGTCCTGGAGTACCTGGGCGCCCCGGCTTTGGAGCGCCGCGTCCCGGCGTAGGAGGCGCGCCCGGCATGGCGCCACCGCCTGGCGCCGGCGATCGCCCATCGCGCGGACATCAACAACGGCGCGGCGGAAACAATCGTTACGAAAAATCAAAGGAAGGGCCGATGAAGGGAATGGTTGCGCCGCGTCTCGGCGCAGCGCAAATTCCCACCGGACCTGTTCCGATCACCCGCACGATCACCGTAACCGACGGCGTCAGCGTGAAAGACCTGGCGGAGAAGCTGGATCTGCGCGCGAAAGATCTAATCGCCACGCTGCTGCAGCGGGGTGTCTTTGTCACCGTCAACCAATCGCTCGATACCGACTTGATCAAGGAAGTGTCGCGCCAGTTTGGGGCCGAGGCTCAAGTCATCAGCTTTGAGGATGAGATGGCCAATGAGGCGCTGGAAAACCTGCTGACGCAGGAGACGACCGGCGAGTTGGAAGTCACACGTCCTCCGGTAGTCACTATCATGGGCCACGTCGATCATGGCAAAACTTCGCTGCTCGATGCCATTCGAGAAACGGAAGTGGCGGCGGGCGAGGCCGGCGGAATTACTCAGCACATCGGGGCCTACAAAGTCCGGATTGCGAAGGAAGACTCTCCGGCATTCGGACGCGAGATTGTATTTCTCGATACGCCGGGCCACGAAGCCTTCACTCGCATGCGCGCGCGCGGCGCCAAGGTGACAGACATTGTCGTCATCGTCGTGGCAGCAGACGACGGCGTGATGCCGCAGACTCTGGAGGCGATCGACCATGCCAAGGCCGCGAATGTACCGATCATTGTTGCGGTCAACAAAATTGATAAGCCGGATGCACAGCCGGATCGTGTCAAGCAGCAACTAGGAGACCGTGGACTGGTACCGGAGGCATGGGGCGGCAGCACGGTATTTGTCGACGTGTCGGCCAAGAAGCGCATCAATCTCGACTTGCTGCTGGAAATGATCTGCCTGGTCGCGGATGTCGGCACTTTGCGGGCATCGCCGGACCGGCCAGCTTTGGGTACCGTCATCGAGTCGAAGCTGGATCGCGGCCGCGGTGCGGTATCCACAGTGCTGATCCAAAACGGCACGCTGCATCTGGGCGATACGTTTGTCGTCGGCAATACTTTCGGAAAGATTCGCGCCATGTTCGACGATCGTGGTCGCGCCATGGTAGAAGCGGGACCATCGACGCCAGTTGAAATCCTGGGACTCGAAAGCATCCCCGATGCGGGCGATGTGTTCACTGTGGTCGCGGACCGCGACAAGGCCAAGAACGTCGCCCAATACCGCAAGATGAAGGAGCGCGAATCGCAGCTGGCGAAGTCCTCGAGGGTGTCGCTGGAAGGTCTGGCAGAGCAGATCAAGCAGGCCGGCGTGAAAGAACTCCCGATCATCTTGAAGGGCGACGTGCAGGGTTCGGTGGAGGTCCTGGCCGAATCGCTGCCCAGACTCTCGACAGAAAAAGTGCGCGTCAATGTCATCCACTCGGGTGTCGGGGCCATTACGGAGAGCGACATTCTGCTGGCTTCGGCATCGAACGCCATCGTCATCGGCTTCAATGTGCGGCCGGAGCGGAAGGCCGCCGAACTCGCCGCGCAAGAAGGCGTCGAGATCCGGCTGCACTCGATCATCTACGAGTTGCAGGATGAAATGCGCAAAGCCATGTTGGGACTGCTGGAGGCAACGATCAAGGAGAATTACCTTGGCCGCGCCGAAGTTGCCAATGTCTTCAAGATCCCGAAGGTGGGTGCAGTGGCCGGTTGCCGCGTCACCGACGGGATGTTCAAGCGCGACTCCGAAGTGCGCGTCCTGCGGGACGGCGTGCCGGTTTTCAAGGGCAAAGTCGCATCGCTCAAGCGGTTCAAGGATGACGCCAGCGAAGTGCGTAACGGCATGGAATGCGGCATCAGCATTTTCAACTTCAACGACATCAAGGTCGGGGATGTGATCGAAGCCTTTACTGCCGAGAAGATCGCTGCCGACATTGGGACGGCGCTGGTCGATACGCCTGCCCAAGCCTTGACCCCCGCCTAGCAACGAATGGATGCGGCTGCGGAATTTCCTAAGCAGCCGCCTCTACATCCTGAGTCGTTCTCTCAGCATTCTTGACACCCAGCGGATCCGGGATCGGCGTTGTGATCATCGTGGTCACAAGGGCCATGACGACCAGCATGGTGAAGAGCGTTGGGGTGAATGCCCCTACATTGTAGGCAATGTTCAATACGATCAAGCCACCAGATCCCTTTAGATTCATCCCGTTGCCGAACATTGGCGACCGCAGAAGATTCTTGTGAAAATTTCACCGGTTTCGGTGTTGCAGTTCGAACAACGATCCAAATCTGCCGGCAATCAGGTTTGTTTCTTGCTTGCTTGGTCTTAATTCGACTCATATCCCGAAAGGTTGTGCTCGAAGAATCTTTCAGCCGCTCTTGTGCATCCGACCAACCGTGATAGAAGACAAAGATACCAGCCCTCCGAAGCCGGGTATTTCCAGACGCGCGAAAATTGGCCTTGTTGTGCTTGCGTTTGCTGCCGGACTTTTCATCGCAGGCCTGATTGCGGCTCAATATGCGATGCATCATGCGGGGCCCATGCTGCGGGCGCGGGTCATCCAGACATTATCCAGACGATTCGACAGCCAGGTGATGCTTGGCGAATTTGATGTTTCCGTCTTAAACGGCCTGCAGGTGGAAGGCAAGGATCTCAGTCTCCGCTCCAACGTCGATCCCACCTCGCCACCGCAGATTCGTGTGGGCCAATTCAGTTTCCACGCCGGATTGCTGGACGTGTTTCGTTCGCCCCTGCATATTGGACTGGTCCAACTCCACGGGCTGCGGCTGATGATCCCCCCCAAGAATCAGCGTTCAGCAATGCCAAAGTCGAAAAAAAGTCCCCGAAAAATATCGATCGTGATCGACAAGATCGTTAGCGACAACGCTGTGCTGACCATCATGACGGACAAGCCAGGGAAAATTCCGCTAAAGTTTGATATCCACTCGTTGACCTTGACGCGGGTCGGACCGAACGACCCGATGCATTTTGAAGCACACCTCGTTAATCCCAAGCCACTAGGGGATATTGCCACCAGCGGGAATTTCGGCCCGTGGAACGCCCACCAGCCATCCGACACACCGGTGAGCGGCAGCTACTCCTTTATCCATGCCGATTTGAGCACGACCCACGGAATTACCGGCATGCTTTCGTCTCAGGGGCAATATTCGGGCCAGCTGGATACCATCACCGTGGATGGAACAACGAATACTCCCGACTTCAGCGTCGATGTGAGCGGGCACAAAGTGGACCTGCGCACGCAATTTCATGCCATTGTGAATGGCATGAACGGCAACACCTACCTGCAGCCGGTGAAGGCCCAGTTTTTGCATACGTCTCTGACGGCGCGCGGCTATGTGATGCGAGCGCAGAGCACGAGTGGCCACGACATCTACCTCGACGTCGTCATTGATAGAGGGCGCATCGAGGACCTGTTGCGGCTCGGCGTGAAAACCGATCCGCCCGTCATGACGGGCAATGTCCAGTTGAAAACCAAATTTACATTGCCGGCTGGCAAGGGGCCGGTGAATCAGAAGCTTCAATTACGGGGGACATTCGCGGTCGAGAACATTTCATTCAGCAACGAGAATATCCAAAAGAAGATGGATCAACTCAGCCTGCGCAGCCAGGGTAAGGCTGCCGAATCTATGGAAATGGACAATCAAACCGGGATATTATTGCCGGGCCAACACGATGTGCAAGCCAACATGCACGGCATTTTTTCGCTGGCGAATGGTGAACTTAAGCTGCCGCAACTGGTTTGCACCGTGCCCGGCGCGGAGATCCGATTGGCTGGAATTTATACGCTGGACGGCAGCGAGTTCGATTTTACGGGCCGGGCGCGCATGCAGTCTCCCATCTCCGGCATCGTGGGCGGATGGAAGGGAAAGTTGCTCAGGCCGCTTGATTCGCTCTTCTCCAAGAACGGCGCGGGCACCGATATTCCCATTGAGATCATGGGGACAAACTCCAATCCGCATTTTAGATTGAATTACTAGCGCGACCGTTCGCGATCGAGCGCTGCCAGCACGTCTTCCGGCTCGGGACGAACGCGAAAATCCGCGTGTGCCTGGGCGAACGCAATGCTTCCATCGGACTGCAGAAGGAACGTGGCCGGCAGCGGCAGCCGCCAGGACAGATCGCCGTTCATGAATGGAATGTTGACCAGGATGCGTCGGTAATGCTGCTGGTGATACTCCGGGACCATATACGCCACCCGGAAACATTCCGCGACGGTACACTCCGCATCGCTCAACACTGGAAATGGCAACGGATGTTGCTGCAGCAACAAACTATTCTGATGGATGGTCTGCGGCGCGATGGCTACCAACAGCGCGCCGCGTCTGCGCAGCTCCGGATACAAATCGCGCCAGGCCGCAAGTTCCGCCATGCAGTACGGGCACCAGCGGCCGCGAAAGAAACTGACGATGACCGGCCCCAGCGCCAGCAAATCGGCAGAGCGCACGATGCGGCCATTGGCATCGGGAAGAGCAAATTCCGGCGCCGGGTTGCCGACAGGAAGGATCTGTTGTTCGATGCCGCTCGCGAACAACTCCGCAACGGCATTTTCATTGGGATCGAGCCGCTCCGGCTGCACCAGCTGCCGGGTCTGTTCCGTGATCTGGTCGAGTTGGTACTGTAGCCGAAACATGACGATCAGCGGCCAGTGCGCATGTTGGCGAGCGAGCCCATGAGCCGCCGCTGCACCGCCCCGCCCTTGCCCATGGACTTGAACATTTTGCGCATCTGGATGTACTGACGCAGCAATTGGTTCACCTCCTGCACGCTGGTGCCGGAGCCTCGTGCGATGCGCTTGCGGCGGCTGCCGGAAATGAGTTCGTGGTTTTTTCGTTCGGCGGTCGTCATCGAATTGATGATGGCCTCAATGCGGGTGAACTGCTTCTCATCGACATTGCCGGCAGCCTGCTGCATGCCTTGAAAAGGGCCGACCGAGGGGAGCATTTTCATGATGCTTTGCAGCGAACCCATTTTCTTGATTTGCCGCAGCTGGTCGCGAAAATCCTCCAGCGAAAAGCCATCGCCCATCAACGCCTTCTTGGCGAATTCTTCCGACTTCTTCCGGTCGAGCGTCTCCTCCGCTTTCTCGATCAGCGTCATAATGTCGCCCATGCCGAGAATGCGACTGACAATGCGGTCGGGATGAAACGGCTCAAACGCGTCCGGCTTTTCGCCCATGCCGATGAA
Source organism: Acidobacteriota bacterium (assembly GCA_021802085.1). Taxonomy (GTDB): domain Bacteria; phylum Acidobacteriota; class Terriglobia; order Terriglobales; family Acidobacteriaceae; genus JAKAAZ01. The sequence continues at coordinate 9,000 of JAKAAZ010000051.1, forward strand.
CTTGATGGGTTGGCCAGTGACGTGGCGGATAGAAAGTGCCGCGCCGCCGCGTGCGTCGCCATCCATCTTGGTCAGCACAATGCCGGTGAGCGCGAGACGATCATGGAATTCTTTTGCCGAGCGGACCGCGTCCTGCCCGGTCATCGCATCGGCTATGAACAGAATCTCCTGCGGATTCAGCAGCGCTTTCAACCGCTGCATCTCGTTCATCAGGCCTTCGTCAATGTGCAGGCGGCCCGCGGTATCGACAATCATCACGTCGCAACCGGAGATGATCGCTTCGCGACGGGCTTCCTTGGCCAGCCGCTCGACCAGGGCCGGCCCCACGAACTCACCCTTTAGATCGCCCTCGTACAGATTGGTGCCAATCGCCTTGGCAACGATCTGTAGCTGCTCCCTCGCGGCGGGACGATAGACGTCCACGGAGACCAGCAGCGGGCGATGGCCGCCTTTTTTCAACCATGCAGCCAGCTTGCCGGAGGTCGTGGTTTTGCCGGAGCCTTGCAGCCCGGCCATCAGAATGACCGTCGGCGGTTGCGATGCAAATTTGAAGCGCGCGGTGTCCGTGCCTAGCATCGCAATCAGCTCGTCGCGCACGATTTTAATGACCTGCTCCGTGGGGGAAAGCGCGGTCAGCACTTCCTGGCCGAGGGCCTTGGCGCGGATATGCTCGATCAGGTCTTTGACGACGTTCAGGTTGACGTCGGCTTCCAGGAGCGCAAGCCGGATTTCCTTGAGCGCCTCTCCGATGTTTTCCTCGGTGAGGGTGCCCTGCCCGCGCAGGTTCTTGAAGGTGCGCTGAAGTTTTTCTGAGAGGTTTTCAAACATATGTCAGCCCCTAGTGTAACAAGGGCGGCCACGCTTCACGTTTCTACTGGCCAGATGTTGGCTTGGCAACGGGCGCGGTTTGGAACTCCACGTTCATCCATGCTTTCAGCGCATCAATATTCTGGGGCCGACCCAGGAAGTCTTTGACCAGCGCAGATGCGGGCTTGGGCGCGCCCTGCTCCAGCACGCTGCGGCGATAGCGCATCGCTATCGGACCGTCCACCGGACTGCACATGTTGAACCGCGAAAAGAAATCAAGCGCAATCACCTTGTCCGGCACGTTTTGGTTGTTCGACGAAGGCAGGCCGATCTGCGCTGTTGCCAGTCTCTTGTTTCCTACGAAGCGCGCATTGGGAGATCGGCATCGCGCCTATTCTCCAAAACGATTGGCATTGGCGATTCCAAACTTTCAGAAACATGCGCCAGCAATTGTCTTGGATGGATGGGTTTCGCGATGATTGCGAAATCCCGTCCCGCATCGCGGGCCGTAGCCAGCAAATCCTTGGTTGCGGCCTGTCCGGAAAAAAGCAGTACTCTGCAATTCGGCGCGATGTCCATGATGGAAACCGCCAAGTCGATGCCGCTCATATCGGGCATCACCACGTCGGTCAGCAGCAGATCGGGAGGAATCATCCTCGCGATATCGAGCGCAGTTTTTCCGTCATACGCGGTCATGGCCGTAATACCGCTCCGATTCAGGATGGTGCTGAGCGTATCGGCGATGACGACCTCGTCGTCCACCACCAGGACGATCGATTTCGGCTGCCCATCGTCCGGAGTTATGCCCTTTGCGGACAATTCAGCCAATGGCACCGTTTCGAAATTCGTTTCCTTGGACATCGTGGTACCTCTGTTTGAAACGTAGCAGCGTTCCATCCATACGGGTTAAATCTTTTGAAAGCACTAATTTAGACGAGACAGTACGTTCTTGTGGAGTTTGCTGGCGGCTTTCCCGTCGATTGTGCTGGATTATTTCTACGTTTGCGTGACGTTTACGCGACGATTGTCTCTATACTTGAAATATGTTCTTCATTGGGTCGCCAGGGGGGACAATGAAATTTGAATCTGTGCTGCAGGTCGACGTTCCCAAAGGCCGAGATGGAAAACATAAGCAGATTGTCGAACTGCTGCTGAATGACATCCGCCAGTTACAGAAGGGTTCTGCACTGAAGATTCCCCTCTCTGCCCTTCCAGACACCAAAGAGAACATCCGCGCAGCATTGAGTCGCGCATCTCGGCAAAAAGAGATCGATATCGCCACCTCCAGTGACGGCCAATTCCTCTATGTGTGGAAACCTGAACAGAAATAAACGGGAAAAGACGAAACCGGCGCCTGCGGTTTTTTCAGCCTAAGCGCGGATGCGGGGGGATGCCTCGTCCGAGGCAATTTCGCCATCGCGGATGTGGACGACGCGGTCCGCGTAGCCAGCTATATCGGGTTCATGGGTGACCACAATGATGGTGTTGCCTTCGGCGTGCAACTCGTCCATCAGCGCCATGATTTCCGCCCCGGTCTTTGAGTCGAGATTTCCCGTCGGCTCGTCGGCCAGGATGATGGAAGGATGGTTGACCAGCGCCCGGGCGATGGCCACCCTCTGCCGCTGACCGCCGGAGAGTTCATTCGGTTTGTGGAACATGCGCCCGCTCAGATTCACGGCAGCCAGGGCCGCCTTCGCGCGCTCGATACGTTCCGCCGCGGGAGTGCCGTTATAGATCAGCGGCAGTTCGACATTATGCAGCGCGGTCGCGCGCGCCAGCAAATTGAAAGTCTGAAACACGAAGCCAATTTCCTTGTTGCGGATGCGCGCCAGTTCATCATCGTTCAGCTGGCTGACCTCGTGCCCATTCAGCCAATACGAACCTTGCGTAGGTGTATCCAGACAGCCGATCAGGTTCATCAACGTCGATTTGCCCGAGCCTGACGGTCCCATGATGGCCACGTATTCATTGTGGCGGATGCGCAGGCTGACGCCGCGCAGCGCATGAACCTGCTCCGAGCCCATGTCGTAGGTCTTCCAGAGATTGTCGACGACGATAACTTCACCCGGGGTAGGACCCGCGCCTGACGCCTGGGTTGCCGGAGTGGGGGGGGCCGCCTGAGCCAGTGTCTCGGATGTCATTCACATCTCCCGTTGTTGTAAGTGCCGTCGTCGGTTCCGGCATCTATGGACTAGCCTAGCAGGTTCAGCCCAAAGCCAGTTCACTCGACCCTGGCGAACATCGTTGCAGAAGAAGACAAGGCAACTCCACGATCTTCGCACTTATGACATCGAGGTCGTCGCAGCCACGGAGGTATCGCGTTTTACCACCGCATTTTCTTTCAGGTTGCGTAGCACTCGATAGGGTCCAACGATGATTTCATCGCCCGGCTTCACTCCGCTCGTCACTTCAATGTCCGAGGTGCCCGTGATGCCCGTCTGGACGGGAACAAAAATCGCGCGCAATTTCCGACCCTCTTTCCGCAAGAGGAAAACCCCTTGCACGGGTTCGGGCTTTGCGTCGCCGGAGAGACTGGCGTTCAATTTGGAAGCGCCCTTCTTCTTGCCGCTATCGGGAACTTCCATGACCAACGCCTGCAGCGGAAGAGCGACCACGTCATTCTTATGCGCGGTCGTGATCTTGGCAGTGGCCGACAGACCCGGACGAAGTTGGGAGGAAGGATCGTCGATGGTGACCACCACTTTGAAGTCTTTGGCCTCTTCTGTGCCGGTGGTGCTTTGACTGGTGGAAACGCCGGTTGAGCGCAGCAGGGCCTGATCGCCCACCTCAGTGACGTGCCCTTTGAATACCTTTCCCGGCAATGCATCCACCGTGACATCGGCGCTCTGTCCAAGCTGGACGCCAGTGATGTCGGTCTCGTCCACTTTTACTTCCGCGGTAACGACGGCCATATTGGCGAGCGTCATCAACGTGCTGCCCTCGGCGTTTTGAATGCCTTCGACGACCGTCTCGCCCTCACGCACCGGCAGATTGGTCACAATCCCATCGAAGGGCGCAATACTGATGGACTTGTTGTACTGATCGACATCCCCACGGAGCGTTTGTTGTGCGCTGGTCAGCTTCTCGCGCGCCGAGGCTGTCTGTGCATTGGCTTGTACCAACGAAGCCTGGTCCTGCGCCAGAGTGGCCACGGATATGTCGTAGGCGGCCTTGTCGGCATCGAAGTCCTGCTTGGAGATCAAGGCGTCTTTGTAAAGTTCCTGCCCACGCTTGTAATCCAGATCTTTCTGCTCCAAGTCTGCTTTGGCGTGATCCACATTCGCTTTCGCCACCTGCTGGGCAGCGATGTCCGCGGCAATGTCGCGCTGCGCTCCACTGATGGTGGCCTTCTGAGCGCCCACGGCGGATTCCTGGGGAACGTTTTCGATCACTGCCAAGACCTCTCCGCTTTTCACGTGGTCACCCTCTTTGACATACAGATGGGTGATCGGCCCAAAGGCCGTGGCCCCGATATTCACGTAATTCTTGGGCTTGATCTCGCCTGTCCCGCTGACGATGCTGGAAAGGTTTTCCCGCGTCACCTTGGCGGTAAGTACCTTTTGCGCATCCGCATCGCTGCGGTATACGGTCAGCGCAACCAGCGCGGCACAGCCAGCGAGTATCACCACCACAATGCCAAGGGTCTTCTTGCTCATCATCATTCGAAAGTCTCTTCCATCCAGTTGGGATGCTTCAATCATGCACTTGCAGTCTTTTCTGCGCGCCGGCTCTTATATATACGATGATGCGCCCGCAAAGTTCCCCTATCGGACCTGACCGCGCGGTTCAGCGCACGGCCGGAACGGAAAACGGAATGCAATACGCGCATGCAGTGCGTCCAAAGTCTTTGACTCGTTCGTATCCACAATTTGCGGCGAAGACCGTCCAACTGCATGGGCTCCGGCTTGAAAGTGTCGTTACAAACACCATACAATCAGAATACAGAAATTGAGGTCGCATTCATGTCCCGGATACGTTGCACAATCGCCTTTGCATTGACCATTGCATTCTGGGGATGTCCGGCCACCCGAGCTCGTGCACAGGCGGTCCAACCCCAGGATGCGTCCCTGGCCACATCGGACAATACAGCCCAGGCCAATCCTTTGAAGAGGAAGTTGAGCGATAAGGAAATTCGAGAGCAGCAGAAAGAATTGCGCCAGGAGTTGAAGGGGCCGTACAAGAAATGGCTGGACCAGGACGTCCGCTGGATCATCACCGACCAGGAGCGGAAGGCATTTCTGGGCCTGTCGAACGACGAAGAGCGTGACGCATTTATCGAGCAATTCTGGCGGCGGCGCAACCCTGACCCCGAGTCTCCTGACAACAGCTATCGGGAAGAAGTGTATCGCCGTATTGCGTATGCCAATGAGCATTTTGGAGCTGGAGAGCCGGGATGGATGACCGACCGCGGGCACATGTATATCGCGTGGGGACCTCCCGCCAGCATCGATTCTCATCCTGCCGGGGGTCCATACAACCGCCCCCAAGATCAGGGCGGCGGAATGACGGAGACTTTTCCATTTGAGGTATGGAACTATCACCATCTGGATGGAGTCGGCGACAACATCGATATTGAATTTGTGGATACCTGCCAGTGTGGCGACTATCACATGACGATGAATCCGGAGGAAAAGGATGCATTGGCGCATGTTCCCGGTGCCGGCAACCTGGCGAGCCCTCAACAAAACCCAAACAAGAGTCAGACCGGCGCCGATGGCAAAGGACCGGGATTGACCGGTGGAAACGATGATGAATTCAGCAAAATCCAGCAGTATGCCGAGCTGGAAGCTGCTCCTTTGATCAAGTTCAAAGACTTGGATGAATTTATTACCAGCCACAAGGTGCTTACGGGACCATTCTTCCCATTCGATGTCAGAACGGATTTCGTAAAGATTACGGACGATACCGTGCTGGTGCCGATTACGCTCCAAATTCGCAACCGCGACATTACCTACAACACCAAAGACGGAGTTTCCCACGGCGTTGTCAACATTCTCGGCCGCGTGTCGACTATTACTGGCCGTATCGCCCAGACATTTGAAGACACCGTGGAAGTAGATGAGCCATCCGAATTATTGCCGAAAACCCTGAACAGCAAATCGGTCTATTGGAAGGCGTTGCCTCTCCGTCCTGGACGCTACCGGCTGGATGTCGTCATCAAGGACGTGAACAATCCCGATCACATCGGCACCTATGCGCGATCGTTTGTCGTTCCGGAATACGATGACGATAAGCTGGCCGCATCTTCTTTGATTCTGGCGGACAAAATGCAGGAGGTTCCCTCCAAGGACATTGGTACGGGAGAGTTTGTGATCGGCAACACCTTCATTCGTCCGCGGGTAAGCGCGACGATCACGCAGCCGGTCAGCTTCAACCGGGGCCAGAGTCTCGACTTCTGGATGCAGGTGTACAACCTGAAAATCAACCCGAAAACGAAGCAGAATGAGGCCACTGTTCATTATCTGGTTACCAATTTAGGGACCCATAAAACTCTGTTTGAAACAACAGAAACGGCGTCCAGACTCAATCCCAACTCCGACCAGGTAACGCTGGCAAAGTCCATGCCTCTGGCCGGTTTGCAGCCGGGAGATTATGAACTCACCATCAGCGTGAATGATGGAGTATCTAAGCAGCAATTGGCGCAATCCGCACCTTTTGAGGTCACGCAATAAGATGTCCTGCGTCGAATGCGCAGGCATTATGGAATCTTGTGCGTGGAAATTTCGAACCCCCAGCGATCTTCCGCCGCAGAGAGGGCAACCTCGAGTGAGTAGTTCAACGATCGGTGATTCGGTTCGCGTCTAAATTCGCATTGGCTGCGCTGTTGTCGTTAGCTTTCCCCGCTTGGGCTGCGGGTTCGGCTAGTATTAGCGGAGTTGTGCAGGATGGGAACCATGCTCCTTTGATGGGAGCCGTCGTCGAGCTGTTTGGTGCGGAGCCCTTCCCTCTACTGACCGCGTTTACTGACATTCACGGACACTATCAATTCTCCGACCTTGCTCCCGGGCAATACAGCATTCGCGTCTTGCAGGCGTATTCCTTGTCGGCACACCGCAAAAATATCCACGTCCAGAGCGATACACATGCCATCGTCAACCTGAATTTGATATCGGTGTTCGGCATGTCACAGTGGTTCCCCGCTGTCCCTCGCACCGCGAATGAGCCTGCGGACGATTGGAAGTGGACGCTTCGATCAGGGGTGGATCGCCCCATCCTGCGCTGGATCGACACCTCCGGCAACAACGTAGAACGGGGCGATGTCTCTGTCCATCGCGACACCGCTCACCCCATGCAAGTGCACGCCGAGCTTACTGCGGGATCCTCGCAGTTTGGCGAAGGAGGGTTTCGTCAGGAAGCGTTCTTTCGCGTTCAGGAGGGAAATTCCAACGAGGCAATCCTGCATGTGCAATCCTCCACGGACGGCGCGGGTCTTGTTGCTGCCGGTGTGGAAAGAAACCCGATGGCCGGAGATACGGCGCGTGCAGTGGCTTCATTCCGCACGTTGCCCATGGATTTCGGCGCGGGCCTGGGCCGTCTGCAGATCTTTCAAATGCGCGGCGGAGAGCAGCTGGCCTTGAGCGACGAGGTGATGGCGCAGTTCGGCGCCGAGACCGAAGCTGTGCAGGCCGGGCAAAATGTGACCGCCGCTCTTCCGTTCATGGCGGTGCATCTGGAGGAGACCGGGAGCGTGATCAGCTACGGTATGGCGACCAGCACCGACCTGCAAGGACTGACCGACCTGGCTTCCTCCGGTGAGGTGCCGGCGATGGCGATGCAGGATGGAACTCTTCGGTTGACGCATTCCCTGCACCAGGAGTTTTCGATCGAGCGGAAATTGGCTGGCGTGCAACTGGAGGCGGCGTATTTTTATGATCATTTTGTTGACCCCGTCCTGAACGGTTATGGCGACGCCAGCGCATCTGAATTTTCCTCCGGAGATGTGCTTCTCGACCCGGTTACGGGTGCGTTTCGTTCCGTAGGCCCGAATTATTCAGGGGGCGGTTTCCGCGTCTTCGCCGCTCGCCAGATGAAAGGGAACATTTGGACGTCAGTCGAGTACGCCGAGGGACCCGCAATTGCGTTGCCTGGAACGGATTTTTCTGGCCAGGCCTCGTTCGCGGATGCCCTGTCGAGCGTCATTCCAACCCGCACCCAGTCAGTCCTCGTCAGCATGCGCGGTCGCGTTCTCGGTTCAGGCACCACTTGGAACGCCGGATATCGCTGGCAACCGGAAGAGACCATCACAGCCGTCGATCCGTTCAATGCCGGAATGAACTCGCCCTTTCTTAGCCTGATTCTTCATCAACCCGTCGGGTCCTCGAACTCCTCTCCGGACAGACTGGAATTGGTCTTTGTCATGCAGAATATGCTGGCGCAGGGATATCGACCGATCTATGTGACCGCCGGCCAGACACTCTATTTCGCGCAGGTGCCGCGTTTACTAACAGGCGGGCTGGCCTTTTCTTTCTAGACTGCCAGCCATCCGTCATGAAGCCCGTCGGATTATGATATTCTTGCGTTGATTGCGATTGGATTGGAACAGTTTCGCCTCTCGCCGCCGCAGTATAACCCTTCCCAGGACGCGTAGCTCAACTGGCAGAGCATTCGACTCTTAATCGACAGGTTGAAGGTTCGATTCCTTCCGCGTCCACCATCTAAACCCCATCGAATCATTAAGATGTCGGATGCGCTCCGGTGGCTCCGTTGGCCTTGTTTTCCAAAACTTGACCAAAAACTTGACCAAACTTTTTTCGCTGGTTCCGCTGGTTGATAATCTCGCGCAGCGGTTCCAGTTCCTGGTGCTGGTACGGCTCCATCGATTTCAGATCCACGTGTCCCATGGACTTGGCGACGGCGAAGGCGTTGCGGCTTTTCTTCATCGTGTACGTGCCATAGGTATGCCGGGCTGAATAAGGAACCAGCTTCTTGTCCAATCCAGCCCGGTTTCGAGCTGCCTGGAAGCCCTTGGCAATGCTTGTCAGGTGGCCGGATTTGGAACGAGGCGATGGGAAAACCCACCCCTCTTTCCGTTCTCCGCACCACTGCCGTAGCATCGTTTTGACCCGTTCGCTCATGGCCACAAAGCGCCGCGCCTTTTCGGTTTTGCCTTTCGGTATCCAGATACGGTTCGCATCCCAATGAAGGTTTTCAATCCGCATCGGGAACACCTCGTCCGGGCGCATCCCGCAATCCTGCAGGATGACCATGACGAGCCACGCCTGCTCACGCATGCGCCTGGTTCGGCGATGCCTGATCGGCTCCCGGTAGGCATGCTCCAGATGGTCCTCGGTCCGATCGTCAATCAACCGGTCTCGTCCGGGAGCTTCGGCCAACGTGATCCTGGACGTTTCGCGCAGCACTTTCCATTCCAGCGCCTTGCTCTGCATGCGCTTGAGCGTGCGCAGCGCCTGGTTTGTGTAATGGCCGGTGCATGGAAGCAGTTCGTTGCGGGTCACATACTTCCCGTCAGCGTCTTTCTTTTTCCGGTCAATGGCGGGACGCTTGAAGACCACCGATTCCGCGATATCCTGCGTAATCTGGTCGAGGGTCATTCCTGCAAGTTTCGAGTAGCTCAACAGTCTCCAGCCATAAAGGTAATAGCGTTTCCCATTCGGGCTGAGGCGCTGTGAATTTTCCACCCATTGCAAAAAGCGTACTGAAAATTCTCGCAGGGTGGGCGGTTTCTTCCTTTGCATGCACAGTGTTTGCGCGACCCTCATGAAGGCTCGCAAGCAGGGTGGCTTCGACGACCGCGGCGGCGGTCCTCTTGGTTTGTTTCGTGCTATTGCAGTATCGCTTTCCTTCAAAGTAAAACGAGTACCACCAATAACGACTATCGGGCAGTTGAAATAGAGACAAGGTGCTCCTCCGTGATTGCCC
>JAKAAZ010000052.1 GCA_021802085.1 Acidobacteriota bacterium
TGAGCCTGGAGATTGAGCTGATTACTCCAGTGGCGATGGAGAAGGGCCTGCGGTTTGCGATTCGCGAAGGCGGACGCACCGTCGGCGCCGGTGCCATTGCCGAGATTTTGAAGTAGATCTTTGTAGCGGAACGGCAAGCACTCCGGCGCGACCAACAGACTGCCGCGCCGGAACGAAGTGAAAGAAGAGAGCAACCATGATTGGACAGAGAATTCGCATCCGCCTGAAGGCGTATGACTATCGCGTGCTGGATACTTCAACCGGCGAGATTGTGGACACGGCCAAACGGACGGGTGCGCAGGTGGCAGGGCCGATTCCGTTGCCGACGGTGAAGAACAAATATTGCGTATTGCGGTCGCCGCACGTGGACAAGAAGTCGCGCGAGGCGTTTGAAATTCGCACTCACAAGCGGCTGATCGACATTCTGGAGCCGACGCAGCAGACGGTGGACGCGCTGATGCGCCTCGACCTTCCGGCTGGCGTTGACGTGGAAATCAAGGCCTTCGAAAAGTGAACTAGCCGGGACTAGCCGTCCAGGCAACTCGCCCTCGCGGGCGCAAGAGAGACCTACAGTGCGGTGCTGACATGCACGCATGATGAGGGGGGATGAACGATGGCAGTGACAGGGATTTTAGGAAAAAAAATCGGCATGACGCAGGTCTTCGATGACACGGGTGAAATTCATCCCATCACCGTGGTCCAGGTTGGGCCGTGCGTGATTACGCAAATCAAGACGCAGGCAAAAGATGGCTACGACGCGGCGCAGATCGGTCTGGTTGAGTTTGTGAAGAGCTCGAAGATCAACAAGCCGATGGCGGGTCATTTCGGAAAGAACAATGTTCCTCCAGTGCGGATTCTGCGGGAAGTGCCGATTGAGGCGGCGCCGAAGACTGCGGACGGAGAAGAGCCGGTTGTCGGCAGCAAGGCCGGCGATCGAGTTCTGGTCGATATTTTCGCGGATGAGAAATTTGTAGATGTGCTGGGCACCAGCAAGGGTCGAGGATTTGCGGGCGTCGTTCGGCGTCATGGATTTGGCGGCGGGCCGAAATCGCACGGACATATGTTCCAGGTGCAGGGATCGATCGGAGCTTCGTCGTATCCGTCGCGCGTGATGAAGGGAATGCGGATGCCGGGTCATATGGGCGTCGATAATGTGACGGTGCGTAACCTGCGCATTCGCGGCATCGATACGGAAGAGAACCTGTTGATGCTGGAAGGCGCGGTCCCAGGACATCGCGAGGGATACGTTTTGATCACCAAGGCCAAGCAGCCGCCTCGCGAGCGTCGCGGATTCAGCGGCGCGACGACGGTCGATCCCTTGAAGGCTTCGAAGAAGGCTTCGGCAAGCAAGAAAAAGTAAAGCAGTTCGAAAGAGTAGGGCAATGGCAAACATTGACGTAGTCGATCTGGGCGGAAAAAAAGTCGGGACCCTGGAGCTGGCGGATGAAGTTTTTGGGCTGGCCGAGGTGAACGAGGACTTGATCTGGGAGGCGGTGAAGCATTACCGCGCTGCCTTGCGTCAGGGAACGCACGCCACCAAGAATCGCAAGCTGGTTTCCGGTTCCGGCAAGAAGTTGTGGAAGCAGAAGGGGACAGGCCGGGCACGCGTGGCTTCGATCCGCTCGCCTCTCTGGAGGCATGGCGGGACGGTGCATGGACCGGTGCCGCACTCACACGACTATGCGTTCCCGCGCAAGAAGCTGCTGGGCGCGCTGCGCTCCGCGATTGCGGCGAAGCTGGCGGATGGACATTTGACGGTGGTCGAAAGCCTGGAGTTGAAAGAGCCGAAGACAAAGCTCTATCGCGCGGCGCTGGCGACTTTGGAAGCGAAGAAGACGGCACTGCTGGTCGAAAGCAGCACCACGCTGAGCAAGAACCTGATGCTGGGCGCTCGCAACCTGCATGGCGTGGAGTTGATGCTGAGCAACGAAGTGCATCCGTATCATCTGCTGAAGCATGAGCGCGCGATCATCTCCGTGACGGCGATGGAGCAGTTGCAGGAAGCATTGAAGAAGACGGTTTCCAGGCGCAAGCTGGCAGCCGCGGCAGAGGTGGCCTGATGGCAGATGTATATCAAGTGATTCGCCGCCCGGTAATTACGGAAAAGGGACTGGGCGCCAAGGAAACGGAAGGCACGCTGGTATTTGAAGTTGCCCCCGGAGCCACGAAGACGGAAGTCAAGCAGGCGGTCGAGACGCTTTTCAAGGTGAAGGTGGAGGCAGTTCGTACCGCCAACTTTGCCGGAAAAGAACGCAAGCGCGGCCGTTTCAGCGGCTACCGGTCGGACTGGAAGAAGGCCTATGTCCGCCTCAAGGCCGGGCAGAAAATGCCGGAGTACATCAACAGTTTGTAAACGGGATTTTGTGGTTGCAATAGAAGCTAGGTCTGTGACCGCGTGATTCCGTATGTGGGAACTGGAAAATCCCAGGTCTCAAAATCGAGACCTGGGGCACCCGCAGTATTAGCGGTAGACCTAAGATTTGAACGTGACATCGATCTCTTGTACAGAGATCGATGTCAAAAAAAAAGAGAATAGCCGATGCCGATCAAGACATACCGACCGATCACACCGTCCCTGCGATTCACCTCCACGGTGGTCAACGATGATCTGACGACCGATCGCCCGCATAAGCCGCTGACGTCGATTCGCAAGCGCACGGGCGGACGCCGCAACACCGGCGATCTGACGATTCGCCACCACGGTGGCGGCCATAAGCGCAAGCTGCGCCTGATCGATTTCAAGCGCGACAAGTCGGGAATTCCAGGCCGCGTTGCGACGATTGAATACGACCCCAACCGTTCCGCGCGGATTGCATTGATCCACTATGCGGATGGCGAGAAGCGATACATCCTGCAACCTATCGGACTGCAGGTAGGCCAGGCGGTGATGAGCGGCGAAGAGGCGGACATTTTGGTGGGCAATGCGTTGCCGTTGCGCAACATCCCGGCCGGCACCACCGTGCATAACGTGGAATTGCGTCCAGGAAAGGGCGCGCAGATGGTCCGTTCCGCTGGAGCTTCGGCGCAACTGGTGGCCAAAGAAGGCGACTACGCGTTGTTGAAGTTGCCCTCGGGCGAAACGCGCAAGGTGCTGGTCGATTGCATGGCGACGATCGGGCAGGTGGGGAACACGGACCACGAGAATATCTCGATCGGCAAGGCGGGAAGAAATCGCTGGAAGGGAATTCGGCCCAGCAACCGCGGAGTTTCGATGAATCCCGTGGATCACCCGCATGGCGGCGGTGAAGGCAAGACTTCGGGTGGTCGTCATCCTGTGACGCCCTGGGGACAGCCGACGCGTGGCTATAAGACGCGGAACAATAAGCGGACCGACGGCATGATCGTCAGCCGCCCGAAGAAGAAATAGCAGCTAGCGGCTGAACCGCTGCGCGGGAAATGCGCGCAGGCAAGTTTGAAGGAGAAACGATGGCACGTTCGACAAAGAAAGGACCCTTCATCGACACTCACCTGATCGTGAAGATCGAGGCGATGAACAAGGCGAATGACAAGAAGGTGGTACGTACCTGGTCTCGCCGGTCCACGATTTTTCCGGAAATGGTTGGGCACACGATTGCGGTGCATAACGGCAGAAAGTTCATTCCGGTGTATGTGACGGAAAACATGGTCGGTCACAAGCTGGGCGAGTTTGCCGCAACCCGTACGTTCAAGGGTCACTCCTCGGCAAAGGCCGAGACGGCCACCAAACCCAGGTAAGGGCAGGGAAAGGCACAGCGCGCGATGCAATACGAAACACAGGAATTCAGAGCGGAAGCGAAGTTTCAGCGAGTCTCGCCGCAAAAGGCGAAGCTGGTGCTGGACTTAATCAAAGGCCGGCGCGTCGAAGATGCGTTGCAGACGGTGGCCTTCACGAAGAAGCGGGTTGCGCCGCTGGTGGAGAAGGTTCTGCGTTCGGCGTTGGAGAATGCCAACTACCTGAGCGAAGAGCGCGGATTGAACATCGATGTCGATAACTTGTACGTCAAGATGGCGGTGGCGAACGAGGGACCGCGACTGAAGAGGATTCGTCCCGCGCCGATGGGCCGGGCATTCCGGTATCAGCGCCGCATGTCGAATGTGCTGATTACGGTTGCCGAAAAGAAGCGCCCGGAGCTGGCGAAGACGGTCGGGGAAGAGTCCGAAGCTGGCGGCAAGGGCAAGAAGACGGCAGCGAAGAAATCGTCGCTGAGCAAGCGGGCAGTGAAACCGGCAGCGGCAAAAAAGAAAACGGCCGCCAATAAGTCAGCGAAGTAGCGAACGGAAGGATTCAATATGGGTCAGAAAGTCCACCCTTACGGGTTTCGGCTGGGAGTCAACAAGCCTTGGAAGTCGCGCTGGTTTGTCGAGCGGGGGTATGCCAACCTGCTGGTCGAAGATGTGCAGTTGCGGCGCGAACTGAAAGAGAAGCTGAAGTCCGCCGGCGTCAGCTCGATTGAAATCGAGCGTCCAGGCAACAAGCTGCGGATCATCATTCGCACAGCGCGTCCCGGCATCATCATCGGACGCAAGGGCGCGGAGATTGAGAAGCTGAAGACCGATCTGCAGAAGCGTTCGAATCGAGAGGTCTTTGTCGACATTCTCGAAGTGAACAAGCCGGAGCTGGATGCCCAGCTGGTGGCCGAGAACATCGCGTTGCAACTGGAGAAGCGAGTCAGCTTCCGGCGCGCGATGCGGAAGTCGGTCGACTCGGCGCTGCGGTTTGGTTGCCGCGGCATCAAGGTGCGGGTGGGCGGCCGGCTGAACGGCGCGGAAATCGCGCGTTCGGAATGGTATCTGCAGGGGCGGTTGCCGTTGCATACGTTGCGTGCGGACATCGACTACGGTTTTGCCGAAGCGCACACGACCTATGGAATTATTGGCGTCAAAGCGTGGGTGTATCGCGGCGATATCTATCAGCAGAAGAAGCGCGAACCGCGGGTAGGATCGAGCATTTTCTAGGACTGGTTTTGGAAGTGGCAGTACGAGCAGACCGCTCAAAAGGATCTCGTTATGTTGATGCCGAAGAAGGTGAAGTTCCGCAAGCAGCAGAAGGGCCGCAATCGTGGCAAGGCCTGGCGCGGTTCTGAGCTTGCGTTTGGGGACTTTGGATTGAAGACGCTAGATCACGCGCACATTACGGACCGGCAGATTGAGGCCAGCCGTGTCGCGATGACCCGCTTCATCAAGCGCGGCGGGAAGATCTGGCTGCGCCTATTTCCGGACAAGCCGATTACCAAGAAGCCCGCGGAAGTTCGTATGGGATCCGGCAAAGGACCGCTGGACCATTGGGTCGCCGTGGTCAAGCCGGGCAAGATTTTGTTTGAGATGGAAGGGGTCAGCCGGGAAGTTGCTCAGGAAGCGATGCGGCTGGCGTCGCACAAGCTGCCGATGAAGACATTGTTTGTTGCCCGCCACGATGCCGTGGCTGCGACCGCGCAGAAATCGTAGCGAACTTAAAGAAGCTCCCTAGAGGATTGCCGGGGTCGATGGCTCCGGAGACATCCGAAGATGAAGGATTGAATCATGGAAATGGATAAGATCGTAAATCTGGATCAAGAGGAACTGGTGCAGCAGGCGCATCAGTCTGCGGAGCAGGTTTTCCGGCTACGCTTCCAGATGAAGATGGGTCAGAACGAGGGACTGAAGAAGCTGCGCGAGTTGAAGAAGGACATAGCGCGCATCAAGACGGTCCAGCGCCAACGCGAGTTGGGGATTGCGACGCACGCGCACGCGAAGGCAAACGCAACCGAAACCGAAGCCGCGCCCAAGCGGAAGACCAGGAAGACGGCGAAGAAGTCCGCAGCGGCGAAGGGGTCGAAGTCGAAGAAGGCGCCGAAGAAAACGTCCACCAGGAATACGAAGCGGACGTCGAAGATTGCCGGCAAAGCGAAGTCGGCAGGCAAGACCAAGGTAAAGGCCGCCAAGCGCGGCAAGGCGAATGCAAAGAAGGGCGGCAGTTAAGCAATGAGCGAACCCACGAAAGAGACGACGGCAGCGGCGGGCACCCAGGCATCGACCCACAGGAATGAAAAGGTGGGCGAGGTGGTTTCCACCAAGATGCAGAAGACGATTGTGGTCGAAGTCGAGATGCGCAAGGCGCACCCGAAATATCTGCGCACCATGCGGACGACGAAGAAGTTTTACGCGCATGACGAGCACAAGACGGCGCGGGTTGGCGATGTTGTGCGGATCCGCGAGACGCGTCCGCTGAGCAAATTGAAGCGCTGGCAGCTGGAAGAAATTGTGCGGCGTTCGAATCTTGCGCAGGCGGAAGAGACGATTCCGCAGGCAGTGTAGGGGAAGTTTGAGATTTGGGTTTTCCATCCCACTCAAGCCAAAATAGGGCTTGAGTGGGCCACCCGCCTGGACACCCGAAGATTGGCAGATGCAAGCATCACTTAGGAGACGATGATGGCCGTACAGATGAGAACAATGTTGGTGGTGGCCGATAATTCCGGCGCCCGCAAGCTGCAGGTCATCCTGCCGCTGGGCGGATCCACCGGACGCAAAGCCGGCCTGGGCGACGTCGTCACTGCCGCCGTGAAGGAAGCCTCGCCGGATGGCCAGGTGAAGAAGGGCAAAGTGGTGAAGGCCGTCATTGTGCGGACGCGGAAGGAATATCGCCGCCGGGACGGAACTTACATTCGCTTCGATCAGAATGCAGCGGTGCTGATCAACGAAACCGGAGAGCCGGTGGGCACGCGCGTCTTCGGGCCAGTTGCCAGGGAATTGCGCGAGAAGAGATTTTTGAAGATTGTTTCGCTGGCTCCAGAAGTTCTGTAGGCGAAACAGTGTGGGTTGGATTTTAGAAACGCGGTCGGGGGCCTGGGCGGAGATTGCCGGTTCCGATGCGACGGGAAATGAGACGAGAGTTATGGCAGGATTGAAGATTCGCCGCAACGACAGGGTACAGGTGATCGCGGGAAAAGACCGCGGCAAGCAAGGCCGGGTGCTGCGCGTGATGCAGGACGAAAATCGGCTGCTGGTCGAGCACGTCATGATGGTCAAAAAGACCGTGAAGCCGAACCCTCAGCGCAACATCAAAGGTGGAATCGCGGAGCAGGAAAATCCGATCCAGATTTCGAATGTGATGTTGGTCTGCGGCAATTGCGGGCCGGTCCGGGTGGGCTTCAAGTTTGAAGGCGACACCAAAGTGCGGGTTTGCCGCAAATGCGGCCAGACGCTGGAGTCGAAGAAGTAACCGCGGACTAGCCGGATTGCTAGAGATTTGGGATCGCAAGGCAACACGCAAGGATGGATGGAAGATGGCAACCAGACTGAAAGATAAGTATTTGAAGGAAATCAAGCCAGCGCTGCTGAAGGAGCTGGGTTTGAAGAATACGATGGCTGTGCCACGGTTGGAGAAGATCGTTCTCAACATGGGCCTCGGCGAAGCGACGCAGAATGTCAAGGTGATGGATCCGCTGATGGTCGACCTGGGCCTGATCACGGGACAGAAGCCGGTGGTCACCCGAGCGAAAAAGTCGATTGCCGCATTCAAGGTTCGGGAAGGCATGCCGATTGGGGCGATGGTTACACTGCGCGGCGACAAGATGTATGAGTTTCTGGATCGACTGATTTCAACCGCCCTGCCGCGGGTGCGCGATTTCAAGGGTGTATCGACGAAGAGCTTTGATGGACGCGGCAATTACACGCTGGGGATTCGCGATCAGTTGATTTTTCCTGAGATCGATTACTCCCGCGTCGACAAGTTGAAGGGAATGAACGTCACCATTGTGACCACGGCGAAAGACGATCAGCAGGCGCGGGCATTGCTGCAACACTTCGGCATCCCTTTCCGGCTGACAGCCTAAACCAGGCGAGAGGACAAGACAAGTTCGATGGCAACTACAGCAAAACGAGTCAAAGACAAGCGCAAACCGAAATTTAGCTCGCGGCAGCATAACCGGTGCAATCTGTGCGGACGGCCTCGGGCGTTTCTACGGAAGTTTGGCATCTGCCGACTCTGTTTCCGCAGCCTGGCATTGCGCGGCGAAATTCCCGGGGTTGTGAAGTCCTCCTGGTAAGCGGTGCGGCCCTGGCTGCGCTGGACGACGAGTTGGAATAGTTTTTCGAAGCGCCTCGATTTCTAAGCGGGCGCAGGAACGGTCCTCGCAGGTTCCCGCCACTGGCGGGCGAACGGGGGATCAAGGAGATACGATGAGTGTAAGCGATCCAGTATCCGATTTGTTGGCACGGCTGCGCAATGCGATCCATTCGCGTCATGCGAAGTTGGACGTACCTGCCTCGAAGTTAAAGCTTGAGATAGCCCGCATTCTGAAGGAAGAGGGCTACATCAGCAACTACAAGGCGACGGAGGAAAACAGCCGACGTTTTCTGCGGGTGTATTTGAAATATGACACCAACAATCAGGCAGCGATTCGCGGCCTGGCGCGCGTGTCGCATCCGGGTTGCCGCGTCTACGTGCATCGCGATGAAATTCGCCGCGTGCAGGGTGGATTGGGAATCAGCATTATCACGACGCCGAAGGGCGTGATGACCGGCCGTCAGGCGCGCCGCGAAGGCGTGGGCGGCGAGTTGTTGTGCGAAGTTTGGTAGTCGGAGAAGTCGATCGCAGGACGGACCGGGCTGCAGTGGAACGCGCGGAAAAGTAAGGCCGCGCGGGACTCGCAAGCCGAAGGGAAAGAGAATCAGAAGATGTCGCGTATAGGAAAACAGCCAATTGCGCTGGGCAAAGGCGTCAAGTACACGGTGCAAGGCAATGCCGTTGTGGTGGAAGGCCCGAAGGGCAAAGTCGAGCAGACGATTCCCGGCGGCCTGAAGTTTGAGGAAAAAGATGGGCATCTCCACGTAGTTCGCCACGATGAATCGCAGGCTGCGATCCATGGATTGACGCGTGCGCTGGTGGCCAATGCGGTTCGCGGCGTAACGCAGGGATGGACGCGGGACCTGGACATCGTGGGCATTGGATATCGCGCGGAATTGAAGGGCAAGAACACGGTCGTGTTCACGCTGGGATATTCGCATCCTATAGAATTCCCATTGCCGACCGGCATTGCGGCGACGATCGACGCGAAGCAGACCCGGTTGACGATCAGCGGCATCGATCGCCAGAAGGTGGGCCAGGTGGCGGCGGACATGCGCTCTCTGCGCAAGCCCGATCCGTACAAGAATAAGGGCGTCCGCTACTCGGACGAGAAGCTGAAGAAGAAGGTTGGCAAGACCGGCGCCAAGTAATCTTTTTGAGGACCGAACGGGGATGCGGGGCATCTCCGCTTTTAGGAAGGAAACACATTTATGATTCCGCAGAATTTACGCAATGAAAACCGTCAGCGTGTCCATGCGCGCATTCGCCGCAAGATGCAGGGGACGGCAGAACGTCCACGACTGAACGTCTATCGCTCGTTGAACCAGATTTACACGCAGTTGATTGACGATGCGACGGGGACGACCCTGGCCTCCGCATCGAGCGTGACCGCCAAGCTGAAGACGGGCGGCAACGTTGCGGCCGCCAAAGAGGTCGGCAAGCTGATCGCGGAGAAGGCCAAGGAAAAAGGCATCAAGAAAGTGGTTTTCGACCGGGGCGGATATCTATATCACGGCCGCATCAAGGCGCTGGCGGATGCCGCGCGCGAAGCGGGACTGGACTTCTAAAGCAATTCACAGATAGTTAGCAGTCGCGTGTAAAAAGGAGTCATTCTGAACGGAGCGTAGCGGTGCGAGGAATCCAGAGAATATTCGCCTCATCAGCTCTGCCATTACCCTCCGGATTCTTCGCTACGCTCAGAATGACAAACCTTATTTTCAAGACTAGCATCTCGGAAACTGCTCTAAAGGATCGACAGACCGGCAGCGGTCTGAAAGGAAAATAGACGGAATGGCAATACTCAAGAAAAAGCTGGAAGCTGGACAGTACAACCTGAAGGACCAGGTGGTCTCGATCAATCGCGTGACCAAGGTCGTCAAGGGCGGCAAGAACATGTCGTTCGCGGCGCTGGTCGTGGTGGGCGACGCCTCTGCCGGAGTGGTGGGGTTTGGCTCCGGAAAAGCGAAGGAAGTTCCGCAGGCGATCCGCAAGGGCATTGAAGCGGCGAAGAAGCACTTGGTGCGGGTGAACATGACGGACACCTCGATCCCTCACCAGGTTCTGGGACGGTTCGGTTCCGGGCAGGTGCTGTTGAAGCCGGCGCCGGAAGGTACCGGTGTCATTGCGGGCGGCGCGGTTCGAGCGATTATGACCTCGGTGGGAATTCAAAATGTGCTGACCAAGAGCCTGGGATCGGCGAACCCGCACAATGTGGTGCGGGCCACGTTCGCGGCCATGGTGCAGTTGCGCGACAAGCGGGATGTGGCTGCCCTGCGCGGCAAGCCGGTAGAGGAGTTGTAATCGAATGGCAGACAAACAGGCAACAGAGAAGCAAAGCGCGGCCGCGGGCAAGAGAATCCAGATTGAGTATTATCGCTCGGCCATCTGCACCCCGGAAAAGCACAGGAAAGTGGTCAAGGGGCTTGGATTCACGCGCCTGCGGCAGGTTGTCGAGCGCGAGGACACGCCCTCGGTGCGCGGCATGGTCAAGGCGATTCCGCACCTGGTTCGCATTCTCGGCTAAGAAATCAGGCAGCCCCCTAGGGTTTGCCGCATCCCTGCTGGACGACAGGATTCCAGGGGCGAATTGAGGACAGGAAATGATGAACTTATCGAATTTGCGGGCACCGAAAAAAGCGAACTCCGGCAAGAAGCGGATCGGCCGCGGCATGGGATCGGGCATGGGCAAGACGTCCACCCGAGGGCATAAAGGGCAAGGGTCGCGGTCGGGTTCGAGCCTGATGCGCGGATTTGAAGGCGGACAAATGCCGCTGCACCGCCGTTTGCCGAAGCGCGGATTCACGAACATCTTTCGCACCGAGTACACCGTGCTCAACCTAGAGCGCATCGCGGAATTCGCTCAGGATGAGTTGACGTACGAGAAGTTGGTGGCACTGGGGCTGGTACGGAAGCGCAATGCGCTGGTCAAGGTGCTGGGTGTCGGTGAGTTGACAGTCGCCGTGACCGTGCATGCCCACAAGTTCTCGAAGTCGGCGCAGGAGAAGATCGAAAAGGCCGGTGGGAAAGCGATTCTGATCGGCGAGTAAGACGGGCAGGAGTAACATGCTGGAAAAGTTTGCAAATATCTTCCGAATTCCAGACCTGCGCAAGCGGGTGCTGTTCACGTTATTCATCCTGGCAATTTACCGACTGGGTGCTCACGTCCCCACGCCTGGAGTCAACACCAAACTGTTGGAGCAATTCTTCGCGCAAAACAGCAGCAGCTCGCTCGGTCTGATCGATATGTTCAGCGGAGGCAACCTGCGCCGCCTGACGGTATTTGCGCTGGGTATTATGCCCTACATTACGGCAGCGATTATTTTTGAACTGCTGACCGTGGTATACGAGCCATTGGCCCGCCTGCAAAAAGAAGGCGACATGGGCCGCAAGAAGATTACGCAGTGGACGCGCTACATGACGGTGTTCCTGGCGGTCGTGCAGTCGTTTGCGATTGCGTTGACGCTGGTGCATGGTTCGGGAAGCATTCCGTATGTCACCAATCCCGGTCCCGGGTTTGTGTTGATGACGATCCTGACGCTGACGGCCGGCGCGACTTTTGTCATGTGGCTGGGCGAGCAGATTACGGATCGCGGCATCGGCGAGGGAATGAGCCTGCTGATTTTTGCGGGCATTGTTGTGGGTATCCCGAACGGCGTCGGGGACCTGATCGGGAAAGTGCAGAATCAGGCCTGGGGCGGGTTCACGATACCGGCGGTCCTGTTGCTGCTGGCGATCATGCTGGCGGTGGTTGCATTCATCGTATTTGTGGAACGTAGCGAGCGGCGCATTCCCGTGCAGTACGCGAAACGCATTGTGGGGCGGCGCCTGATGGGCGGCCAGTCCACACATTTACCGCTGCGCGTAAATGCCGGCGGCGTGATGCCGGTGATTTTTGCGGCCTCGATTCTGTCGGCGCCGATGCTGCTGGCCCATGCGAATATCGCGGGCTACTCGTTCCAGGACAGCCGCTTTTTTCGTCCGATCTTCGACGCTCTGAATGTGGGCGAGCCGATGTACGAACTTCTCTACTGCGTGGCGATTCTCTTCTTCGCCTATTTCTATATTTCGATCATTTTCCGTCCCGACGATATCGCCGACAATATGCGCAAGTACGGCGGGTTTATTCCGGGCATCCGGCCGGGCAAGCGTACGGCGGATTACGTCAACGACATTCTGACGCGGCTTACGCTGGTTGGCGGCTTGTATCTGATCGTGGTTTCGCTGATTCCTCAATTCATGATTAGTGGGATTCATCTGAACCATCTTTGGCTGGTCGGAGGGTTTTTCGACCGGCTTCCCACCTGGGTGACGAACGGGCTGGGCGTGAATTTTTACTTTGGCGGCACGTCACTGCTGATTGTGGTCGGGGTGGCAATGGACACCATCAACAAGGTGGAGGCCCATCTGATTATGCGTCACTATGAAGGTTTCTCCGGTAAAGGTGGACGAATTCGCGGCAGAAGGTCATGGTAGGCCCGGCGATTCAGGCCGCCGCAGGAGCGGCACCTGCGGGGCAGACGTTTACTCCCGGCCCGATTTTATTGATGGGCCCTCCGGGGGCAGGCAAAGGCACGCAGTCTAAGATTCTGATGGCCCAGTGGTTGGTTCCGCAGATTTCTACGGGTGATCTGTTGCGCGGTATGCGGAAAGATCCGGAGAAGAGCGCGTCCCCGTTAGGCCAGGAGATGCGCGCGGTGATGAATGATGGCCACCTGATCCCGAATGAACTGGTGGAAGCGATCGTTCTGGATAGGCTGCGACAGCCGGATACGAAACGCGGGTATATATTGGATGGATTTCCCCGGACGCTGCCGCAGGCGATATGGCTGGATCGGGAATTAAGCGCCGAAAATGAGACACTGCCGATCATTGCTGTCAATATTCAGGTCAGCTATACTAAACTCCTGCGCCGCATTACCGGTCGCCGTTCCTGTCCCACCTGTGGCCGCATCTACAATACCTACTTCTGTTTGCCTGAATATGAGACTGTGTGCGACGTGGATGGAACGGCCCTGGTGCAGCGGCCGGACGACACGGAAGAGGTTTTTGCGGAGCGCATGCGGACGTATGACGCAATGACAGCTCCTGTGGTCGAGCATTACCAGGGGATGGCACGGTTCGCGGAGGTCAATGGCGATCTGCCGGTGGGAGAGATCACGCAGGCGATTATGGACGCGATTGTGCGTCTCCGGAGTTAGATCGAGGATGGCGATTGTGATTCGGAGTCCGAAGGAAATTGCCAAAATGCGGCGGAGTGGCGCCGCGCTGCGTGGCGTGCTGCAGGTACTGCGGGACAGCATCACTCCCGGCATGACGACGATGGATTTGGAAAAGATTGCCGAGGCTGGGATTGCCGATGCCGGTGCGGTAGCAGCGTTCAAGGGGTATCACGGGTATCCGTGTGTGCTGTGCACGTCGGTGAACGAAGAAGTGGTGCATGGAATCCCTTCCGCGAAGCGCACCTTGCGGGAAGGCGATGTGGTTTCCGTCGACTGCGGATTGATCATCGACGGCTACTATGCCGATTCTGCGACGACGCTGCCGGTGGGGAAGATTTCCGAGTCGGCCAAGAAATTGCTGGAGACTACGGAACGATCGCTGCAGGCCGCAATCTCGGTCGTACGATCTGGAGCGACGCTCGGAGATGTGGGAGCGGCGGTGCAGGAAGTGGTTGAAGAGGCGGGATTCAGTGTGGTGCGCGACTTTGTTGGACACGGGATTGGGACCGAGATGCATGAAGAGCCGCAAATTCCGAACTTCGGAAGGCGGGCGCAGGGAATCAAGCTGCGTCAGGGAATGGTACTGGCGATTGAGCCAATGGTGAATGCGGGGCAACATAAAGTGCGTGTGCTCGAAGACGGCTGGACAGCAGTGACCGTGGACGGCAGTCTGAGCGCGCACTTTGAACACACGGTTGCGGTGTTGGCCGAGGGCGCAGAGGTTCTGACCGCATAACGATTTGTCAGGCTGGAGCAAGGTTGTTCGAGGGTAGCGCGAGATTCATCGGGTTTTAGAAGAGATTGGCCCTGAACCCTGGGGCCAGGGTTGGAGTAGCGATTGTCGAAAGAAGACGCGATAGAAGTGATGGCGACGGTGGTTGAAACGTTGCCGAATGCCATGTTCCGAGTGGAACTGGAAAACAAGCATCAGGTGCTGGCGCATGTGTCGGGGAAGATGCGGAAGAATTTCATTCGCATTCTGCCGGGCGACAAGGTTGCGGTCGAGCTTAGTCCGTACGATCTGAATCGCGGGCGCATCGTCTATCGCTACAAGTAGCGATGGCACACAGGTTGGAATCAACAAAAGGGAAGCAGGCAGCATGAAGGTTCGAGCATCGGTAAAGAAGATTTGCGACAAGTGCAAGGTCATCCACCGCCGCGGGGTGGTGCGCGTGATCTGCGAAAACACCAAGCACAAGCAGCGTCAGGGCTAATATTCTGTGTTGTGCGTGCCGGCATCTACCGGGCGAGTTAGCCGTAGAAAGGCTTGCGAGGAACCCTGTACTTGCTGCTCACCGCTGCAGGATGCGCATTCCAGCATTCTGCAAGCATAATCGCTGGGAATGGTGAAGCTGTTCCGGGCAATCTAGAAAAGGAAAATTCATGGCACGTATAGCTGGCGTCGATCTGCCACGCAACAAACAGGCACGCATCGCGCTCACATATATTTTTGGTATCGGAGACCCTCGGGCGCTCAGAATTCTGAAGGTTGCGGACGTGGATCCGTTCAAGAAGCTTCAGGAGTTGAGCGAGGATGAGGTCAATCGCATTCGTCAAGTCATCGAGAATGAAGGCCAGGTGGAAGGCGACCTGCGCAAAGATGTCTCGATGCACATCAAGCGGCTGATTGAAATTCAAAGCTATCGGGGACTGCGGCATCGCAGGAATTTGCCCGTCCACGGACAGCGCACCCATACGAATGCCCGCACCCGCAAAGGTCCGCGCAAGGGCACAGTGACCAGCAAGAAGAAAGCGACGGCGAAGACCTAATGGCAAAAGCACAAGCAGGCGCTGCCGGCAAGGCCGCCAAAAACAAGAAATTCAAGAAGCGCGAACGCAAGGTGGTTCCGTATGGGGTGGTCTACATTCAAGCCTCGTTCAACAACACCATCGTGACGATCACGGACGGGCAGGGCAACACGATTTCCTGGAAGAGTTCGGGATCGCTCGGGTTCCGCGGGTCGCGCAAGGGAACTCCATTCGCCGCCCAGCAGGCGGCGGTGAACGCAGCGAACCAGGCGCGGGAGCATGGAATGCGCTCCGTAGATGTGCGGGTAAGTGGTCCGGGTTCCGGTCGTGAATCCGCGATTCGCGCGCTGGCATCCGCAGGGATTGACGTGCGCACGATTCGGGATGTCACGCCGGTTCCACATAACGGATGCCGTCCTCCGAAGCGTCGCCGCGTGTAGGTGGACGCGGAAACACGCTGAAATCGAAGGGAAAGCGTGTAAACTAGTAGACTGTGGCCAAAGCGGCTGTCCTCGCTTGTGCCGTGTGCTTACTTACGTATCAATTCAATTTGCGGACCGGGACGAAGGGCACAGCCTGTAAACCGGTCGGCCTCTGAACTTAGGAGATTTCTGTGGCACGTTATACCGGAGCTGTCTGCCGCCTTTGCCGTCGCGAAGGCATCAAGCTTTTTCTGAAGGGTCCCAGGTGTTTTTCCGACAAGTGCGCCATTGAGAAGCGGAACTTCGCTCCTGGCCAGCACGGTCGGGACCGCAAGGCGAAGATTGTTGGCTATGGCCTGCAGTTGCGCGAAAAGCAGAAGGCCAAGCGCATGTACTTTACGCTCGAAAGCCAGTTTCGTGCGTACTATGAAAAGGCCAACGCTGCGCCGGGCGTCACCGGCGAATTGCTCATCCAGCAACTGGAGCGTCGCCTTGATAGTGTCGCTTTCCGTCTAGGATTTGCGACGTCACGCCGTCAGGCGCGACAAGTTGTCCGTCACGGCCATGTGGAAGTGAATGGCCGTAAGGTCAACATTCCTTCGTACCAGGTCAGCGTCGGCGACGAGATTCGCGTTCGCGAAGGCAGCAAGGCGTTGCCGGTGTTTGAAGTTGCTCGCGATTACAGCGGTCAGGGCGCAGCTCCGACGTGGCTGACCATCGATCGCCAGAACTTGAGCGGCAAAGTGCTGTCATTGCCTAAGCGCGAAGATGTTCACCTGCCTGTGAATGAGCAGCTCATCGTCGAACTGTACAGCAAGTAAGGAACGCATTTCCGGGGGCACGGTTCGGATTTACCCTGTATGGCCGCAGTTGAGCAGCTTCGACTGGGGCACGCCGCGATCTGCGGCACAACCTTAAACCGAGGAGAACAGGCACGGCCGTTGCAGAATGCTTCGCGACGCTCGCCGTGCAGGAAGATAGGCAATCGACTATGTTATGGCGTGGATTTCAAAAACCGAAGCGTCTCTCAGTAGACCTGGAGACATTGACCGAGAAGTACGGCAAGTTCAGCGCGCAGCCATTTGAACGTGGCTTCGGCACAACCGTTGGCAACGCCTTGCGGCGGGTGTTGTTGTCGTCCATCGAAGGCGCCGCAGTGACGGCCGTGCATATTGAAGGCGTACTGCACGAGTTCCAGTCGATTCCAGGCGTGGTCGAAGACGCGACCGATATCATCTTGAACCTGAAGCAGGTTCCCTTCAAGCTGAATGGCGAAGGTCCAAAGGCCATTTATTTGCGCGCGGACAAGCCGGGAATTGTCACCTCCGGCATGATTGAAGCCGACAGCGATGTGGACATTCTGGACAAAGATGTCTATATTGCGACCGTCAGCGATGGCGGCAAACTGGACATGGAAATGCGCCTCAAGCGCGGACGCGGATATATTTCCGCGGATAAGAATTTCGATTCGGATCTCGGCATCGGTTTCATTCCTGTGGATTCCGTCCACTCGCCGGTACGGAAGGTGAACTACACGATTGAGGCAGCTCGTCTGGGACAGATCACGGACTATGACAAGCTGACGCTGGAAATCTGGACGAACGGTTCGGTGCTTCCAGTCGATGCGATCGGCCTGGCAGCGAAGCTGTTGAAGGACCATATGAGCATCTTCATCAACTTTGAGGAAGAGTTGGAAGCGGATGCTGCGGCTGGGCTGCATGAGCCGCTAATCCGGAATGAAAACCTGAATCGCTCTGTCGAGGAGCTTGAGCTTTCCGTTCGCGGCTACAACTGCCTGAAGAATGCCGGAATTCAGACCATTGGAGAATTGGTCCAGAAGACCGAGGCGGAAATGCTGAAGACGAAAAACTTCGGACGCAAGTCGTTGAATGAAATTAAGGAAATGCTGGCGCAGATGGGACTTTCTCTGGGAATGAGGATTGACGAAAGCGGCAATCCTGTCCCGGGACCGACCAGTATTCTGCCCGCCGCCGTGCTTAGCAGCATTGGACATCGCGACGAGGACGACGAGGACGATGAAGAGGATTTCGAAGCTGATCTTCTCGTGCCTCAAGAAGAGCCGGAAAACTTTTAGGGTTTCATGGTTAGAGCAGTTCAATGGTAGAAGGAGTCATTCTGAACGGGGTGAAGAACCCAGAGTATATTCGCCCTATAAAGTTCGCTATCACCCTCTGTATTCTTCGCTAAGCTCAGAATGACAGACCTTATTTTCAATTGAGATAAAGAGAGATTCGCCATGCGTCATCGCAAAGCAGGAGTCAAACTTGGAAGGAATACCAGCCATCGCCGCGCCATGTTGCGCAACCTGGTGACTTCCATCATTCTTGAGGACCGCGTCCAGACCACTGTTACCAAGGCCAAGGCTGCGCGTCCGCATGTGGAACGGCTAATTACGCTGGGCAAGCGGGGCGACCTGCATGCACGACGCCAGGCACTCGCGTATCTTCAGACTCGGGAAGCTGTCTCGCGTTTATTTGAGACGGTGGCTCCGCGGTACGGAGATCGCAATGGGGGCTATCTGCGCATTGTCCGCAGCGGCTTTCGAAAAGGCGACGGCGGCGAAACAGCATTTGTCGAGATGCTGGGCGTAGAGAAGATCCTCGAAGAGAAGCGCGAGAAGCGGGCGGAAGCGCGTGCCAAACGCCGCGAGACCATCGACAAGGCCATGAGCGAGCAGGACGAGCAGGGTCCTCCCAGCGATCCAGCCGAAAAGTAACTGGCAGGCAGCTATTGAGCAGGGCGGTACGAAGTTTACTTCGTACCGCCTCTGGAGTTTCTACATTTATCTTCAAGCGGCTGCGGCCTGAACTAACCCAACTTCCGCAGCCCGAATAGCAAGTCCTTTGTTTTCAATGTTGATATGTTGAAGTCTTCACTACAAATCTGCAAATTCGATGTGGGCAGGGATTTGCAGGCCGAGGCGTTGCAGCAAGATTGCCTGATGGTCAGTGGGTCGGCTGACACAGCACTTGCGGATGGAGACGCCGGCGCGTGTGGGCAGCACGACATCGACCAATGAGATTTGTTGCAGCTCAGCGAAGATCTTGCGGGGTTCCTCACCCAGACCGGCGCGTTGGCACCACTGGCCCAGGGTCTTTCCAGAGCACATAATACTACAGTTGTAGATATTGATCGGGTAGGAGTTGCCGGAAGCAATCAGGCAGGGGAGATTCGCGTTTTCTGTAGTGGTAGAAGATGGCCAGGAGTTGGTGAGCCCGACGCCAGTTAGACCAGT
>JAKAAZ010000292.1 GCA_021802085.1 Acidobacteriota bacterium
GACCTTGCGTGTGCTCGCGTCGAACACGACCAACTCCGGCCCACTCGATACCAGCACCCTCTTCCCATCAGGAGTGAACTTGAGCCGGTTCGCACCCCGCACATCGACCGTCAATGTCTGAACCACCTTCTTCTCGGGGTAGTTGATGATAGAAATGGTGCCGTCCTGCGCGTTCGCGACCCAGATCTCTGTACCGTCTGGTGAAACATCGAAGCCTTCAGAGCCATTGCCCACGCGCACTATGGTCTCGTTCCAATCGGTACGAGGCATCGGACCGCCGCGTGGCCCCGACGGCCGCATTCCGCCAGCAGAAGGCGGATGTGTTCCCGGCGGCGGTCCTGGCATTCGGACCGGCTCTTGGTCAATGATGCTCACCGTCCCGGAACTGACATTCGTGGTGACGATGTGCTGCCCGTCCTTTGAGACATAGATCATGTGGGTACGATTCTGGCCGGTGCCGAGAATCCAGTCGACTTTATGACTGGCTGGATCGTATCGCGCAATCGCTTTGGCCGCTTCTGCTGTGAACCAGGTCTTGCCGCCCACAAACGTCAGCCCGTGAGGGCCGCGCAGAGGGCCGAGGTCTATCGATGGAAGTGCTTTTTCATCGATCAGGTCAACAACTGCGAGGGTGTTGTATGCGCCGAAGCCATAGTTGGAGACGTACGCCGTAGAGCCATCGGTCGAAGCGATCACCTCGTGAGGATCGTTGCCGACCGGCACTTTCCCAACAACTCGCAGGCTGGAAGCATCGACGATGCTGAGGGTATGGTCCTGCTTGGAAAGCACGAGCAGGGATGCCGAGGGCGTGCTTTGAGCATAGAGAACGCCAGTAAAACCAAGGTAGAGAATCGGGACGGCCGCGCGTAAGAAAACTCTCATCCGCTGAGCCTACCTCCAAATCGCAACCGAATGCCACAAGAAAAGTAGTGCTGAATGGTCATGTAGCTGGCGCAACCAGCGCGTCTCGGGAGATCAAGCTGCCAGCCAGTCACGACAACGTTGCCGGCCGACTTTAGGAGATCCATCCCGAGATCCCGCTCCCTGTAACGGCTTGCGCGCGTTCCCTGGGCTGGGTATCTTTGGGAAGCAGACCCAGCAATTTCGGAAAGACATCCATGGATATTTTAAAGCGGCTTTTCGAGCAGCATTTCCAGTTGGCCGTTGAAAACGCACAGCCGCTACAGGGCCAGCTCGGTGGCTCGGGGCGCGCCATTGTCCGGCTCACCGGCGGAGAATTGAGCGCCATCGGTATTGTGTATCCAGTGCGTGAGGAGAACGTCGCTTTCCTTGAGTTTTCCAGGCATTTTCGCCGGCACGGATTGCCGGTGCCGGAAATTTATGCGGAGGATTTGAGCCAGGGCGCCTACCTGGAAGAAGACCTGGGCGACACCACACTGTTCGAATTTCTCGGCGAAAATCGTACTGGAGAGGCGATCGCTTCGCCGGCGGTGGAAGCGTATCGCAAAGTGGTGGCCGTGTTGCCGCGTTTTCAGGTCGAAGCAGGCCGCGATTTGAATTACAAAGTGTGCTATCCGCGCGACAAGTTCGATCGCCAGTCCATCGCCTGGGACCTGAATTATTTCAAGTATTATTTTCTGCGGCTTGCCGGTCTACCCTTCAACGAACAGGCGCTGGAGCATGATTTTGGCCGCTTGACGAAGTTTCTGCTCGGCGCTAACCACGATTATTTTCTCTACCGGGATTTTCAATCGCGCAATGTGATGTTGCGCGGCGGGGAGCCGTTTTTCCTGGACTACCAGGGCGGCCGCAAAGGCGCGCTGCAATACGACATCGCGTCTCTGCTCTACGATGGCAAGGCCGATCTGCCGCCCGAGCTGCGCCAGGAATTGCTCGACTACTATCTCGACTGCCTCGCCGGTTGTATCGAGTTGGACCGCGAAGCGTTCATGGAGCACTACTACGCGTACGTGTACGTCCGTATCCTGCAGGCGCTGGGGGCGTATGGTTTTCGAGGCTTTTACGAGCGCAAGGCCCATTTTCTGCAGAGCGTGCCGTACGCGCTGAAGAATTTGCGCTGGCTGGCGGAAAACGTCAAGCTGCCCATTGCCCTGCCGGCGCTGATGGATGCCTTCCAGGGCATGTCGCAATCGGAGAAACTGCTAAGTCTCGCTTCTCCCGCAGCGGGGTTGACGGTGCGTATTTTCAGTTTCTCGTTCCATAGAGAAATGCCCACCGATGAGTCTGGGAACGGCGGCGGATTTGTCTTCGATGCCCGCAGCCTGCCAAATCCTGGACGTGAAGAACAATTCCGGCTGTTGACCGGCAAGGACGCGGCGGTGATCGACTACCTGAATCAACAAGAGAGCGTGCATCAGTTTCTTGCAAGTGCGCTGTCGCTGGTGGATGCAAGCGTGAGCCGCTATCAACGCTGCGGTTTCAACAGTCTGATGGTGTCGTTCGGCTGCACCGGAGGCCAGCACCGCTCGGTGTATCTGGCGGAGCAGTTGGCGAAGCATTTGCGTGGCAACAGCGGGGTGGAAGTGACAGTTCGGCATGTCGAGTTGGAAAAGATGGGCCGATGAAGGCGATGATTCTGGCCGCTGGCCTGGGTACGCGTCTACGGCCGCTGACCGATGACCGCCCGAAGGCGCTGGTAGAAGTTGGCGGCCGCACGCTGTTGGAGATTGCCCTTACGCGGTTGCGCGCCTTTGGCATTCGCGAGGTGATCGTCAACACGCATCATTACGCAGACATGATTCTCAAGTACCTGGAAGCCAACGACAACTTCGGCATGAACATTGAAATTTCTCGCGAGGAGATCCTGCTGGACACCGGCGGCGGCCTGAAAAAAGCCGCCCATTTCTTTCTTGAAGACAGTGTGGGCTCGCAGGAGCCTTTTATATTGCACAACGTCGATGTCATCAGCACCATCGACCTGGGGCGTATGACGCGGCTTCATACAGAACAGGATGCTCTCGCCACGCTGGCGGTTCAGGACCGGGAGACTTCGCGCTATCTGCTCTTCGACGAGCATGGCAAGCTCTGCGGTCGTCGAGCTGGGCGCGACGGAAGCGCTGAAATGGTGCGTTCTGCCCGACAAGCGCAGGCTCTGGCTTTTTCCGGCATCCACCTCGTTTCGCCTCATCTGCTTACGAAGATGGAAGAGGAAGGCGCTTTTTCCATCATTGCCGCCTATATGCGTCTCGCAGCCCAGGGAGAAAAGATCGTCGCCTTCCGTGCGGATGAATACTACTGGCGCGATCTGGGCCGACCAGAGAATGTACTGCAATCCGCCCGGGATATGGAGAGTGGGAAATACTCGGCAACTTGACGGAGCACCAAAGGGATTCTCCGGCCAAACCGCTCTCCGTCACGCAGCGCTGAAGCAGCGGCAATTCCATGGATTATAGCCGATTTACAGATACTGTAGTTAAAAATGAGATGAGTCATTCTGAGCGAAGCGAAGAATCCAGAGGGTGACGGCGGCAATGACCAGGCGCATATCGTCTGGATTCTTCACTCCGCTGCGCTCCGTTCAGAATGACTCCCTTTCACAA
>JAKAAZ010000053.1 GCA_021802085.1 Acidobacteriota bacterium
TACCCGCTCGCCTGATGAATCGCGGACTCGGATTCCTCCGTCTTATATACTGATTCTTCTAAGAGATACCAAGATTCCAATATGGCCCCTGCATCTCCACAAGACCCGGCCCGCAAACGCCGTAAAATTTTGGCCTTTCTCACCTTGGCTCTTCTCGTTGCAGCGTTGCTGCTGCACTACTTTACCCGCAGCGTCGTGCAGGTACGGATGGGCACGGCGCAACTCGGAGAACTGACCACCACGCTACCAACCAACGGCGTGGTAGAACCCATTCACAATTTTGCGGCGTACAGTCCCATGGCCGGGACGGTGAAAGCCGTCTATGTGCATGAGGGCGAAAAAGTCCAAGCAGGCCAACTCCTCGTCGCACTCGACGATTCCGAGGCCCGTTCGCAGGTTGCCGCGGCACGCGCGGCTGTACGCGGAGCACAGGCGGCACTGCAAGCACTGCAATACGGCGGTACGCGGAACCAGCAGATCGCATTGTCCGGAAATATCGGCAAGGCGAAAATGCAGCGCAACCAGGATGCAACTACCCTGGCCACGCTGGAAAAATTGCAGCAACAAGGCGCCGCATCCGCCAGCGAAGTCGACGCAGCGCGCCGCGCCGTTGCCGCCGACGATGCAGCCTTGAGCGTCATGGGCCAGCAGCAGACGCAGAGTTTTGCCCCCATCGACCTGCAACATGCCACGGCGAATCTGGAGAATGCCCAGGCCGCATACGCATCGGCACTCGACACGCTCCAAAAGGAAAATGTGCGTGCCCCTTTCGCGGGAACTGTCTACTCCGTCTCTACGCGAACCAGCGATTTTGTTTCCGCGGGCTCACAATTGCTCCAGTTGGCCAACTTGAAGCAGATTCAGGTGCATGCGTATTTCGACGAGCCGGAGATCGGAAGACTGGCTATCGGCCAGCCTGTAAAAATCGTCTGGGCTGCGCTTCCTGCGCGGGCCTGGCACGGGCGAGTGATTCGCACGCCGAGCACCATCATCACCTATGGCACCCGGAATGTAGGCGAAGCGCTGGTTTCTGTCGACGACGCGGACGAAACTCTGTTGCCAAATACCAATGTCACCATCACCGTTACCCTGCAAGACCTGCACAATGTGCTGCTGGTTCCGCGTGAAGCTCTGCGTATCGATGACGGTGGGCAGGATTATGTGTTTCGCGTTGTCGATGGCCATCTAAAGCGAACTCCGGTGAAAATTGGCGCCCTGAATCTGACCCAGGTCCAAATCGTTTCAGGTCTTGATGAAAATACCGTCGTCGCTCTCACCGCGACCGATGGTTCCACTCTATCCAGCGGCCTCGCTGTGCAGCGCGCGGAATAACCCATGGAATTTTTGGCTTCATCGCAATCGTTGCGTCGCGTCCTTGCCACCGCGGCATGGTTGGTTTGCGGCGCGATCTTCAGCCTGACCATGCAACCCGAACTGCTGGCGTCGCCAACCACCGCAAGCCCGAAAGTATACCCATCCATCCGCCGGGATTTAAAGACCGGACGCGCCAACGACGCCATTTCCCTGCTGCAACTGCGGCTCGCCAATCATTCCGCCGATGCCGCCGCCCACGACCTGTTATGCCGCGTATATCTTCAGGAAGAACGATGGCCCGATGCGGAGCAGGAGTGCGAACAAGCGGTGCGGTTGGAACCGAATAACAGCAACTATCATCTATGGTTGGGACGCGCCTATGGCGGCGCTGCGGCGCATGCTTCCCTTCGAAGCGCGTATTCTCTGGCTAGAAAAGTCCATGCGGAATTTGAAACCGCGGTGCGGCTGGATCCAAAGAATCTTTCCGCATTGTCGGATCTTGGCGAATATGATGTCGACGTCCCGCGGCTCATCGGTGGCGGGCTGGAACACGCGCAACAGATCGCCCAGCAACTGGCGCCCCTCGACGCATCTCGCTGCTACGAATTGCAGGCGAAGATCGCCGAGAAAAACTCGGACTTTTCCGCCGCGGAGAAGGACTGGAAGCTGGCCATTCAGACTTCGCGCTATCCTGCGGAACAATGGATGAATCTGGCGGGCTTCTACGCAGACCGAAAAAACTTTTCCGCGATGCTGCAGGCGATTGAAAACGGCGTGGCGGCTGATCCTGCCAAAGGCATCGCTCTGGTCCAGGCCGCGACTTTGCTGATCCAGAACCATCAAAACATCCCGCGGGCGGAGCAGTTGTTGCAGCAGTATCTTGCCTCGTCGCAACAATCGGAAGACGCGCCTGCGTTTCAGGTGGATGTACAGTTGGGCAATTTGCTGGCATCGCAGGGTGATCGGGCAGACGCGCAGCGGGAATATGCGGCCGCGCGCGCATTGGCCAGCAACTATGCGCCCGCGCAACAGGCGACACGCGGAGCTTGATCCTGCCGTTTTCTATGCACAGAATGCAACCGGCTCAAATCTCGATGACGACACCCATTTAGAATCAGATGGGATGGGCAAGCGCCCGGTCGGATGCATGGGCCGTAACAGGAGCAATTGCAACTTGAAACGAATCCTCACAGTGCTGGCAACGGGATTTTTCCTGGCCGTGGCAGCCCATGCCCAGGCTCCTGGCGCCCAACTGCCGAATGCTCCCGCCGCGACAATCGTCTATTCCACTCCATCGCCGACGGATTCCACTTCGCCTGGATCGGCCGCCGAGAACGCAGCCGCTCCAGCCGGGGATGTGTCGCTCTACACGATCATCGATCTTGCCCTTCGTAACAGCAAGACCGTGCAGATTGCAGAAGCCGAACAACTGCATGCACGCGGAACATGGAACGAAACCCGCAACGCTTATATCCCGAATTTTTCGATTGGCTCCGGGCTCGGCTATTCCTACGGCTTCCCGATCGGCGGCCCCTACATTTTTAATGTAGGCTCCAATTCGCTGCTATTCAGTTTTTCGCAACATGATTACATCCGCTCCACGAGTGCTGCTCTCAAAGCAGCGACGCTATCTGTCAAAAATGCCCGGCAACAAGTAATCCTCGACGCTTCCTTGAAGTACATCGAACTCGACAACACACTGAAACAGATTGCCGCTTTGAACGACGCAGTCGCACATACGGACAAGATGGTCGCAATTGTAGAAGACCGCTTGCATGCAGGACTGGAGAGCGAACGCAGCCTGACGCAGGCACAGTTAACGCGCGCACGGATTCAGTTGCGTGCGATTCAGATGGAGGACCATGCCGATGAACTGCGGAGATATCTGGCCTCAATGACCGGGCTGGACGCGGACGCAATTATTCCGGCTGCTTCGACCGTTCCACCGCTGCCCGATCTGGACTTTCATTCTCTGATGCGCGACGAGGAGAATTCCCCCGTAGTGCAGGCTGCCCTGGCCACTGCGGAGTCGAGAAAGTTCAACGCAATGGGAGATAAGAATCAGAACTACCGGCCCACCGTCGGCATGGCATTTCAATACCAGCTATTTTCCACGTTCAACGGCTACCAACAATATTACAAGTCATTCCAGCAAAGCAATATTGCTATTGGCATTCAAGCGGTTTTTCCGCTGTTCGATCCCATTCGCCGGGATAAAGCGCTGGAGTCGAAAGCAGAAGCGGTTCGCGCACAGCGTCAGGCGGAGTTGACCCGCATCCAGAACGATGAAGGCAACTTTGCCCTGTGGCACAGTCTTCGTGAACTCGAAGCTCAGGAGCAGGTGGCCGACCTGCAGCAGCAACTTGCGCGTGAGACTCTCGCCTCCATCGTGACCCAGATAAACCAGGGCGCTGCCAATGGTCAACCAGTGCCGCCACAGCAGGCCGATCAATATCGCGTTGAGGAGCGCACCCGCTACGTGGATATGCGCGACGCGCAATTCAAGGTAACGCGCACAAAACTCGACCTGCTGAACGCCGTGGGCGGCCTGGAAGATTGGGCAAAACAGAGTACGCAACCAACGGCCAGTTCCACCACGGTTCAGTCTTCATCGCCATCTCATTGAAACCACAATATATTTGCCGGCAAATCGCCTGACCTCCAATCGCATCCAAATAGGAAAGACGACCAGAGGGACCCTGTCTGCCTGCCATCGGGAAACGACATTCCAGTGCCTTCAAGTGGTAAACTTAAGGTTGAATCTATGCCTCTAAAAACAATTTTTCTTAACCCGCCCTCCTTTCAGAACTTCGATGGTGGCGCCAGTTCGCGCTGGCCCGCCACCCGCGAAATTGAATCCTACTGGTACCCCGTCTGGCTAGCATATCCAGCGGGAATGCTGGAAGGTTCGCGCCTGCTCGATGCCCCGCCGCACCATGTCACCGCGACGGAGACCATTGAGATCTGTAAGCAGTACGAGTTTCTGGTGCTCTTCACCAGCACTCCCGGCTGGCAGGGCGACCAAAAACTCGCGGAAGCCATCAAGGCGGCCAATCCCTCGATTCGCATCGCATTTGTTGGGCCGCCGGTCACAACATCGCCGGACCGTGCCCTGAACGAGTGCCCGGTGATCGACTTTGTTTGCCGCCGCGAATTCGATTTCTCCGTCGTCGAATTTGCCAACGGCAAGCCGCTGAATGAGATTCTCGGCATCAGCTACCGCAACAATGGCCAGATCGTGCACAATCCAGATCGCCCGCAGGTCGAAGACCTGGATGCATTGCCCTGGGTCACCGACATCTACGCGCGCAACATGGACGTGACCAAATATAACGTTCCGTTCCTCCTGCATCCCTATGTGTCGCTCTACTCCACCCGCGGCTGCCCCGCGCAATGCACATTTTGTCTCTGGCCCCAGACCCTCAGCGGACATGCCTGGCGGAAGCGTTCGACCGATGATGTTGCCGCGGAAATGGCCCACGCGAAAGAACTTTTCCCGCAGGTGAAAGAGTACTTCTTCGACGACGATACGTTCAACATTCAAAAGGTACGCACCATTGAGTTGTGCGAGAAGCTCAAGCCGCTGAATCTCACCTGGTCCTGCACCTCCCGCGTCACCACGGATCGCGAGACATTGAAGGCGATGCGTGAAGCCGGCTGCCGGCTGCTCATCGTGGGCTTCGAATCCGGCGATCCGCAAATCCTGAAGAACATCAAAAAGGGCGCCACAGTGGAACGCGCGCGCGACTTTACTCGCGATTGTCACGACCTTGGCCTGACCATCCATGGCGATTTCATTCTAGGATTGCCGGGTGAAACCAAGGAGTCCATCCGCAACACGATCAATTTCGCCAAGTCCCTCGATGTGGAAACGATTCAGGTCTCCATTGCCCACGCATATCCGGGCACCGAGTTTTACGACTTCGCCAAGAGCAACGGTTTCATCATCAACAACGGCGCCATGGTCGATGAAGAAGGTCACCAACTCGCCCACGTCGAGTACCCCGGCCTGCCCACGGAATACGTTCTCGAGATGGTCCATCGCTTCTATGACGAATATTATTTCCGTCCCAAGGCGGCGTGGCGCGTGGTCAGCAAGGCAATTGCGAATCGCGATCTACCTCGCCTATATGTCGAAGCCAAGGCTTTTCTGAAATTGCGCGCGCAACGCAACCGCGTGGTTGCCAAGAGCAAACGGGACAAGGCAGCGTTGGCGGCAACGCAACAAGTGGGAGCCTGAGGGGCGCCGTCAGTCGGACTCGATTTTATCCGCGCGGTCAGCCCCGAAAAAGCTGACCGCGTTTTCTTTGATAGCCAGCAGCACCCTGAGCCAAACCTGCGACGCAGGTGGAGGAATTTTCGCCATCGCATTCTCGCAATCCACCATGACCTTTCGCCGCTATCTGATCCTGGGCGCTGTGATGGTCTGCGCATCTGTGGGCGACACCTTCTTGAGCGCCGGAATGAAGCAGGTTGGCCCCGTCTCGCTGCATCACCTGCTCACTCTCTTGGTTGCGCTGAAAAATCCCTGGGTGTTTAGCGGCATACTTTTTCTTATCCTATTTTTTGCCGCTTATTTGACGGCGCTCTCCTGGGCCGACCTGACATTTGTTCTCCCCGCCACTGGCTTTGGCTACGTCATCATTGCGCTGCTGTCGAAGTTCTGGCTGCAGGAAACCATTTCACCCGCGCGATGGATCGGCATCTTGCTCATCACCCTGGGAGTCGGTTTCGTCACGCAAGGCCCCTCCTACACGAATCACACCCATCCGGACCCGCGCGAGGCGGTCGCAGTTCCTGCCGGTACCGGCGAACGTACCGCAACACAGAAAAATGGGCGCTCGGCATGAATCTCTCTGGGGAAGCTTCCGTCTGGTCGATGATTGGCGTGATCGTGCTGCTGGCTACGACAGGCGATGTCCTGATTGCCGGAGCCATGCGTCAAATCGGAGATTTCGATGTAATCCGCAGCCATTCCGGCTTCAAAGGAGCCATCCTGGCCGTATTGCGCAATGCGCGGTTTTTTTTCGGCGTGCTCTGCATGGCCCTCAGTTTCTTCTCGCTCCTGTTCGCGCTCAGTTGGGCGGATGTCAGCTTGGTCGCTCCCGCATCGGCGGCCCTCACCTTCGTCACGAACGCATTCGCAGCGAAATGGATATTGAAAGAAAATGTCGACGGTCGCCGTTGGATCGCGGCGGTATGTGTGTGTACGGGTGTGTTTTTTCTAAGCCGCTAGTGGAATCGAATTCCCTACTGGAACAGCCGCATCAGTCCCTGCGCGGGCAAATCGGGATGCAGATATTTCTGCGGGCTTCCCGCTGCTTGCGTCAAAGCCTCCGCTGCAAGGTAACCGCTGCGCACCGCGCCTTCCATCGTCGATGGCCAATCTGTAGCAGTCCAATCCCCTGCTAAGAAAAGTTGCGGCCACGCAGTGGTGGGCCCCGGTCGATACGCATCGATCCCCGGCGTGACGGAAAACGTCGCCCGTACTTCTTTGACAACCGCAGCCTTGACTAGCTTCGCTTCTCGCACCACTGGAAAGAATTCTGCCAGTTCCCGCAATGCCAGATCGAGTATCTCCTGGCGAGATTTTGCCACCAGCGACTTGGACGCGCTTACCACCAGCTCCAGATAGCTTCCTGAACCCTCCGCTCGTCGCTGTGGCTGCAACAAAGTTTTGTTGTACATCCATTGGATCGTGGTGTCGAGCAGAACCGCATGTTCCAGTTCCGTAATAGTGCGATCGAACCAGAGATGAATGCCCGTAATCGGCGAATGCTGAAAGTGTTCCAGTTGCCCGGCGAGTTTTTCTTTCGCGCCATCATCCCGCGCTGGGAATTGCGGCAATAGTTTCTGCGCGGACTCAAACGGGACCGCCAGCACCACGGCGTCCGCCTCGATGTTTCCACCTTCATATTGAATTTGCCAACGGCGATTTTGCTCGTCATATGCAAAGCCGTCAACACCTGTACGCAAGCTCGCTTCGCCGCCATGCGATTCGATAAATCCCAGTGCGTGTCCATACAATTCGCTCAGCGGAATGGTTGGCACTCCCATCCACCCGGCCTGCGCGGACTGCATAAACGATGTGCGGAACACCATCCCCGCATACTGCACCGACAGATGATCCAGGTCCTCATTCAGAGCACTCACCAGCACGGGATTCCAGAAATGATCGATGGCGCGTTGTGTTTGTCCATGGCGAGCCAGCCAGTGAGCGAAATTTTCTCCATCGTCTTCGGGCACACCTCGCAGAAAGGCAAGCATTCCGCGGCTGATGGCAAGCTTGTCCGCCATCGACAGTGCTGGCGCCGCTAAGAAAGAAACTGAATTATGCAGCGGCGCCGGCAGGAAACCCGGACGCAGCAGGCTCCGCCGACCGCCGGGTTCTAGAAATGTAATGCGATCGAACCAGCGAATCTGGTCGGCAACCTCCATCTGACGATAGAAGGCGATGAGGTTGGTGCAACAGCCCAGAAGTACATGCTGGCAGTTATCGACAACCTCTCCTGTGCCTGGATGTTCATAGGAAGATGCGCGTCCGCCGACATATGGTCGCCGCTCGACAAGATGCACGCGATACCCGGACTCCACCAGCGCGCATGCAGCCGACAAGCCCGCAAGACCGCCACCGACCACGGCGACATCGCGAATCGTCTGAGACTGGCTTCTATCATCCATGTCGAATTGGGCAGGAGTCATCACAGATATGTGCGATCTTCTACCTTGCTTGGGTGCTGCGCAAGCGAAACGCCATCCACAATCCGCGCAATAGAATCCAGACCTTCTCCATCGTCGGCACTTTCACTTTCGACGAAAACACCTGGTACTGTTGGCTCTCGATGCGCTGCAACAAACGACTATAAATTGTGACCAGCACCCACAGTGCTGCGCGGCTGTCCGCGGAAATGAGCGGCAACAGGCTTTCCGCAGCCGTGTAATACTGGCGTGCGCGCAACGCTTCCAGTTCCATCAATGCGCGTTCATCTTGCGTCAGAGGTCGATTTCCGCGAATCGAAGATAGTTCCTCCACGGTAACGTGATGGCGTTCGAGATCGTCGAGCGGGAGATATATCCTCCCGCGCTCTGCATCTTCGCGCACATCGCGCAAAATATTCGTCAACTGAAATGCAATTCCCGTTTGCTCCGCCAACTGCTCCGCGCGCGGATCGTTATAGCCGAAGATGCGAATGCAAACCAGGCCCACAACCGAGGCAACGAAATAGCAGTATCGATACAGATCGTCGAAGGTTCGATAGGTTACAAGATGGCTGGCCGCGGATGACCCCGCGGCAGACTGGCCGCCATATTCCGGCAGCGCAGTCAAATCCATCATCGTTCCATGCACCAGTTGATCGAGCAGTTCCGTGGAAATGCTGAAGCGTTGTTGCGCATCGCGCAGGGCTACAAAAACAGCATTGTCTGTGGCTTCGCCAGCGGCTGCACGATGCCATTCCTCCAGCCACCGCTGCATGGCCTGGAGTCTCTCTTCACATGGCAATCGCTCGTCATCCGCCAGGTCGTCCGCATGGCGCATAAAGGCATAGACGGCGCACATGGCAGCGCGCTTCGTCTTCGGCAACGCGCGAAAAGCATAGTAAAAATTTTTTGCTTCGTGGCGTGCGATGGCCTCGCAGGCTGCATACGCTTGTTCAACGAAAGAACTCACGCAGCCTGCCTCGCGGTGAGTTTTGCTGCGAACGCGCGCAACAACAATGCAGCCTTGCGCGGCTTCGAGATGACTGGTCGAGAGCGCAGCACGTTGTAGTTCTGGCTTGCGATGGCACGCAAAATCTCCTGGCCGCCGCTGCTGAACAATTGCAGATCGACGGCGAGTTCCCTGTCGACCCGACCGAGCAGGGGCAAACCCTGCGCAAATAGCTTTTGCGCGAACTCAACCTCATATTCCATCAGATTGCGAAATTCCGCAGTGAAGCGTTGGTCATGGATTTGCTGCTCAGTCACACCGAATCGCTCCATATCGGCCAGTGGCAGGTAGATCCGATTGCGACTCCGATCGTCGTCCCGCACGTCCTGCCAGAAGTTGGCGAGCTGAAGCGCAGTGCAGGTAAAATCCGACAGCGTAAACAATCCCGGCTCGCGATAGCCGCAGGCATACAGAACCAGGTGTCCCACCGGATTGGCGGAGTTGCGGCAATAGCCGAACAAATCCTCCATCGTCCGATAGCGAGCGACAGTCTGATCCTGACGAAATGCAACGAGCAATGCGGCGAAAGGCTCTTTCGGAATATTGCAGACACGGATCGTCTCCGCCAGCGCCACGAATACAGGGTGACGTGCGATGCCTCGATAGCAGGCGTCGAGTTCTCCGTTCCAAAAATCCAGCAGCGCCAGCGACTGCTGCGGATTCCCTACCTCATCTCCCAAGTCGTCCGAAATGCGGCAGTAGGCGTAAATACTTTGAAAATGCGGACGCAGCCGCCTGGGCAAAAACCACGTGGCCACATGAAAATTCTCATAGTGAGACTCGGCCAATTCGCGACAAAATCTCTGCGCCTCCGCCATGCTCGGCGCGTGCTCGGGCATCCGGTATTGCGCTGGAAGTTTTTCCCATGCCACTGCCAATACATCTTCAGCACTGCCGTTTGCCGCCGCGGCTGGGCCACTAACGCTCATGCGGACCCTCACTGGGATGTATCGCAATTTTGATGTCTTCGGCGCGGCGCATCAGCCGCCGGAACACTGGAACCAGTTCTTCCAGCGGCGCTCGGCCGGTCAGAAATTTATCGCTCTGGAAGCGCCCGCTGGCAATCCATTCAAACGCGCT
The DNA here is from genome assembly GCA_021802085.1 of Acidobacteriota bacterium. Lineage (GTDB taxonomy): Bacteria > Acidobacteriota > Terriglobia > Terriglobales > Acidobacteriaceae > JAKAAZ01. Next base: position 10,103 of record JAKAAZ010000053.1, read on the forward strand.
GCGGCATACCGACGGCCGATGATGAAAGCTCGCCCGCAATGTCAGGTTGTTGTAGTGCAGGCGATTGGTATCGAGCTCTACCTTGGTCCCCGCTGCGCAACCGCCGAAGAAATTGACCACACCGCCTTTGCGCACCATTTCCACGGCCCACTGCCAGGTTGTCGGCAACGCCACGGCTTCGATCACTACATCCGCGCCGCGTCCCTGCGGCGTCAGCGCCCGCACGGCGGCGACCACATCCTCCGTGACTGCAGTCTGGACGACCTGCCGGGCCCCGAAAGAACGCGCCATCGCGACCTGCTCGGCATGTTTCACTACAGCGATCACGTCGATATCTGTCAGCGATGCCATGTGCATAAACATCAGTCCTATCGCGCCTGCACCGATCACAACCATCTGGTCTTTTGGCCGGGCCGCAGTTTCGTCCATGCCCTGCAGCACGCAGGCAAGCGGCTCTGTCATGGCGGCGTGATCGAGCGGCACATTCTCAGGAACAAGCAGCGTGTTACTGGCGACGATACGCGCTGGGATTCGCATGTACTCGGCGTAGGCGCCGTTGTTGAACAGAAGATCGTCGCAGAGGTTTTCCTGTTCGCGCCGGCAAAAAAAACATTCCCCGCACGGCGCCGAATTGATGGCGACAACGCGGTCCCCTTTCTTGAACTTCGTGACTCCAGCGCCCGCATGTTCAACCACTCCGGCCATTTCATGCCCGAAAGGAACCGGCGGCCGCAACATTTTCTTGTGATAGCCGCGACGAAAAACCTTCAGGTCGGTACCACAAGTCAGGGCGGCGGCAACACGCACAACAATCTCCCCGGGGCCAGCTTCGGGCACGGGCAGTCGCACGATCCGCACATCTTCTTTGCCGTACAAGACAGCCGCGTTCATTTCATCAGCCATAAAAGTATTTTGCGAACTCGATCGCATCCGATTCGAAACGTATTTTTATTCCTGTTCGATTGAAAGGAAACGTGAGACAGCTACGGTTGAATCACAATCTTCATGGAGTCCGGCTTCGGCTCGGAAGCGAACGCGATTGCTTCCGCCGCCCGCTCCAGCGGAAAACGATGGGAGATCAACCGAGTGAGATCAAAGTGGTCGGTGTACCCATTCAGTACCAACTGAGAGGCTTCCTGCTGAACCTCCGCGGAAGAACTGTAGGAACCGATGAGAGATTTTTCGTCCATGCAAATTGCAGATGGATCGATCGTAACTTCACTGCGCTGCGTGGCCGCAAACAGCAGGACGCGACCGCCGAAACGCACCGCCTCCATCGCCGTGCGAATCAACGCATTGCCCGCCACGGCCACAATCACCACATCCGCGCCGCGGCCTTCCGTCTGGCTTTTTACAATGGCGATTGGATCTTCTTTGTCGGCATAGATGGGGTGATGCAAATCGAATTGCGCGGCAGTTTGATGGCGTGAAGCGTACAGGTCCGCGGTCAGCACCGTCGCGCCGGTTCGTCTTGCCAACGCAGCCAGCAAAATTCCGATCGACCCCTGTCCGATCACCAGTACGGTCTCGTCGGCGGCAAGATGCAGCTTGTGAATCGCCTTGAAGCACGTATTCACCGGCTCAATCCACAGCGCCTGTTCAAACGGCACGTGGTCGGGAATAGCAACTAGCCCGCGTTCCACAATCCAGTCCATCACGCGAATGTATTCCGCGAAACCGCCGCCGGACGGCTCGAATCCCGCGGTACAGCCAACTCGCTTGTAGGTATCGCATTGCGAGTATGTCTTTTTGCGGCAATAGTAACAGCCTTTCCCGCAAGGGACATGATGGAAGGCCATGACTCGGTCGCCGACCTTCCAGTCCGTTACCTTGTCGCCGACGGCGGCAATGACACCAGCCATCTCGTGGCCAAAAATTCTAGGAGCGGCATGGGAGCCTGAATGAATTTTTTTCAGGTCCGTGCCGCAAATGCCGCAGCTGTGAATGCGTACCAGGACCTCGCCCGGACCAATAGCCGGAACGGGCACTTCCTCCACGCGAATGTCGTTGATACCGCGATAGACGGCCGCTTGCATGGTTGCCGGCACGTCCCTGATCGTCAAGCTTCCTGTATCTGTCACAGTGATCATTTTATTCTGCTTGCTCCAAAACGTGACGTAATGCCTGGCAAATTCGTTGCGACGCCTGCGCAGCCTGTTTGCCAAGCCGGACAGCCGTTGGAATCAGCCAGGGACGTAACGCAACATACACGGCAAATGAAGATTCGTGAATTCCGCCTAAATCGTTGGTAAAACGGTTCAGGTCCGGCAACCTGTCGGCGGCCTCATCGCTGATCGCTCGCAAGGTTCGAAATGGCAGCCCGCGCGCCTGTGCGAGTCGCGCCACCGTCGCTGCCTCCATATCGACCAGGTCCGCATTCCAGCGGGCCGCCAGCTTCGACTTTTCTACGGAATCGACGACGTGATCCGTGGTCACCAAAATCCCTCCACCATCTTTGCATTGAAATCGCTCGCCCGTCTCAGCGTCGACCACGGTGGCTGGCCAATAGACCGTATCGACTACCATTCCAGCGCGCAGGGCTCCGGCATATCCAACGGAAACAACGGAGTGCAGCGGGCCTTTGGCTTCTGCCAATGCAAAGGCGCGCGTCACACGCTCACGCCCCATGCCCGCGCAGACAACGATCGCCCGATCGCACTCCCAGCTGCTCGTGCCTTCGCGATCCGAGACAGCACGGATCGGCCAGCCGCGCACCAGCGGCGCAACTTCGCGCGGCAGCGCAGCGAGAATTGCGATACGTCCTTTCATGAGTTGGGAGCATACCCGTGGGCGCGAAACCAGTCGATGGCGGTGTGCAGCGCTCGGTCCACCGGAAGCACCTGATAGCCCAAATCTCGTTCTGCCTTGGCCGAGCTGGCAAACATTTTCTTCTTTCCCATGCGCACAGCTTCCACGGTGGCGCGCGGCTCGCGTCCACGTATACGACCAGTAATCCATTCGTCAAAAAATGCAAAGGTCATCGCTACGGAATGTGGCACCCGCATCGTGGGCGAAGGCAAACCCGTCATGGCCGCCATGCGATCCAGAATCTGCTTCAGCGTGAGATTTTCGCCCCCTAAAATATATCGTTCTCCTGGAGTCCCGCGCTCCAGCGCGGCGACATGCATGGCCGCGACCGCGTGCACGTCTACCAGATTCAGACCGGTATCCACGTAGGCTGGAAATTTTCGATTCAGAAAATCCACCACGATACGACCCGTCGGTGTGGGCTTGGCATCATTCGCTCCAATCGGCGTGGTCGGGTTCAGAATGACGACATGCTGACCCAGCCGCGCCGCCGCGATCGCTTCCTGCTCGGCGAAAAACTTCGAACGCTTGTAGTGGCCGATCATATTATCGATCGACACCGGAGTGTCTTCATCGACAACGGCGCCATCGGCGCGAAAACCCATGGTCGCCACGCTGGACGTATAGACAACGCGACGCACGCCCGTTTCCCCCGCCAGACGCAGAAGCATTTTCGTTCCCTGAACGTTCGCCGCATACATTGCCTTTGGATCGGGCACCCACAGCCGGTAGTCCGCCGCAACATGGACCAGCGCATCACAGCCGACGAGCGCGCTGCGAAGATGTTCCGGTTGCAGCAGATCGCCCCGCACCAACTCCGCGTTCAGGCCTGCAAGATGCTCGGTGCGGCTGGTCGTCCGCGTCAGCAAACGCAGCTCCGCGCCCGCAGCGTGGAGCGACTGGGCGACATGGCTCCCGACAAATCCAGTAGCTCCGGTGAGGAAGATGCGCATAAGGAAGGCCAAATGGATCCGAACAGCGTCCCAGTCAGTCTAGAGCAAATTCTTCGGCAGCGTGGACGGACGTTGCAGGGAGTCATTTTGAATGGAGGTCGCAGCGGCGACCGGAGCGAAGAATCCAGAGAATCTTCGCGTGGCTTGCATGGACATCACTCTCCGGCTTCCCAGCTTCGCTCAGAGTGATACCTCTTCATTTCACATGCGGCATTTTTTAGAGTTTTGGAATTTGCTTAGTCCAGTGCTTCGGACTGAATGCCGATATTCTTCTCGCCGGCAGTCTTCTTTTCCCAATATCGCTGTACCCAGGCTTCCCAACTTTTTCCTGCTGCGGAATCGCGCCCTGTAAATGCCAGGCCAGCAATCTCAGAATACGGAATCGACACCCGCTCCGATGTATCTTTCGGCATGATGCGCACAATCGAGCGATGCAGCGCGGGCGCCGGTCTGCGATCGAAGATATATCCCTCAATGCGCCCGCCGGTTTTCAGCGTGATGGTCACATCCCCGCGATATCCAAACGCCTGCTCCAGCGCGGCGCGGATCTCTTCCTCGGTCGCCATCGCCGGAATCCGTCCTTCCAGCATCTCGTGCTCCGCTCCCGGCGCGACTTCCATCGCATCTGGATTCGTCGTTGCATTTACAGGCGGGTTCGAAGGAACCTCCGTCATGCGCGCGTCTCCTCGAGCGCACTGGCGGGCACATCAATCTTGACCAGCGGATTGTGCGCGTGGACCGGCTTCACCGGCTGATTCAGCAGGTCCAGCGCGCCACGGTCTGGATAGAGCGTCATGGTCGCTTTCGCCGTGGCCCACAGCCCTTTCAGCGAGCCAAAGGTGAAGTTCACCCCGGACGCCTCATAACCGGAATGGACCATGCAGTTCGCACATTTTGGATTTCCGGATTCGGTCCCGTAGTGGCCCCACTCCGTAGCTTCCATCAATTCAGCAAACGTGTCCGCGTAGCCGTCCTGGAGCAGGTAGCACGGCTTTTGCCAGCCGAACACGTTGTAGGTCGGCATGCCCCAGGGAGTGCAGGTAAAGTCGCGCTTGCCCATCAGGAATTCCATGTACATGGGCGATGCGTTGAAGCGCCAGCTCTTCTTGCGATTCGCGAGGATTGCCCGAAAGAGCCTCCGCGAACGAGCGCGGCCCAGAAAATGCTTTTGGTCGGGGGCCTTTTCATATGTATAGCCGGGCGCCACCATCATCGACTCCACGCCCACCTGCATCATCTCGTCGAAGAACGCGCGCACGCTATTCGGGTCCGCGCCATCGAACAAAGTCGTATTCGTGGTGACACGGAAACCCTTCGCTACTGCCTCGCGAATTCCTTCGATCGCCTTGTCATACCCGCCCTCCAGACAGACGGAAAAGTCATGATGCTCCCGCTGTCCGTCCATGTGTACAGAAAAAGAAAGATATTTACTCGGCTGGAACAGGTGCAGTTTTTCCTTCAACAGCAGCGCATTGGTGCACAAATAGATGTATTTCTTTCTTTCAACCAATCCTGCAACTATTTCTCCTATCTGCGGATGCAGAAGTGGTTCTCCTCCCGGAATGGAGACCATTGGAGTTCCACATTCGTCCACCGCGCGGAAGCATTCCTCGGGCGTCAATTGCTTTTTCAAAATGTGCGCGGGGTACTGGATCTTTCCGCATCCGGCGCAAGCCAGGTTGCAGCGGAACAGCGGTTCGAGCATCAGAACCAGCGGATAGCGCTTGCGGCCGCTCCAGCGCTGGCGCAACACATAGGTTGCTACCGTCCACATTTGTGAGATTGGCACTGCCATTCAGAGTCTCCTTGCTGCTTGCTGTCTATCTTCCCACGCATTCAGAGAAGATTCCGTGCTTGCTTCCACTCAACTTGCTTTTCTCAAGTCTTCGGCCTGCCTGGCTCGACGATACGTGGTCAGTGCCAGCAGGGGAAAATAATTGCGGTACATGTGATACGACAAATAAAAAACCCGCGGAAATCCCGTTCCAGTGAACTGCTCTTCCGTCCAGGACCCATCGGATCGCTGTCGCTGCAGCAACCAGCGTATTCCCTTGGCGACAGAATGGCTGCAAACAGCTCCGGCCGCCAGCAAGCCAAGAATGGCCCACGCCGTTTGAGAAGCAGTGCTGACTCCAACCCCGCGCAGGGTTGGATTGTCGTAGCTCGCGCAACTCTCGCCCCAACCTCCGTCGGCATTCTGCACCATGCGAATCCATTCCGCCGCCTGCTGAATCTGCGGCTCGTGATTCCACACGCCCATCGCTTCCAGTCCTCGCAACACCAGAAACGTCCCGTACAGGTAATTCACTCCCCATCGCCCAAACCAGCTTCCGTCCGATTCCTGCTCGCGATAGATGAATTGAATCGCCTTCTCCACCCGCGGATCCTGCCGGGTAATGCCGTAACTGGCCAGCATCTCCAGAATGCGCCCAGTGATATCGACGGTCGGCGGATCGAGCATGGCATTGTGATCGGCGAACGGAATATGCTGAAAAATCATCTTTGTGTTGTCTTTATCGAAGCTGGCCCAGCCTCCGTTCTTGCACTGCATCGCCCAGATCCACTGGATCGCCCGCTGCGTGACATCGTACTGATATCGCTCACGAGGATTCTCGACTTTGTTCAACGCCAGCAGCACCTGCGCCGAGTCGTCCACGTCCGGATAAAACTCATTGTTGAACTCAAAGTACCAGCCGCCCGGCTCCACATGGGGAACCTTCACAGACCAGTCGCCCTTGTGCCGTACCTCCTTGGACAAGATCCAATCGGCAGCCTTCAGCAGACGCGGATCGCGGCTGGGAACATCCGCTTCTCCCAGTGCGAAGATCGCATACGCCGTGTCCCACACAGGCGACTTGCAGGGCTGCATGCGAAACGTGGGCTCACTCTTTCCCGGGACACCCGGTTCTTCAATTCCCAGCTTTTCAAATTCATCCAATGCGCGAATCACCTGCGGGTCGTCCAGCGAATGGCCCTGACACCGCAGCGCGATGATGGCATTCAGAATCCCCGGATAAATCGCTCCCAGACCATCCGACATTTCCAGCCGATCGAGCATCCACTTCTCCGCTCGCTTCAGCGCAATCGCGCGCAACGGTCGCACATGGATGCGTTCCGCCCAGTGCGTCATTCGATCGAAGATAAGGAAAAAATTGCGCCAGCTGAAAATCCGTTTATTCCAGTGCAGGTGCAGATTCGCATGCTCGCGCCCGCCGACAAACAATTCCTGAATCCCCTGTTCCGTCGGGATTTTCTTGAAAGGCTTCTTCGCGTACGCAATCGAAAGCGGCACCAGTATCGCGCGCGACCACGAGGAGATTTCGTACAGATTGAAATAAAACCACTTCGGAAACAACACGATCTCCGGCGGGATGGCGGGAACGGCGTTATAGTCATACTGGCCGAAGAAGCACAGATACAGCTTGGTGTATGTGTTGACTTCGGTCGCCCCTCCGTGGGCCAAGGCCCACTCCCGAGCTTTGACCAGCACGGGATCATCGGCGGACCAGCCCATGAGTTTCAGCGCGAAATACGCCTTCACGGTGGCACTGATATTGGATGGGCCGCCACCATAAATGTTCCAGCCGCCGTCTGCGTTCTGGTATCGCAGGATCTGCGTAATCGCCCGCCGCATCCGGCCTTCATCTCCAGTGCCGAACAGCGAGTGCAGCATAATGTAGTCGGACTCGAGGGTCGTGTCCGCTTCCAGTTCGCCACACCAGTAGCCGTCAGGATGCTGCTGCGACAGCAGCAGCTCGCGAGAGGAGGCAATCGCGTGTTCGACCTCATCCAGGCTCGCGTCCACCCTTCCAAATCGAACGGCTACGGGTTGTTTGACTTGTGAGAGTGGATTCATCGATGAATACGGAATCTCCTTCTGTTCATGTCCCATCGAAGCCAGACTGACAGCATGGATCTTAATAACTCAAAAGTGGTCGCCGTCGAGCGAAGCCAGCAGACTGCTTCTTAAGTGGGATCGCCTACAAACTCACGGGGGCTGTCTGCTCTGGCGCTGCCCCGATGGCGCGAACAATCTCCGGCGGCAGGCCGAAGCGAACATTTTCCGGCATGACCTCCACCTCTTCGACGTCGCCGAAACCATTTCGTTGCAGATAATTGATGACATCCTGTACCAGAATCTCCGGCGCGGATGCGCCGGCCGTCACGGCCACCGTTCTGGCATGTTCCAACCATTCTGGACGAATCTTCTCGGAATCGTCGATCAGATACGCGATCGTATCCAGATTGCGGGAAACTTCGACCAGCCGGTTGGAATTCGAACTATTGTTCGACCCCACC
>JAKAAZ010000054.1 GCA_021802085.1 Acidobacteriota bacterium
CCCTCATGCGCGATGGCGGTCGTCATCGAATCCTGCTCTGTATGCACTAAAAGGTGCGAACCAGTGTCCGGCAGCGCAGCCATGGCTGCCAGCGTTGCCGGCAACAGAACGCCGGGTTCGCGCTGCATGCTGCGCACCAACGATTCGATCTCATCTCGAACGTCGGCCGGCATGGCTGCCGCAATGACCTGCACGGGGCCGTTCTTGCCGGCGGGGTCCACGGGCTTCAGCATCTGGTACGACACGGCAGCCATATCCGCGTCGAACGGCAACATCTTGCGCAACCGAAATCGAACGAGTGGCAATATCTCCTGCGACCTTGCCGGTAATGTATCGAAATCCAGGATATGCACCCGGGTGCAGGCGTCCGGCACAACGAGCGTCCAATCGCGTCCGCGGAGATCGACCGAATCCAGCGCGCTTTTCAGGGCGGCAAGAACGGCGCTGCTGTCGCGGAACACGGGCGCGGTCACCCCAGCGGCGACAGAGCCCGCTGGCAGAGCTTCAAAGACGGCTGTGTCCAGCGGAGACTCGACTCTGGATGAGCCGCCCGCAAGGATCCCATCCGGTGCGATTTCGCAGGCCCGACGCGGACGTACTGCAAATTGCAGTGAGCTTGGAAAAAGATGCATGTAGGTCAAGCTTATCGTGAAGCTTCAATGAAAGTAACTTTGTTGATTTCTTTCAGCGTCGTCAGACCCAGACGAACCCGTTGCAACGCCGACTCTCGCAGAAACGACATTCCTTCGCTCTGCGCCGCTTTTCGCACTTCCGAGCTCGGCCGCTTCTCCAAAATAATTTCACGGATCCGGTCATTCAATTCCAGCAACTCATGGATCGCGGTGCGCCCCTTATAGCCCGTGCCACCGCACTCAATGCAGCCAGCGCCTTCCTGAAATGGAAACCCAGACCATTCGTTCCAATCCAGTCCGCTCAACTCCAGGGTCTCGCGGTTATACTCCACCGATCTCTTGCAATCTTCGCAAATCACACGAACCAATCGTTGGGCGAGAATGCAGTTGAGGGCGGAAACAAAATTGTAGGGTTCAACTCCCATATTGAGAAAGCGGCCCAGGACATCCACAACATTGTTGGCGTGGACAGTGGTGAAGACCAGATGGCCGGTCAGGGCCGAGTTGATCGCAATCTGCGCCGTTTCCTGGTCGCGAATCTCGCCGACCAGAATCTTGTCCGGATCGTGGCGCAGAATCGAGCGCAGGCCGCGCGCGAAGGTCAGCCCCTTCTTTTCATTGACCGGAATCTGCGTGATGCCGCGAATCTGATACTCCACTGGATCTTCAATCGTGATGATCTTGTCTTCATCGCTTTTGATTTCGTTCAATGCCGCATACAGAGTGGTCGTCTTTCCCGATCCGGTCGGCCCGGTCACCAGCACCATGCCGTACGGTTCGCGGATATAGCGGCGAAAACGGCGCAGATCCTCTTCGGCAAAGCCCACAACATTGAGCGTCAGCGAATGGAAGGTTTCGCTCATCGATTCCTTGTCGAGAACGCGAAGGACCGCATTTTCGCCATGGACGGTAGGCATGATGGAAACGCGGAAATCGATCAGGCGGCCTTTGTAGCGGACTCGAAAACGACCGTCCTGGGGAACGCGGCGTTCCGCAATGTCCAGTTCGCTCATCACTTTGATGCGGGAAAGAATGGTCTGATGATGCTCCCGCGCAATCGGAGCCATGGCGTGCTGCAGTACGCCGTCAATGCGGTATTTCACCAGCAGACAGTCGTCGAACGTTTCCAGGTGGATGTCGCTGGCCCGCCTCTCCAACGCGGTAAAGACCATGGTGTCCACGAGCCGGATGATGGGGCTGACATCTTCCTCCGATGTCAGCTTTTCAATCGAGAGCGTCTCGTCGGCATTGTCTTCGGAAGAAAGAACGTCGAATGTCAGTCCCTCGGTCGCTTCGTCCAGCACGCGTTGCGACTGCTCGGTCTTCTTCAGCAGGTCGGTAATCTGGCTGAGCGTAGCAACCTTGACGCCAATTCTCTGCCCCAGCAGGCTAGAAATTTCATCCATCATCATCAACCGGCTGGGATCGCTGACGGCAATGACCAGCTTGCCTTCCAACTGCTCCAGCGGAACGAAGTTGTAGCGGAACATCATGTCGACCGGCACGGTGCGGAACAATTCGTGCTGAATGCGAAAATTTCTGAGATCGACAAACTCGCACCGATACCTGGCGGCAAGCGCCCTGGCCTGCGCGATTTCATCGGTGACGATGGGCTTTGCGTTGGGAATGACTGCAATTTCCGCCATGCTGTTTCTCCTTCTCTTAGCGCATAACGTAGCCGCCATCGACCGAGATCGATTGGCCAGTGATATAGCTTGCGGCGGAACTACAGAGCCACAGAACAGCGTCGGCGATTTCTTCGGGCCGACCTGGGCGACCCATGGGAACGTAGGTCTTCAACATCGCCTCCAGCTCCTCACCCTGGCCTGCCGCAATCATCTGGTCTGTCATGGGCGTCTGGATCATGCCCGGGCACACCGCGTTGACGCGTATGCCGCGCGTCGCGTATTCGAGAGCCGCGCTCTTGGTGAATCCAATAACTCCATGCTTAGCGGCGTGATAGGTCCCACGTCGGGCGCCTCCTACAAGACCTCCTAGGGAAGAGCAGTTGACGATGGCGCCGCTTCCTTGCTGGCGCATCTGTTGCAGCTCGAACTTCATGCAACTCCACACACCGCGCAGGTTGATGCCCATAACTCTGTCGTAATCGTCGCGGGGAGAATCTGCGGTTTCCGCAAGAACATTCTGAACGCCGGCATTGTTGTAGGCCGCGTCGAGCCGCCCGAATAAGGCGACAGTCTGCTTTACCATCGCATCCACTTGCGCGTCATCCGAAACGTCACAGCGAACGGCCAATGTCCTGTGACCTTTATCAGCGAGCGCTTTGGCTGCGGACTGCACGGCTTTCTCATTCCAGTCCGCTAACACCACGGAAGCACCTGATTCAGCAAAAGCTTTCGCCGTCGCAAGACCTAACCCTGACGCTGCGCCTGTAACGACGGCGACTTTGTTTTCAAACGATATGTTCATGCCATCTCCTTCTCTTCTAGTGTTGCATCGCGCCGGCTGCGCCAAGGCTGAAGATGGGCAGATAGAGCGCGATCAGAATCGTGACCACGACGCCGCCCATCACGATTAAAATTGCCGGTTCGATCAATGAAAGCGCCGCCGTCAGCGCGGTCTGTACATCTTCCTCAAAAAATTCGGCGACGGAATTCAACATTCCCGGCAGCGCTCCGGTCGCTTCGCCGACTTCAATCATCTCAATCGACAGCTCAGGGAAAATCTTTGTGCTGTTCAGGCTTGTGGCCAGCCCTTTGCCTTCCCGCACGCTGGTCACGGAGCGGGCGACAGCCTGGCTGAGCCGACGGCTTCCAATGGATCGCGCGGCTGTCTCCAGCGATGGCACCAGCGGCAGACCTCCCGATAAGAGAGTCGAGAGCGTGCGCGCGAACAGTGCTACCTGGTATTTCACCCAGATGTTGCCAAAGATGGGGGTCCCAATGCGAATGGAATCGATCCGGTTCGCGCCGCTGTCGGTGCGGCTCCATCGGATCAGGCCAACAACAAGGAGCACGACAGCCACCACCATATACGGCAGGTAGGATTGAAAATCTTTCCCCAGCGTCAGCATGAACGTCGTGATGGCTGGCAACTTGGTTCCAATCTGGTCATAGAGCGCGGCAAAACGCGGCACGACAAAGCTAATCAAGAAGATGAACAGCCCGGTGACCATGACAATCAGGAGTACCGGATAAAAAAGCGACGCGATCAGCTTCTTGCGAAACGTGAGCGCAATGCGTTGGAACGCCAGATAACGGGTGAGCACTTCCTCCAGGTTGCCGGAGCGCTCGCCTGCCTGGAGTGAGGTCGTGTAAATCACTGGAAATCCGCCCTGAGATTCAAAGGCCGCCGAAAGCGATTGCCCAGTGCGCACGCGAATCGCCACGTCTTCCAACTGTGCGCGGAGGATGGAAGCCTTTTGGCGCTTGGCCAACAGTTCGACCGAGGAAAGAATCGGCAGGCCGGCGCGAATCAAGGTCAGGAACTGCTGATTGAAGATTAAAAACGGCTCCAGCTTGACGCGCTTGCCCGCGCCCGCCTTGCCGACGATCCCCTTGGGCTTGACCCAGTACACGTAATGGCCGGACTGGGCGAAGCGCTGGCGCAGCTCCTCGGCTGAGTTGGCCAGGTGGATGTTCTCCTGCACGTGTCCGCGCTCGTCCGCAGTTTTGACAATATATTCCACAGAACCCTATTCGTTATGCTGCGCGGACACATCGCCCGCCGGAGCAAGATTCAACGCGCGTAGCTGACCCCAAGATATCAGCCTTGCGATACGGCCGTCTGGCCCAACGGCGAATGGCAGGCTCAGCGCGTTCCAATCCCCGTGGTCCAGCGGCTGCCAGGTTTTCCCATCATCGTGGGAGATGTCGCTCCCGTGCCGCTCGCCTGCAATTGCCATTGGGCGCGGGCTGGAACGGCGCCACCCAGCGAGACGGCCACAGCCACCGCTAAGGCAATCTGTGTCCACGATTGCGACTGCAATGGTTTTTTATGCAACATCACTCCAGCAAAAGTAGAAGTGTCATCCTGAGCGTAGCGAAGGACCTTGCGGTTTATATGCCAACCACAAGGTCCTTCGGTCGCCGTGACTCCCTCAGGACGACAAACTGTTCACTATATCAACAGTGAAAATGCTTTACATGGGAGCCAGACCGTTGACGACGACGACTCCAGCAGGCGGAACAAAGGAGAACGTGGCAGCATCCAACGGAGGATTCGGCTGCTCGTCGGTCAACCGAAAACTCGTGATCGCGCCGTCGACTTCACTCCACTGGATCGCCTGAATCTTGCCGTCGGAAGTCACCGTCAGCTCGACTTCAGTGACTCTTTGTTCCATCCCCTTCGGAATACCGCGCAACAGATATTCCGCGCCGTTCGGCATGAGCGTCAGATTGGTTAGCTCTTTTTCTATGCGTGTATGGCCCAATAAGAACCGCAGCGGCGAACGAAAATCTTCCAGTTGCTTTGCCGGATAGCGCTCGGCCTGGGCATCTCCGGGCGTGTATGAGTATCCATATTGGCCGCCGATGACAAAAACTTTGCCCAGCGGGTCGGTGTAATTCCAGCGCATGCGACCCGGTTTTTGCAGCAGCAGGATGCCGCTTTCCGCCCGCTGCATTCCCATGCCGCGATACGTTTCAGTGAAGTGGACGCTGAGCGAGTGCAGCCGGTCGTAATGCTGGTCCACTTGCCGGGTCAATTCCCGCAATGTGTACGCGACGTTTGCAGTCTGGACTGACTGCTGCGACGCGCTCACACCCGGCCCGATCATCCCGAACCCCGGTAAGGCGAACCACAGCACTGGCAGGACGATCATTGCCAGCCAATACCTGGCTCGTTTCATGGAAGTTGCCGGAGTGGTAATCTCTGCGCCTGTCAAAAGCTTTCAGAATTGAAATTTACGAAACTGGCTGCGTGCAATTTGTGCTGCCGGCCGGGTCGGCCTTTTTTTCTCCGGTCTGATCCATACAGAACCCGCGGTGGCCGGTCTTTCCGACTGCCTGCGGCACCGCCGTTACCTCAAAGGATGTAATCACGTCCTGGTTGTTCACCGTCACTTTGGTGCAATTCGTAATGGCGAATAAATATCCGCTCTTATATCCACTCGCCAGATCCGCCGGGATCAACTGCGCCGCCTGAGGGCTGGGAGCGCCTGTCTTCGGATCGCCGCCCAGTTGCGCAAGGCTACAGGAAAACCCGTTCGCGGGATAGTCCGTCTGATACTGGATCTGGGCGCTGTATATGGTGCCCAGCTCCTCCAATGCCGCCGTCTCGTTGGCCTGGCTACGCATGTTCATATAGTTCGGAATGGCGACGGCCATAAGGATCAAAATGACCGACATGACAATCAGCAACTCCATCAGCGTGAAGCCAGCCTGACGCAGCCGCCTTCTGGAAACTTCTAAGACTGTATTCATTTTCAACACCCTGCATCTGAAACAAATACGAATATGTTCCTACTGTATCAGCAGGCAAGGCGATCGCGTGTGACCTTCAGTCCATTCAAATTGCCCAGCATCGCCACCGCAATCGACTCTGGAACGAACAACTGCCGCGCCATCCGCATCAGGTCCGCGCCCGTGACCTGTCCCACCTTCTCCAGGACCTCGGGCACGGAATCGAAGCGCTGGAAGTACATCTCCTGCCGGGCCAAGTTCGACATGAGAGCGCCCGAGCTTTCCAGGCTCATCAGAATATTGCCCTTCAACTGGTCTTTGGCGCGCTGCAATTCTTCTTCCGGTACCGACTGCTCTTTCATCCGGCGAAATTCTTCCACCGTCAGGCGAATGACCTGCTCGGCATTTTGCGCCGAGGTGCCCGCATACACGCACAGCGAACCGGTATCGCGGAAGGAACTCAACTCGCTGAAAATCGAATAGGCCAGTCCGCGGTCCTCGCGCACATTCTGGAACAGCCGGGAACTCATGCCGCCGCCAAGAATCAAATTCAACAGAGCTACGACATAGCGCTGCTCATCGTTGACTGGCGGAGCGGGAACGCCCAGACACAACTGCAACTGCTCCAGCGATTTCTTCTGCCGGGAAACGATCCGGGCATGCACCTTAGGCCGGGCCGCAAACGGAGCCACCAGAATATTTTCAGTCGCCGGGGTCGATGGCAGGTGCGCCAGTTTCTCCGTCACCAAGGTGACAAACGCGTCGTGGTCCAGATTTCCCGCGGCGGAGAAGATCATATTGCCGCCCTGGAAGCGGCCACCATAAAAGTCGAACAACATTCCTTGATCGAAGCGCCGCACCGTCTCCCGCGTACCCAGGATCGGCTTCCCCAGGGGATGGTCCTTCCAGAAACTCTGCGTGAAAATTTCATTCACCAGCATGTCCGGATTGTCCTCATCCATCTTGATCTCTTCCAGAATGACTTTGCATTCCCGGCCGATATCGTCCGGAGCAAAAATGGGATGCATCACCAGATCGGCCAGGACGTCGAGCGCCTTCGGCACATGCTCGTCCAGCACCTTCATGTTGAAACAAATTGTCTCCTTGCTGGTGAAGGCATCCAGATTGCCGCCGATCGCATCGACTTCGCGGGCGATGCTTTTTGCCGAGCGCGACTTGGTACCCTTGAAAACCATATGTTCGACGAAATGGGAGACTCCGTTGATCTCCGGCATCTCGTCGCGCGACCCGGTCTTGACCCAGACGCCCATCGAGACGGAACGAACGTGTTCCATGCGCTCGGTGAGAATCACCAGGCCGTTCGGCAGTTCAGTGCGGCGGATATTACGGCTTTGGGAGGTATTGCTGGAACTGCCATGCGTGCTGAAGTGGGTGCTTGCCTGCGTGCTGTTCATCGTGTTCATCCATATATAATTTTTTCACAGACTGACCCGGCGTGCTGCCCAGGCCGAAAGAAGCTGGGCAGCAACCAGTTATCCACAATTCATGGCAAGTTTTCCACAATTCGACCCAGAACCGCAAAGAAATAGCGAAAGTCGAAAAGGTAGCCTATTTTCCCTTTCTTTCAAACAACTTACAGAACTTATTGAAACTTTTCGTTTAGAGCCGTATCGTTCCCGGCAGCTTTGGCATGCACTTTATCAACAGCGCGTCTCCTCGATCGAAGAGATCACTTCCCTGCCGCAATCGATCCGTGATCGCCTGATACAGGCCGGATTTCAAATCGGCCTGCCCCGGATCGCACAGACCTACGTATCCAGCGACGGCACGGAGCGCTATCTGGTTGCCTGTCTGGATGAAGAAACTGTAGAAACCGTCTGGATGCCAAATGGAGATGACGGCGAAATGGGGGACGGATCGGAGGCGGCCAGCGAGGAGGCGGATGCGGTTGCCGCCACCCCGGGCACGCCAATCGAAGAGAGCCGGTTGCTGCCCTACCGGCGCGCGACCATCTGCATCTCTAGCCAGGTTGGATGCGCGGTCAACTGCCAGTTCTGCCTGACGGCCAAATTGGGAGTGAAGCGGAACCTGACCGCCGGGGAAATTGCCGGGCAAGTGGCGGCGGTGTTGAATCGTCACCAGGCGCGGATAGGCCGCGATCGCATCAACCTGGTGTTTATGGGCATGGGCGAGCCATTTCTGAACTACGACAATTTCATGGCGGCGGTGCATCTGCTGGTGGAAGAGATGGGAATTCCAGAATCGCGCATGACCGTTTCGACTTCCGGGATACTGCCCGGCATTCAGCGCTTCGCCAAGGAGAAGCTGCGGCCCAAACTGGCGTTGAGCCTGAACGCTCCGAACGATTCGATCCGTGAAAGCATTATGCCGATCACGCGCAAGTGGAAGATCGAAAACCTGTTCGAGGCTTTGCGCGAAATACCGCTGCGACCGCGCGAGCGGATGACCTTTGAATATGTTTTGCTGGGCGGAGTGAACGATCGCCTGCAAGATGCGGCAGAGCTGGCGGCATTGCTGCGCCGCTCGGGCCTGCCAGCCAAAGTCAATTTGATCGTATGGAATCCAGGACCGGATATTCCCTATCGCATGCCCACTCCGGCGGATGTCGCAGCGTTCCAATCGCATCTGATCGCTGACGGCGTGCCTGCTTTTCTGCGTCGTCCGCGCGGACGAGACATCTACGCCGCCTGTGGGCAGTTGAAGAGAACGGTGGAGTAGAAAGAATCAGCTCCGCCGATGTTGCAGACCCAGGTCGAGCAGGATATCGGCTACCCGTTCATAGTCATGCCGCAGCACGTCGCCTTCAAAAATAAAGTCACCGGCAATACAACGAACTCCCAGGCGCTCAATCTGCTCGATGTCGGGCGCAATCTGCTCCGCGCCTTCCGCGGCGTAGCGTTGCCGCGCGGTTTCGGATATGGGAGCGATGTTGACCAACGCGTAGTCGAAGATGGCTCCGCCGGTGTGTTCGTAAATCCGCTCAATGTGCTGCGATGCCGTCAGATGAACACTCTCGTTCGCCTGCGTCATCAAATTGCAAATGAAGACGCGCAATCCGTGGGTGGCGACCAGGGAGTCGGCAATTCCTTCGACCAGCAAATTTGTAATCAAACTGGTGTAGAGCGAGCCTGGCCCCAGCGTGACCAGGTCGGCGCCCAGGATGGCTTCGACCGCTTCCGGCAGCGCGGGCGCGCGCTCCGGTTTCAGCATCAGGCGAACAATCCGGCGCTTGCTGGCGGTAATCCGCGTTTCGCCAAGGACTGTCGACCCATCATCCATCAATGCGGCCAGGTTTACATTGGAGTTGGTTGCGGGATAGAGATGCCCGCGCGTGGCGAGAATCTGCGAAGACATCTTCACCGCCAATGCGAAGTCGCCGGTGACGGCGGTCAGGCATGCAAGAAAAAGATTGCCGAAGCTATGCCCTTCCAGGCCCTCGCCGCTATCGAAGCGGTACTGAAACAGCTTCGACAACAGGTGCTCATCTTCCGACAGCGCAACCATGCAATTGCGCAGATCTCCGGGCGGCAACATATTCATGTCCCTGCGCAGTCGGCCGCTGGAACCGCCGTCATCCGTGACGGTCACAATGGCAGCCAGATCGGAAATGACCGCGGGCAGCTCTGCAGAAACGTCTGCGGGATTCGTTGCGTGCGATGGAGACTGCGTGTGCCTCTTCAGCCCGCGCAGCAGCGTGGACAAGCCTGTGCCGCCGCCGATGGCGGCCACGCGCAGACAAGCTGGATCTGCCGTGGAGACCAGCGGTTTCTGTTCCGTCGGTTGGAATGCAATGGAACTGGCTGGATGCATTTTCATCAAGATTGCAAACTCTCCCAACGCCAGTCGGCCACCTGCGCCGCGCCGCGATGTCCGACCGCCTACAGAACTTCCGGATACAGAAGCTCAGTGAACCGCGGATCGTCCAACATCTCCTGAAAATCCGAATCCAAACGGGCCTGGATGCGGTTGCGTGGATTCAGGGCAATGGCGCGGCCCAACTGTTCCAGGCATTCCTCGGCGTGACTTATCAAACTATGCATCACGGCCAAGCCGTAGTGGGCATAGTCGGCCGACGGATGTTGTTCCAGGATGGCTTCGAATTGCTCCCGCGCGTCCTCATAGTAGCCGGTATTCAGAAGCGAGATGGCGTAATCGTATTGCTCCTCCGGGCTTAGGAAGGAGATGGCATTCTTTCTCATTTGGCGTTCGCACGCGGTAAGATGCACGCGCGCTCGGTCCACCAGGTCGCCGGCATCGTTGGAAAGCAATGCCTCAAGCGCGGCCTTGGCCTTCTCGTACTTGCCTTCGTGCATGAGGCGCACAGCGGTCTCGTAGTGTTGAATCCTTTGTTTGCGCGCCGGATCGGGGATGGCGTTGGATTTGCCCGCAAGCACGCGGGGCATCGAGGTCGTTTTCTTTTTCGATGGCGATGGCTTCATTGCAGACACACTCGTCTCATGTGTTCTAGAGGGCGTATTTACCGAATGACCCTGACCCTCGTAAACCTAACAGGAAACGACCTTATCTGCAATGGCGAGGTGGCAAACCGACCAGAGCCGGAAGGCGGACGTGAGAATGCTTTCGCCCTGCCGCCGGTGCGCTGGCGTGTCACGAGAGCCAACACGGCTCCATTCCAGCGCCTGCGAACTCGCACCGCCCCGATGATAAACTAGGGATGGAACGCTTATGCCAGAAACCAGTCGCAGAAAGACACCTACCGTCCTGATTGGCAATGTCCGGGTTGGCTCGGATGCACCGGTTGTGGTGCAGTCGATGACCAACACCGATACCGCCGACGTTTCTTCCACGGTCCTGCAGGTCGCCGCGCTGCATCGTGCCGGTTCGCAGATCGTTCGGGTCACGGTGAACAACGATGAAGCCGCGAAGGCGGTTCCCGCAATCGTGGAAGAGCTGGCGCGGCAGGATGTTCAGGTCCCGATCGTCGGCGATTTTCATTACAACGGACATCTGCTGCTGAAAAAATATCCCGACTGCGCCCGCGCCCTGGCGAAGTATCGAATCAATCCCGGCAATTGCTCCATCGGCCGCAAGGATGACGATAACTTCCGCACCATGATCGAATGCGCCGTCGAAAATCAAAAGCCGGTGCGCATCGGCGTGAATTGGGGATCGCTCGACCAGGCGCTGCTGACGCGCATGATGGATGAGAACGCGAAGTCCGCGAAACCGAAGGACGCCCGCGACGTGACCATGGAAGCCATGGTTGCCAGCGCGCTGGACTCGGCCGCGATGGCGGAGCGCTACGGCCTGCGGCACGACCAGATTATTCTGAGCGCCAAGGTCAGCGGAGTACATGACCTGATCGATGTCTATCGCATGTTGGCCAGTCGCTGCGATTACGCGCTGCACCTGGGCCTGACCGAAGCGGGGATGGGGATGAAAGGCATCGTGGCATCCACGGCGGGCCTGACGCCGCTGCTGCTGGCCGGCATTGGCGATACCATCCGCGTGAGTTTAACGCCGAAACCGGGCGGCGATCGCACCGAGGAAGTTCTGACGGCGCAGCAGATTCTGCAATCGCTCGGCATTCGCAGCTTTACGCCGCAGGTAACGGCCTGCCCTGGCTGCGGCCGCACGACGAGCACATTCTTCCAGGAACTGGCTCAACAGATTCAGGGTCATGTGCGCCAGTCGATGCCGGTATGGCGCGAAAAATATCCGGGCGTCGAAGAATTGAAGCTGGCCGTCATGGGTTGCGTTGTCAACGGGCCGGGAGAGTCGAAACATGCGAACATCGGCATTTCCCTGCCGGGCACGTTTGAAGAACCGGTCGCTCCGGTCTACGTCGATGGACGCCTGCTGCTGACGTTGCGGGGCGACCACATCGTTCAGGAGTTTACGAAAATTCTGGATGAATACGTGGTGAGCCGCTACGGGGCCGCCAAGCCAAAGGATTTAGTGGGCGCTCACTGAGGCGCGGGCTGTGCCGGCTCCACAGGCTCGACGGCTGGCTTGGCAGTTTTCTTTCCGGACTTCTTGATCAGTTGATTCAGCGTCGTCGAATCGAGTTCTTCCTCGAGGCACTTTTGCGCCTTGCGGAACACGCCGCGCATGGTTTTTTTCAGCTCTTTGGTTTCCGCAGAATCATGCGCGGTCTGGTGGAGCAGTTCGCCGGAATCGAGCGCTCGGTAAATATCGCGTAGCGTAATCTGCTTGGGACTCTTTGCCAGCCTGGTACCACCGGAAGGCCCCTTCACACTGGTGACAAGCCCGGCATGGCTGAGCGCCGACAGCAATCGGCGCACCACAACGGGATTGGTCGCGAGTACTGTCGCCAGCGCCTGCGAAGTGTGAAATCTTTCCGGCTCCGTGGCCATCAACACCAGCGCTTCAATTCCCGTCGAAAACCGCAGATTGACCGCCATGTGCCTCAAAATATCACAGTTCCCCGATCCTGGGTCAATTCCGCCGACTGAATACTATCCCGGTCCGTCCTCCTGAGAAATGGAGGACAAATGCTACCATCAAATTTTTACGCTGGAGATCGTCCTCTTTTGAAGATACTTTTTGTCGGAGATGTTTTTGGCGGCGCGGGGCGCAGGATTGTCCACGCTCATCTAGGCCATGTGATTGAAACTCACGCTGTCGATCTGGTGGTGATCAACGCGGAGAATGCCGCAGGTGGCTTTGGGGTCACGCCGGGTATCGCCGAGGAGATGTTCGACCTGGGCGCGCACGTGCTCACCACGGGCAACCATATCTGGGACAAGCGGGAAATCATCGACTGGATGCATTCCGTTCCCGCGGGCAGTCACGAGCGGCCCCGACGCGTGCTGCGGCCTGCCAACTACGCTCCCGGCACGCCTGGGCACGGCGTGTATGAAGGCGTGCTGCCGGATGGGACGGCCTATGCAGTGGTCAATCTTCAGGGGCGCGTCTTTATGGGATCGAGCGACGATCCCTTCCGCGCCGCGGACGCAATCCTCGAACGATTGCAGGCCAAGGTCATTCTGGTGGACTTCCATGCCGAGGCCACGTCAGAGAAAGTGGCGCTGGGCTGGTATCTCGACGGCCGCGTGACCGCGGTGCTGGGAACGCACACGCATGTGCCCACAGCGGACGCGCGCATTTTGCCGCGCGGCACCGCATTTCAAACCGATGTTGGGATGAGCGGCCCCTACGACAGCGTGATCGGCGTCGAAGTGGAACAGGTGTTGGACCGGTTCCTGCGCGGCATGCCCGCAAAATTCGACGCAGCCAAAAGGAACCCCAAGATGTGCGCGGCGTTGATCGAGTGCGACGCCGTTACGGGCAGAGCGCATTCGATCCGCCATTTTATGCTGGGCGAATAAGCAGTTCGCACTCTGAGAAACAAAAAGCTGGCATCCAGTTTGGATGCCAGCTTTTTGCTGGATACAGCAAACTACAGCGACTACTGCGGCGTGTGATGCCGCGTGGTGGTGTGATGGACGGCATGGGGTTTGGTCGTCGTCGCGGGCGGTTCTCCGTCCTTCATGATGATCATGGCAGGGTTCTGCGTATAGGAGTCGAAGGTTGCGACGTAGTTGACCATGGAGTTGATTGCCGGTGGCGTGCGCAGCGGCTTCTTCATGTTGATCGTGAAGTCTGCCCGGTTCGATTGCTGAGCATCGTCGGAGACGGCAACTTCCACGGTATCGGGTGTCGCTGTAATGACTTTGCCCGGGACCTGAGTCGTCAATCCCTTCATCGTGTCCCACACCTTGGCCGCATCGTCTGGAGTGCCGTTGGCAAGCACAAACTCCTTGTCCGTCAGCGCCATGGTCTTCAGATCGGGCGTGGATGTCACGGCGTTGTGTGCAAGTTGCTGCGGAGACGGCGGTGGTGGCGCGGGCGCGATCGTGAATCCCGACGGAGGATTCAAGGAGGCCTTGGCCTGCGCCTGCACCTGGTCGAAACCGTCCATGCCGCCATGGTACTTTTTGTACCAATATTCGGCGGCCTTCTGGATCGTATCCTTGTACGGTTCCGGCGCGAAGGCGGCGGCGCGGGCCAGGTACCAGGTCGCATTCACCAAATCCTGCGGCTGCTCCTGGGTGTACGCCGTGCCCAGGTAGTAGGTGTCTTGAATCCCCGCTCCGCTGGTCTGTTGCTGCGCCGGCATGGCCTGCAACTCTTCTTTGAAATACTTGATTGCGTCCGAATAATTTTTCTTCTCCAGATCGTCGGCTGCAATCGCGCCTTCAAATATCGGCGTGACCGCAGTTTTCATCTTGTCGAAGTTGGCGGCATCCGCTCCCTGGGGCGCTGGAGCATTCAGGCCAGCCTGTGCGTCCTTGGCCGCCTCATCCAGCAGTGGCATCGCATCCGCTGGATTCGTCTTCTGCCCCGCCTGTGCGCGCAGAACGTATGCGCTGAGCGCTAGGGCGCGCATGTCTGCCGGATCGATCTGCAGCACCTGCCGCGCCGTCGCCACCGCCTTGTTCGTGTTGCCGGTCTGGGTGTAGGCATCCATCAGAATTTCGAGCACTTGCTTTTTGACGACGCTGTTGGGGTATTGCTGCAAAAATGCTTCGATCGACGTTTCCTTCGCCTGGGGCGACGGTTGGTTGATCGCGGTGTTGTATGCGTTAAACTCCGCAGGATCTTTGATTGTGATCGTGCTTGAGCCTGCATCTTGCGCCAGCATCATGATGGGAGCGGCAGCAATAGCGGAACTGGCCAGCGCCAGGACCGTGACGTACAAAATCTTGTTCTTCATCGATCACCCCTCGCGAACGAGTGTTACACAGAAATTTAGAAAACTGAATGCCTCGCGCCTGTCTGCTATCGTCTAGCACCGCCCCTGCTCCAGCGTGATCGGAGACAGGATGGCTGAAGACTATGACTGAACAGACCGTACCGATTTGTTGTGGTTAGCAGGATTATAAAACCGAATGTACCGGCCCGTGACAGTATTCCACTGAGGAAGCACCTGACGCAATAGCATATCGTTATGTACGATGCGTACAGGAGTCAATCCGCACATGGAAAAATGGCCTGCAAAACTTGGCAACGTGCGTTTCATGGTACTCGGGATCGTACTGATGCTGCTGGCAACGATGTGGTTGCTCTCAAGAATTTTCGGTTGACGGCCACACGGGACGAAGGATGAATCCATTCCAGGATACCCGGAATGTCATTTCAGGTGGGAGAATGGAACGGTGACGCAGACTTTCCCTCTTGCTGGACAAGTCGCCGTGGTGACCGGCGCCAGCCGCGGCATCGGCGCAGCCATCGCGCGCAAACTGTCCGCGCTGGGTGCACACCTCATTTTGACGGCGAGAGATCAGGATCAGCTCAATCGGATTGTCGCCGAGATTTCCGCGGCGGGCGGCCATGCCGAATCTCATCCCTGCGATTTGACCAAGCCGACACAGATCGAGGCATTCGCGCGGCTCATCCTGGAAGCCCATAGGCGCTGCGACATTCTGGTGAACAACGCCGGCGTGGGCTGGTTTCAGGGCCCTCTGCACACGACGCCTCTCGAGGACTGGGATCAACTCCTCGCCATCAATCTGCGAGCGCCATACCTGTTGTTGCGCGCCTTTGCACCCGCAATGATTGCAGCAAAGCGCGGCCACATCGTCAATATTTCCTCGCTGGCCAGTAAAAATCCCGTGCCAAACGGGGCTGCCTATGCCGCCTCCAAGTGGGGACTGAATGGTCTGATGGTTTCCGCCGCCGAAGAACTGCGGCAGCACCAGGTGCGCGTCTCTCTGGTGGCTCCCGGCACGGTGCGGACGGAATTTGGTTCCGGACAGTCCTCTCAAAAATCTGCGCTGGGAGCTATCCAGCCGAACGACATTGCAGCGATTGTTGCCTTATTGGTTACCCAGGCCGATGAGTCTTTCATCAGTGAAGTGCTGGTTCGGCCTACACTGAAGAAGTAGGAATCGGGGGGTTTCCGGCCTGGCGTCTCCCGAATCGTCCATGACGAATCTCTTGTGGCAATATCCAACGCCTATGCTATATCTGGGGTTGCGGACTCCTTATCCACAACCTGCTGTATCTGTAGATTGACCCAATGCCAAGTCCAGGCTAAAGTGAACCCATCCAGGGGCTAATCCAGCCGCTGAACCGTTGTGCCAAGGAGCGTCGATTGCTCGAACTTAAGCGCATTCATATTCTCGGCTTCAAGTCCTTCTGCGATCGCACGGAAGTGTTGCTGGACAGCAACGGCGTCACCGCGATCGTGGGCCCCAATGGGTGTGGCAAATCCAACATCTCCGATGCCATCAGCTGGGTGCTCGGCGAGCAGTCGGCGAAAGACTTGCGCGGCATCAAGATGGAAGATGTCATCTTCTCCGGCACTCGCGATCGCAAGCCAACGGGTATGGCCGAAGTGTCGCTCGTCCTCATCGATCCGGAAGTGTATCAGCCTGCCAGCCTCCATCCAGGGCCGGAAGCGGTCGAAGATGACTGGGACGAAGCGGCGGTGCGGTCTCAGGCAGCGCGGGAGACAGAAGAAATCACCGCGGAACTGCAACCTGGCCAAATCCTGGAAGGTTCGGCCGAAGTAGATGGAAAAGGCGCGGTCGCCGCGGAGGAAACCGCGGGAGCCCCAGGCGAAGAAGCGACGACGGGCGAGAGCAATGTCGTGCTGAAGATTCGCCGCCGAAAATTCCAGCGCAATCATGCTCAGGATGGCGAAATCATTATTTCCCGCCGGCTGTTCCGTACCGGCGAGAGCGAATATCTGCTGAATGGCAAGCTTTGTCGCCTGCGCGATATCCACGACATCCTGATGGGCACCGGGCTCAGTTCGGACTCCTACGGCATCATCGGGCAGGAACGCATTGGACAGTTGTTAAGCAGCAAGCCGCACGAGCGACGGGCGATTATCGAAGAGGCTGCCGGGGTCACGCGCTTCAAAACAAAAAAGCATCTGGCGGAATTGCGCCTCGAGCAGGCAAAGCAAAATCTGGCCCGCGTCAGCGACATTTTCGATGAAGTTGCGCGCCAGATGAATTCCCTGAAACGCCAGGCTTCCAAGGCTGAGCGCTATGGCGCCCTGCGCGACGAGCTTCGCCAGCGTCTGCGTGTGGTCATCGCCACGCGGCTTTCCATGACGGATGCGGCGGCCGTGGCGGTGGCAACGGAGCTGGAGCAATTGACCCGGCAGATCGATGAGCTGACGCAGACAATTGCAGCGATCGATCAGCAACGCGCCGCAGCCGTCTCGGAAGGCTACAGCCGCGAGCTGCAGGCCCGCGACGCGGCAACCCAAGCCAATAGCGCTTCCGTAGAATTGGAGCGCACGCTGGGGCAGTTGCAAGCCAATCAGGATCGCGCCGCCGACCTGACGCTACGCCTGCAGGCCGCGCAAGCGGAACTGGCGCAAACGCAGCTGCAGTTGACCGGACTGGAAACGGAACGCAGCCAGCAGCAAACGTTTCTGGCGCAGGCGCAGCAGGCCGTCGACCTGGCGCGGCAGGACATGCAGGCGCGTCAACATGCATTTCAAGCAGCGACCACGGAGCTTGCCTCTGTGAGCGAGCGCATGGAAGCCTCCCGGCGCCAGATGCTGCACTGGATGGGGCAGGCCAACAACGTGCGCAACCAGATCAGCCAGGGCGAAGCCAGTCTGGAAGGCTACCAGCGCGAAGCGGAGCGACTCGCGGTCGAGCGGACCAGCGTGCAGGGCGAGTTGGAAAAGCTGGGGGTCGAACGCGGCCAGGTTTCCCTCAACTTTGCTTCCGCCAGCAATGTTTTGCAGGACACCGAGGCCGAATTGGCAACCCTGCGCGCAGAACTGGAAACGCAGCGCGCGGAAGAAGCGTCTTCCCGCCGTCAGGCCGATCAACTGCGCGCCGAGCAAGCGACCTTGCAGGGACGCACGAATTCGCTGGAATCCCTGATTCGAGAACATAGCTACTCCACCGACACAGTGCGCCAGTTGCTGCGCACGAACACGATGGAAGGCGGCCACGCGCCCGTTGGCGTGCTCGCGGATTTTGTCGAGGTTTCCGACCAGTATGAAGCGGTCGTGGATGAATTCCTGCGCGACGAGTTGAACTTCATCGTGGTAAAAAGCTGGAACGACGCCCAGGAAGGAATGCGAGTTCTCAAGACGGACGTCGATGGCCGCGCAACAT
>JAKAAZ010000293.1 GCA_021802085.1 Acidobacteriota bacterium
ATGCCTACGGAAGCCCCCAGCATCGCCCCGATAAACAGGGTGGGCGCGAACATGCCGCCCGGCGTGCCGCTGGAGAAGGAAACCGTGGTCGCCAGGATTTTAAGGATCGCCAGGGCCAGGAGGATGTGCCATAGATATTGGCCGTGCATGGCGTGATCGATGGTGTCGTAGCCGGCGCCCATCACCTGGGGAAACCCGAAAAACCCGACGCAGCCGACCAGCAGGCCGGCGGCGGCGGGCTGCAGCATCCGCGTCCAGTCTGGCAGAGAGCGCAGCCATGGACGAAGGACGGCCAGAAGGCGAGAGAATAGGACCGCGGCGAACCCTCCTACGACGCCTAAGGTAGCGTAGGCCAGCAGCTCGCGATTGTCGCGCAGCGTGATCGCGGGAACGCGGAACATGGGTTGCGATCCCCAGAAGGCGCGGGCAACGACAACGCTGGAAACCGCAGCCAAAACGATCGAGCCGAGGACGGCCGCGCTCCACGCGCCGATCACTTCCTCAATGACAAACAGAATGGCCGAGATGGGCGCGTTGAAGGCTGCGGCCAGACCGGCGGCCGCGCCGACCGGGGCAAAGAGCCGAAGCCGTTCGCGGGACAGATGCAGCCGTCGACCGATCAGGGACGCGATTCCAGCGCCGATCTGCAACGAGGGGTCTTCCGGCCC
The DNA here is from genome assembly GCA_021802085.1 of Acidobacteriota bacterium. Taxonomy (GTDB): domain Bacteria; phylum Acidobacteriota; class Terriglobia; order Terriglobales; family Acidobacteriaceae; genus JAKAAZ01. The sequence continues at coordinate 669 of JAKAAZ010000293.1, forward strand.
CAGGGATTGTCCGGAACCGATGGCCAGCGCAGAAGTGATGAACTTGCCGACTACGGTGCGGAACGAGATATATCCGTTGTAGACGTAGAGGGCGGCCTTGGTCTGGTTGATGCCGCTGCCTCTGGCCTGCGGGAAGAGGTACTTCACCATCGCGCCCAGCAGCAGGCCCACCAGCATGGGAGCCAGCAGCAACCGGTATTGGCCGGAGTGAGGAACGGAGCCGAGCAGCAGGACCTTCAGCCACTGAATGGCCATGCGGAAGCACACCACCAACAATCCCGACAGGATGCCGATGAAGATGGAGAGGACGAGAAACAGACGGTCTCCGCGGGTGGGGGCAATGCGCTGAATCTCGGCGTCGGTGAGCGGAGCGTGGCCGACGGACGCGGCGGCCGCTGCGTGAGGCGCCTCAGTCGCGATGAAGGCGGCAGCACGGTTGAAGGCGGAATTTGTGGTCGGTTCACTCACTCTGTCTTGTCCGGAGTTTGGGTCAGTTGCAAGAGTAGCGCGTCGTCGCCTGTGGGTGCGCCGCATAGCTTCGCTGTCATAAGTTCGGCGTGGCCGCTCCACGTCATCAGATCTTGTTGCAGGGACGTGTCGCCGCTCAGCCGGTTCGGCGCGAGTGACTTCGATTGGGCCCACTGCGTCCATTGTGTTCCGAGCGCAAGAAGGTCCGCATCGGTGGAATTGGCGTCACTAGCGGACTGCGGATGTTTCAAACAGCTTTGATAGCGGCGGTGGGCGATATTGGCTATCAGGAGCACGCGGTCGGCACGCTGTCTTGGCGGCAGGCCATCGAAGGGGATCAGCTGCGACATTCGCTGGTATGTATCCAGCTCATGTTCGGCGGAGCGCTTCTGCTCTGGATTGACGGCCGCAGGGTATTGGCGCGCCTTGGCCATATAGCGGTTGAGCGCCCGCATGGCGTGCTTGTATTGGCCCACCGAGGCCGCGATCTGGGATTCGGCAAGCAGCGACGCGAGAACGTCGGAAGGGCTCGCGTTGCGGCTCCGCTCCACCCGCTGAAATGCGGTGGAAGCATCGGAAGGATCCTGGGCCTGCCGCAAAAGATTGGCAATCGCGAACAAGGCCGAGGGGCTGTCGAGGGCGTTGCCTTCCGCGGCGAGGAGCTGCCCCTGGGCGTCATTGAACCTGTGGAGCGACAACAGATATCGGGCCAGTTCCAGGCGGATATCGCGGCGCCGTTCCGTTCCTTCGGAGAGCCACAAACCGTTCAAGGCCGACTGATAATACTCGATCGCCTGCTGGGGATTCCTGCGCCGGACTGCAAGCCGGGCCAACTGCAGATTGAGATATCCATCGCCGGGTTCAGCCTCGTGGAGGGTGGAAAAATACGCATAGGCCTCATCCGTGCGTCCGGAGGCAGCCAGGGCTTCCGCCAGGGCCATTTGATATTGCGTGTTGGCGGAGGAAAATGACAACGCGGAGCGGAAGTCATCCACCGCATCGGCGGAGTGACCGGAGGCGAGGGCGATTTCGCCGCGCGCGAACCATCGCTTCTCGAGCACGCTGCGATGCTGCTGAAACGAGTGGAAGAAAAAATAGGTGACGACTGCGATGCAAATCGTAATTGCGACGAGACTCAACAGCGCCAGACTGTCTTGAACGATGAGCCTGCGGCGCTGGATTCGTTCCGCGGGGGAGAGGTGGAGTTTGCTATCTGCAGTGCTGGCTGTCGGCATAAGATTCGAACGTGGACAACTTTATTATCTCTAAACTGCGGCTCAATTCGACCGGTTCGTTCGCTTCGACCTGTTTTGCTGAATCGTTGTCGACACCGGGAGGGATCTCGCGTCGCATCCGCAGACGGTGTAGCTTAGCGGGCTTGTGCGTGAAGGAAACGCGTCGCTTCTTCCACAGTTCCGGGCTGAATTCATCCTCCATTCATCTTCTATTTTCAGGATATTCACGAAGCCCTGCAAAACTACTCGCGGTGTCAACCAATACTCCCCTTTCCATGCGTCGTTGCGTTGGCAATGACCTACGTGTGTCCATGGTCACCATGGCTGGGCACGATTGTTTTATAGAATTTTCATCGATCACCCAAGAGAGGCCGAATGAAATATCGACCGAATACGCTGATTCTTGCAATCTGTGTGGCGGCATTGCCGATGGCGGGCACGCTCGGATTCGCACAATCGAATCCAGACACAACGACCACGGCAGTCCACAAGAAGCAGGCACGCACAAAGCCATCGAGCATCGAATCCCAATTGAATGAGATGCGTCAGCAGATGCAACAGCAGCAAGAGGAAATCGATCAACTAAAGCAGCAGTTGCAAAGCCGCGATCAACAACTGCAGCAGGCGCAGGACGCAGCCCAGCAGGCGCAACAAACCGCACAGCAGGCTCAATCCCAAGCGCAGGCGTTGCAGCAGAGTTCCAGCCAAAACAGCCAGGCGTACACGAACCTGCAGCAGGCGGTGCAGGGCGTGCAGGCGGACACGGCGCAAACCAGAGCGGAAATGACCACTGTCCGCCAGAACGACGAGGGTATGCGCGAAAATTATGCGAATCCGATCGCGCTTAAATACAAAGATGTGTTTCTTACGCCAGGGGGCTTCCTGGCTGCTGAAACTGTAGACCGTCAGCGGGCAACCGGTGGCGGTCTGAACACGCCATTTGGCTCGATTCCGTTCAACAACTCCGCGCTTGGCCACCAGAATGAATTTGTCGCGACTGGCCGTCAGTCGCGTATCACGTTTTTGGCGGAGGGGAAATATCCGCATGCGACGATCGGAGGAT
>JAKAAZ010000055.1 GCA_021802085.1 Acidobacteriota bacterium
AGCTGGCAGCAAATGGACAAGGATGGCGATCACTATAAGCTGGCATTCGATAAACCGGGCACGTGGAGCCAGAAATACAACCTGGTGTGGGATCAGTTGCTGGGGCTGCATCTGTTCCCTGCCTCGGTACGGGAGACGGAACTGGCGTTCTATCGGAAGCAACTGAACCTCTACGGATTACCGCTCGACAGCCGCGCCACCTACACCAAGCTCGATTGGGAACTTTGGACGGCTACTTTATCTTCGAGTCAGAACCAGTTCGATACCTTTGTGAACCCGCTTGTGCAATGGGTCAGCGCAACGCCGTCCCGCGTGCCGCTGACAGACTGGTACGACACGGTCACGGGCAGGCAGCAGGGTTTCCAGGCTCGCTCCGTCGTGGGCGGAATTTACATCAAGGCACTCGCGGACAAGGCAATCGCCGAAAAGTGGCAAGCCACCGCAAGCAAGGTAAAACCGGGCCAATGACACGGCGACGGTACTATGGGAATGCTTCGATGACTGCAATGCGGTGTGAGTATGGGGAGGGTGAAACGTGAAATCGCGGAAGGGTTTGCTGGGAACGACTTTTCTGCTTTTGATCGCCACTTGTTCCGTGGCACAAGAGCAACCGATCTCGACCGAGGGCCCTGGATGGGTGAATCTGTTCCCGAGCGTGTCCTTGAAGGGGTGGACTCGCGTGCCGATACCTCCCCAAGATCCGCTCAATCCTGTTTCGCAATGGCATGTGGACGCAGTCCATCGGGTAATTCTCTGTGATGGCGATCGCGGCCATGAATGGCTTCGATACAACCACCCGTATAAAAATTTTGTTCTTCATGTGGAATGGCGATATTTCCCGGTCCAGGGAAAGCAGGGTTATAACAGCGGCGTGTTCGTTCGCAACAACGCGGACGGGAGTGTCTGGTACCAGGCTCAGGTCGGCAATGTCATTTATCTATTCGGTGACAACCCTGTCGATGGTACTGTGAAGCGCTTTAACCTCAGCGCGCAAGGCAAACCGGCGAAGCCTGCGGGAGAGTGGAACGCCTTGGATGTGCGCTGTCAGGGTCATACCATCACTCTTTGGCTCAACGGGGCCCTCAGCGGTACGTTCACGAACGCTGCACAAACCAAAGGATTCATCGGTCTCGAAGCAGAGGGGTACAAAATCGAATTCCGCAACCTGAAATTGAAAACGTTGAGCGGCAAGAGCTAGCCACGATGAAAGCTTCTTACAAGATATTGCTCCAGTTTCGCTGTTGGTAGGACGCGGGTCCTAATAACAGCGCCCATCACTGTGCGAGACGTCCTTCATAGGCCCAAAGGGCCAGCGCAGGATTTGAGATGAAAAAGATCTCTTCGCCGTCGACGATGTTCCAGCCATCGGTCAGCTTGGCAGGATCGTATTTTGCGGTGTATTCCGCGAGGTCTCCATATGCGAAGTGAGCGCCTTCCATCTCCTCGCGCGTAAGATGGCCGGGACAGTAACGGATGGTGAAACGGCCTTCGCTGGAGCCGTGGATAAGGTGCGCTGCGGCCGATAGATTGCTTGCAAGCGCCGGGTCGTTCTTGACGGCTTCAAGAGTTGCAGGCGTGCCACAATATCCGTACTTGCGAATGAGCGTGTCGATGGCGGGGTCCTCGCCGAAGGCACGCACGCCGGGAGCGAGGATGATTAGTTCCGCGTTGTCCGCTAACGCCATGCGGGTGCGGTAGACGCTCTTGTTGCCGAGCCACGTGGTCTTGAACTCGTGCGCATCGAGGAAGACGACCGCCTTGTGAATCTCGCGATCCATCACAAAGAAGTTGACCTTGAGGCTGAGTTCGGCGGCGCGCTCGAAACACTCGGCATCATCTCCTATATATAGACCGTTGATGACGAGCTTGCCGGCGGCATTCTTGCTGACGACGGTCTGGACATAGACGATCGGCAGGTTTTGGGCGAAGTGGTCGCTGGCGTAGTTGAGGATGTGCCGCACAGGATTGGCCGCTCGGCCCATCATGCGCTCCATTCCGTAGACGGCGCCGAGGAAGTGGCTGCGGTGAATGGCCTGCACGCCACCGGTGCCGACAAAGATGTTCTTGTTGTAGTTGGCCATGCCGGCGACTTCGTGAGGAACCACCTGTCCGATGGAGAGAATCAGGTCGTGACCGCCATCTCGCAGCAGTTTGTTCACCCCCACGGGAATGGTGTAATCAAGCCTCCCTTCGCTGACTTCAGCGATGACCTCGCTTGGCACTTCGCCGAGGGTGACGACGTCGTTGCGCCAGTTATGGACGCGGAACAGACTGCGGGGGATGGAGCCGAACATGGTCTGAATTTCGTAGTCGGTCATCGGATTGTGCGTGCCGAGCGCGGGCAGAACATCGGTGAGGGCTGCACCATAGTAGTCCCAGGCATACTGGGTGAGGACGCCGCTCATGGAGTGCATGCGCGTGAAGTCGGGAGGCACGGCGAGAACTTTCTTGCGGGAACCGAGTTTGTCGAGTGCGGCAAATAGGCTCGCCTTGACCTCGGCGGGAGAGAACTCGGTGGTCGGCGATCCGGCGGCGAAAAATAGGCTCATACGACCTTTATCGTATTCCCTTCACGGGAGCAGTGAAAGTGGCGCGTTTCCCTCACGCGCGGCTGATGCCGTAGCCTTAGTTTTGAGGGGACCCTATGCCGTCCAATGAATCCACCGCCCCACGCCAGCACGCATCCACGGGACATGCTCTGCCGCAATTGCCCGAACCGACCTATGCCGAACGCGTCCGCACGCTACTCTCTCTCTCCACTGTCGCCACGCTCTCGACACTCTCCAGGAAGCATGTGGGGTTTCCCTTTGGGTCGTTGATGCCCTATGCTCTCGACGCTGCGGGCCGGCCGATCTTTCTGATCAGTAACATGGCGATGCATACCCAGAATTTAAAGGCCGACGCGCGCGCCAGCCTTTTCATCGGGCAAGCAGGCGCGGGCGGCGATCCGCTCGGCGCGGCCCGAGCCACGCTGATGGGTTATGCCGAATCTGTGCCACCGGAAGATCTAGCCGCGATCCGAGAAACCTATCTTGCCCGGCACGAGACCAGCCGCTACTGGGTGGACTTCGCCGACTTTGGTTTCTTCCGGCTCCAGCCAATCGATATCTATTATGTGGGCGGCTTTGGCGTCATGGGATGGGTCGATCCGGGGGAATATGAACACGCAGCACCCGATCCGCTGGCCGACGCCGCGGCGGGCATTCTCGCCCATATGAATACCGACCATGTCGACTCTATGATTTTACTGGCGCGAACCCACGCGCAACTCGAAGCGACGGAGGCGACTATGACCTCCGTCGACCGCCTGGGATTCTCCCTGCGACTGAAAACAGCCGAGGGAATGAAAGGCGCTCGCATTAATTTTCTCCGCGAAGTGGCTACACCGCAGGAAACGCGGAAGGCACTTGTCGAGATGGTCCGGCAGGCTGAAGCAGCCGTCTAGTCCGACTGCCGTTTCGGCTCAGAAATCGCTCTATTTCTGACACTGGAGTTGTCCTCGATTCTTCCTGTGGTCACGCCACAGAATCTATGCCATACTTATGTGGCATCGGCACAGGAGACGAGAATGGCGGATGTGAAGCTCGATCTGCTGCAAGGCACCTTGGACTTGATGGTTCTGCAGACGCTGGCCTCCATGGGTCCCCTGCATGGTTACGGTATCGCTCGCCGTATTGAGCAGGTGAGCGGCGACGAGATTCTTCTGAATCAGGGCACGATTTACGCTTCCCTCGTTCGTCTGCAACAGCGGGGATGGATCTCCGCGCAATGGGGCATCTCCGAGAACAACCGCAAGGCGAAGTACTACGCCATCACGAGGAGCGGTCGCGGCCAGTTGGCCAAGGACTCGGCCTACTGGCGTCGCCTGTCCAGCGTCATGGGGCGCGTGCTGGCCATGCAGTCGGAAGGAGACCTGTAATGGGCGCGCTGCGGGAATCATGGAATCGTCTGCAGTCGTTCTTTCAGAAGCAGCAACGGGATGCGGAGCTGGATGCTGAAATCGCTGCGCATGTCGAACTGGCCTTCGAAGAGAATATGCGGCTGGGCATGCCGGAGGCGGAAGCCCGACGGCAGGCACTCATACGTTTTGGCGGTGTGCAGCAGGCCAAAGAGCGGCAGCGTGCGGCGCGTGGACTTCCGTGGCTCGACATTCTGCTGCAGGACATACGCTACACATTGCGGACGCTGGGCCGGGATCGTGGATTCACCATCGTCGCAGTGCTGATTCTGGGGCTGGGGATTGGCGCCAACGTCGCCGTCTTCAGCGTGGTCAATACAATTTTGCTGCGACCGTTGCCGTTTTCTCAGCCGCAAAGACTCATTCGGATTACGACGAAAAACACCACGGGCGGCGAGTCCAGCATGACTTATTCTACGGATGCCACCCAGGAATTTCAGCAGCGCAACAAGTCATTTCAAAGCGTGACCGGCTACTTCGCTTTCACCTCCAGCGATAACTACAAGCTGACCGTGGGGCAAGGCCAGCCAGTGCCTGTCACCGGAATCCTGGTGATGGGGAATTTTTTTCAGACGTTGGGGGTCGAACCGTTCCTCGGGCGTTTGTTTACAGCGGATGAATGCTTGCCGAACAGCCGCCCCGCTGTTCTGCTCAGCTATGCCTTCTGGAAGCGGCAGTTTGGCGGCAATCGCAGCATCGTCGGGCAGGCCATCGATTTGAATGGCTCGCCTGTGACCGTAGTCGGCGTTCTGCCCAATACATTCGATTTTGGCTCGGTCTTCTCTCCGGGGGCGAAGGTTGACATCTTTACTCCGTTCATCATGTACAACTTTCAGGATGATGGAAATGTCCTGGCACTCATGGGCCTTCTCAAGTCGGGAGTGACTTTGGTAGCGGCGCAGGCAGAAGCCGATCTCCTCTTTCCAAAACTCGATCCCAGTTTAAGGAATCCAAATTGGAAGGGAGACTACACCGGCAGGCTACTTGGCATGAAAGATTATGTAACCGGGAAGCTGCGCCGATCCCTGATTGTATTGTGGTCCGCGGTGGGCATGATCCTGCTGATTGTCTGCGTGAACCTGTCGAACCTACTGCTGGCGCTGACGGCCGCGCGCAGCATGGAATTTGCCATGCGCAGTGCGCTGGGAGCAGGACGTGGCCGGCTCATTCGCCAGTAGCTGACCGAGAGCCTCATCCTTTTCTGGCGCTGGATGGAACAGGCCAATGGATAGCGAGTCGCCATCTTTCAGCGGGAAACGTCTCGACGTCGAAGCAGGCGGGCCGCTTCCGTCTCGCCTTCCGTCCTAAGCCCACCCTTTCAGGGATTTATGAAGCGGTCAAAGCAAAATCAACGGACGATCGCCCATATTGGTATAAAATAAAACCCTCCAGTACCAGTTGCAGAGCGGATTCGCGTGTCTCGCTCGCGAGATGCCACCTGACTATCCGCACCGTATACAGATTTCCAGATCGTGAAAGCTAAGCAGAGGAATCAATGTCAAATTTCCATGCAGTTTCCGGCTTACCGTCCGCACAGGGCCTGTACCACCCATGCCACGAACATGACGCGTGCGGAATTGGATTTGTCGCCAGCATTCGCGGAGAGAAGAGCCACGAAATTATCCTGAAAGGGATCGAGGTTCTGATCAATCTGACGCATCGCGGAGCCTGCGGCTGCGACCCGGAAACTGGCGATGGCGCTGGCATTCTGATCCAGATTCCTCATCGCTTCTTCGCGCGCGAGTGCAAACGATTAGGCTTTGAGCTGCCGGAGTCGGGCGCCTATGCGGCGGGCATGGTCTTTTTGCCGGTGGAGAAGCTGAACCGCCTGCAGTGTGAAGGAATCTTCGAAGAAATCGTGCGGGATGAAGGACTGACTGTTTTGGGCTGGCGGGACATCCCCTGCGACGGCAATGCCATCGGCCGAGTGGCGCGCGCAAGCCAACCCTACATTCAACAGATTTTTATCGGGAAACCCGCCGAACTCGATGAAGATGCCTTCGAGCGCAAGCTGTATGTGGTTCGCAAGCGGACGGAACGCGCGATTGCAGCCTCCGAGATAGAGGATAAGGACTTTTTTTACATTCCATCTCTTTCCGCTCGCACCATTATTTACAAAGGTCTGCTGCTGGCTCCGCAGATCGCGAGTTTCTACGGGGAATTGTCCGATCCTGAAGTCACCAGCGCGCTTTGCCTGGTCCATCAGCGTTTTTCGACGAACACGTTTCCCAGTTGGCGGCTCGCGCATCCGTTCCGTTACATAGCGCACAACGGCGAAATCAACACCCTGCGCGGCAACGTGAACTGGATGCAGGCGCGGCAGTCGATTTTGTCTTCCCCGGCATTCGGCGACGACATGCAAAAGGTGTTTCCCGTCATTGAGAAGGGCAGCAGCGATTCCTCGGCGTTCGACAATGCGGTGGAGCTGCTCTTTCAGTCTGGACGCTCGATGCCGCACGTCATGTCCATGTTGATTCCGGAATCCTGGTCGGGCAATCCACATATGAAGCCCGAAAAGCGGGCGTTCTATGAGTATCACGCGTCCCTGATGGAGCCATGGGATGGCCCCGCGGCCATCGCGTTTACTGACGGACGAGTCATTGGAGCGTCGCTCGACCGCAATGGCCTGCGGCCTGGCCGCTATGTCGTTACTAAGGACGATATTGTGGTGCTGGCCTCAGAGGCCGGCGTTCTGGACATTCCAGCTGTGAATGTAAAGAAAAAAGGACGGCTGCAGCCGGGCAAGATGTTCCTGGTGGACACGGTGCAACAACGCATCATTTCCGACAAGGAGATCAAGCAGCAACTTGCCGCGCGCCAGCCGTACAACGAGTGGCTGAAGCAAAACCAGATCACGCTGGACCAATTGCCGGAGCCCTCCCGCGTCTATTCGGCCAACCCCGATACGCTTTTGCGTCGGCAACGGGTATTTGGTTACACCGAAGAAGACATGAAGATGATTCTGGAGCCGATGGCAAGCAAGGGAGAAGAGCCGGTCGGCTCCATGGGAACCGATACTCCGCTAGCTTGTCTGTCGGACCGGCCGCAGATGCTCTTCAGTTATTTCAAACAGCTCTTTGCGCAAGTCACGAATCCGCCCATCGATCCCATCCGCGAAGAGATGGTCATGTCGCTGATCAGTTTTATCGGTAGCGAGAGGAACATTCTGGCGGAAACGCCCAAAAACTGCCACACATTGAAGTTGCCTCACGCCATCCTGAACAATCACGAGCTGGAAAAGCTGCGTCGCGTGTCCACCGGGGATTTGCTGGCAACAACATTGTCCACGCTGTTTCGCGCGGAAGACGGCGAGGCCGGATTGCGGCGCGCGCTCGATGAGCTATGCCAGCGCGCATCTCTGGCAGTCCGCTCGGGATATACCTTGTTCATTCTTTCCGACCGCGGAGCGGATGCGCAATACGCTCCCATTCCCAGCCTGCTTGCGCTGGCTGCGGTTCATTATTTGCTGGTTCGCGAAGAGACGCGGACCCAGGTCGCTCTCATCCTGGAGTCGGGAGAGCCGCGCGAGGTGATGCATTTTGCGCTGCTCATCGGCTTCGGTGCCAGCGCCATCAACCCATATCTGGCATTCGATTCGATACGGGACCTGGCGCACCGCGGCTATTTAGCCAATGGCATCACCCCCGATACCGCCGTGAAGAATTTCATTAAGGCTATCAACAAGGGATTGTTGAAGACGTTCTCGAAAATGGGAATCTCCACATTGCAGAGCTATCGGGGGGCCCAGGTATTCGAGGCCATCGGTCTGAATAGGGACCTGGTCGAAACTTATTTCCAGGGAACCGCTTCAAGGATCGAGGGGGTGGGTCTCGACGTATTGGCGCGCGAAGCGCAGATGAAGCACGAGTATGCCTTTGGCCCGCTTACCGATTCGCAGACCGATTTGGCCGTCGGCGGTGCGTACCACTATCGGGTGGACGGTGAATATCATCTGCTAAATCCGGAAACCATCGGCAAGCTGCAACATGCTGTGCAACAGGGGAACCCGAAAACATTCAAGGAATATACCGACCTGATCGACGAGCAAAGCCGCAACATGTGTACTCTGCGCAGCCTGATGCGCATCAAGGAATCGAAGTCTCCGGTTCCTCTGGAAGAAGTGGAGCCGGCCAAGGAGATCGTCAAGCGCTTCACCACCGGTGCAATGTCGTTCGGCTCGATCAGCAAGGAAGCGCACGAAACGCTTGCCATCGCGATGAACCGGATCGGCGGCATGTCGAACACGGGCGAGGGCGGCGAGGATGAGCGCCGTTTCACCGCGGACGCCAATGGAGACTTGCGTCGCAGCGCGGTGAAGCAGATCGCGTCCGGACGCTTCGGAGTAACGACGAATTATCTGATCAACGCGGATGAGATCCAGATCAAGATGGCCCAGGGCGCCAAGCCGGGAGAAGGTGGCCAGCTGCCAGGGCACAAGGTGGACGAGATTATCGCCCGGCTGCGTCATTCCATTCCTGGCGTGGGGTTGATCTCGCCGCCTCCGCACCACGACATTTACTCCATTGAAGACCTGGCCCAACTGATTTACGACTTGAAGAACGTAAACCCGAGAGCCCGCATTGCCGTGAAACTGGTCTCGGAGGTTGGAGTGGGCACGGTTGCCGCAGGCGTTTCCAAGGCTCATGCCGATGTCGTACTCATCAGCGGCGACAGTGGAGGGACTGGCGCGGCGCCGCTCAGCTCCATCAAACATGCCGGAATCCCGTGGGAACTGGGGCTTGCGGAGACGCAGCAGGTTCTATTGCTGAACGATCTGCGCAGCCGCATTCGGGTGCAGACCGATGGCAAGTTGCAGACCGGACGCGATGTTGTCATCGCTGCCTTGCTGGGTGCGGAAGAGTTTGGTTTTGCCACGGCCCCGCTGATCACCATGGGCTGCATCATGATTCGCAAGTGCCATCTGAACACCTGTCCAGTAGGGATCGCCACGCAGGACCCGGAACTTCGCAAGCGGTTCCAGGGCCAGCCGGAACATGTCATCAACTTTTTCTTTTTCCTAGCGGAACAGGTTCGCGAGCATATGGCGAAGCTTGGCTTCCGCACCGTGAACGAGATGGTGGGCCGCGTGGATATGCTGGAGACGCATCTGGCAATCGATCATTGGAAAGCGAAGGGCATCGATCTTGCATCCATTTTGTACCATCCGCCATTACCGGCTCGCGTGGCACGGCACTGCATTCACAAGCAGGACCATGGTCTGGAGCAGGCGCTCGATCATCGCCTGATCGACCTCGCTCAACCGGCGCTCGATGATCGACAGCCAGTGGAAGTCTCCCTGCCTATCCGCAATATCCATCGGACGGTGGGAGCCATGCTCGGGGGCGAGGTGGTGCGGCGCTATGGATCGCAAGGACTGCCCGAGGAAACGATCCGGTTCCGGTTTCAGGGATCCGCGGGCCAAAGTTTCGGAGCGTTTCTGCCCAACGGAATCACCCTTACGTTGGAAGGAGAAGCCAACGACTATGTGGGGAAGGGGCTTTCCGGCGGTCGAATTATCATTTTCCCGCCTCGCAATTCCAGCTTTCAGCCGGAAGAGAGCATTCTTGCAGGCAATGTGATTCTCTACGGGGCGACCAGCGGCGAGGTCTTCCTGAATGGAATCGCAGGAGAACGCTTTGCCGTGCGCAACTCCGGTGCGACCGCGGTCGTGGAAGGCGTTGGAGATCACGGCTGCGAATACATGACCAATGGGCTCGTGGTCGTGCTGGGTACTTGTGGCCGCAACTTTGCTGCCGGGATGAACGGAGGGATCGCATACGTCTTCGACGAGCGCGGCGATTTCAAGGAGAAACGCTGCAACCCGGCGTCGGTAGATTTGGAGCCGGTCACCGACGAGCAAGATATCGAAGATCTGCAGACGCTCATCACGCGCCATCGCGATCTGACTGGAAGCCCACGAGCCGGATGGATTCTTGCCAACTGGAACGAGAGCTTGCCGAAATTCATCAAAGTGTTTCCGCAGGAATATAAGCGCGTGCTTCGCAGTCGAACAAAAGTACATGTTTCAGCAGGAGAGATTCCTTCATTGACAACCGTCGAGCAGGTGCAGCATGGGTAAAACGACAGGATTCATGGAGTATTCGCGCGAGCTTCCCGAGCGGCGTCCGGTCGAGGAACGCGTCAACGACTGGGTGGAGATTTATCGCGCATTTCCGGAAGAAAAGCAACAGCAGCAGGCGGCGCGGTGCATGGACTGCGGAGTTCCCTTCTGCCATACGGGCTGCCCCGTCAACAACATCATTCCCGACTGGAATGACCTGGTCTATCGCGGGCGATGGAAAGAAGCGATACGCCGTCTGCACGCAACCAATAATTTTCCTGAATTCACCGGGAGAATTTGTCCGGCGCCCTGTGAGGCTGCATGCGTCCTGGGCATCAATGCTCCGGCAGTGACGATTAAGCAGATTGAAAAAAACATCATCGAACATGCGTACGAGGAAGGCTGGGTCCATCCGGAACCGCCCGCATTTTCTACTGGCAAGACGGTCGCGATCGTGGGTTCTGGCCCGGCTGGGCTGGCTGCGGCACAACAACTTCGCCGCGCCGGTCATGCGGTCACTGTGTTTGAGAAAGCCGACCGCATCGGCGGGTTGATGCGCTATGGAATTCCAAATTTCAAACTGGAGAAAACAATCCTCGATCGCCGTCTGGAGCAAATGCAAGCGGAGGGCGTCGAATTTGTGACCGGCGCGCACGTCGGACAGAACGTACCGATTGCAGACCTTCAGCGTGACTTCGATGCCATTCTGTTGGCAGGCGGCGCCGAGCAACCGCGGGATCTTTCCGTGCCAGGCCGGGAACTGAAAGGCATCCATTTTGCTATGGAGTTTCTGCCGCAGCAAAACCGCCGATGTGAAGGCGACACAATACCTGAAAGCGAAGCCATCCTGGCAACGGGCAAGCGAGTGGTCATCATTGGAGGCGGAGATACCGGTGCCGATTGCCTGGGGACAACGCATCGGCAGAAGGCGCTGTCGGTCGAACAATTTGAAATTATGCCGATGCCCCCTGCCACACGCTCGCCGCTGACACCCTGGCCATTATGGCCGATGCAACTGCGCGTCGAGGGAGCGCATGAGGAGGGTGGGAAGAGGAGCTGGAGTCTGGCCACCACAAAGTTTACTGGGGACGAGCATGGCAACGTGAAGCAGTTGCATGGAGTCCAGGTCGGACCTCCGCCCAAGTTTGAACCGCAACCCGGCAGTGAATTTGTCATGGACGCGGACCTGGTGTTGCTTGCCATGGGCTTCCTGGGTCCGGTTCGCAACGGCCTGATTGAGAAGCTCGGAGTTGTCCTCGACCCCAGAGGAAATGTGGCGACCAATGCCGACTACATGACGTCCGTGGAGGGGGTGTTTGCTGCCGGCGATCTGCGGCGCGGACAATCGTTGGTGGTATGGGCCATCTCCGAGGGACGGAAAGCCGCCGCAGCCATCGATCAGTATTTGACTGCTTTCCCGAACGTTGTCGCGGCCAGCGCTGGAGCATCCTCCAAGATGAATTCCCGTGGATAAGACAGCGAAGCGAGACCGAAGCATGGATCGAGTAAGCCGCGACTGGATCTGAATCCCTCCTGTGTCGCACCATCGGTCAGTTGCGGCGCTCGCCCGTCTGTCCGCAATTCTCAAACGGCGGTAGAATGATGGTCGTCTGAGGTTCGGGGTATGTTGGTGGAGATCGCCAAACCGATCGCCTTCCTGCTATGCATGGTTTCGTTGTGCGCTCTGTTCTTCACCGCGTTTCTGGCTCCCGCAAGCGATCTGCAGCAACGAATCTTAGACTCTCTCGAAATGCTGGTGCTGGCTGGCGGAATCTCACTGGTCAGCGGATTGATTTTTCGTGACTCGGCACCCGAGCACTCCGCCGACGACGCGCGGCTCGCAGCCACACTTCCCATTCAGGTATTCTGCTGGGCTACTGGCGCCATGTTCATTCTGTTCATCGTTTCCTGGTATTTGGAAACCCACTGCATTTTCTACCGCGATATACGCTGGTAGCGCAATAGCTCGGCTCGATAAGGCGTCCAAAGTGAAATCCAGGTCCAGAACTGGACACTCCGGAAACCAAGGGTGCCAGCTCAAGCGGGGAAAAACCTTATGGTTCGGAGGGTAGAAGCGTGACATTGGACATCATGGGCAGACGAATCTCCGCGCAGCAACCGGGCGCATTGTCGCGGTTGGCTAAGGTCAGCGTGCCTCCATGGGCTTCAATCATTTGCAGCGCGAGAACCAATCCAATTCCAGTACCGCCGGGCTTCGTTGTATAAAACGGCACAAACAGATTGGCGGGGTTGGCCAGTCCGATTCCGTTGTCTTCGACATGAATGACCACGCTGTCTGGCCGCTTTTTGCATACGACGGTTACATGCGCTGCCATTTTGTCGTCGTGCGCCTGCATCGCCGCATCGACAGCATTGCGGATTAGATTGATGAGCGCCTGTTCCAACTGGGCTGCATCGGCATAGATATCCGTATCTTCCGCGACATCGAGAACTATCTTGAGCCTGGTCTCAAGATGACAGACACGTTCCAGTAGAGGAATCGCTCGGAAGGTAGTCTTTACAGGCGCGGGTAGTTTGGCGAGCTGGCTATATGCCTGGAGAAAACGGTTCAATGAGTCCGCGCGCTCTTCGATGATGGCCAGTCCGTGCTCCATATCCACTGGATTTACGGTCCGATTGTGGCGCTCACCGGTGCTCGTCCAGTCAGCGGATTGCGCTGCTGGGACCCACTGCACGCGCGAGCGAAGACTGCTGGCAATCGATTTGATAGGCGTAAGAGAATTGTTGACCTCATGTGCAAGCACGCGAATCAGCCGCTGCCATGCCTGACGCTCCTGTTCCCGCAACACCCCGCTCACATCGGAAAGCAGCAGCAGAGTGTGAGGCATTCCATTCTGATAAAACTTGCTGCGTCGCACCATCCATCGACCTTCTCGCCCATGCATGGCCAGCGAAACGACACTATTGTCCGGGCAATCGAGGATCTCCATCAGTCCCAGAGAATTCGCGCTTTGATGCAACGTCGAATCTGCCGGCAGCTGGAGCATCTTGAGTGCAGCCGGATTGGTCAACTGCAAATCTGAGGCTGCGTCGAAGGCAAACACGGGCAGATCCATGGTTTCAACGACGCGTTCCAGGAGAGCAAACGTCTCCGATTCTCGATGCCGGCGTGTGCGAAGATCGCCAGCCAGCTCATTGATCTGCGCGGCCAGGTCGCCTAGTGCATCTCCTTGGCCGATCTCGCGCGCGCGAAAGGAATATTCGTTTTCCCGCAAGGCCGCCACGACGTTGGAGAGCGTCTGCAATGGTCGGACAATATGCTGGAACACCGCCGAGCCCAGAGATGCCAGCAGAATGAGAAGACTAGAAAGAACACACAACCAGGTCAAGATGGACGCATGCCACATGTACAGGGCGACACAGCCGAGCGTGAGCGTTGGAAGAGTAAGCAACACGAGCAATCCGGCGAGCCGAACTTCAAAACGCAGACGCGGAATCTTGAAGCCGATTGCGGGACGTGGCGGCAGAGAAGCGGACGATCGTGCACGATTTGCCGCACTAGATACCATACTTTTCCATCCGCCTGTACAGGGCTCCGCGGCTCAAGCCCAGAGCGTCGGCGGCTTGGCTCACGTTGCGATCGTGCCGGGCCAGAGCTTTACGGATCAGGATACTCTCGACTGCTTCCAGACTCATCTCATCGATGTCATCAGCTGGTTTCGTCGTCTGAAGGTTCAGGTCCCCGGCCTGGATATGGCGGCCGCGGCTCATGAGTACAGCGCGCTCCATGGAATGTTCGAGTTCTCGAACGTTTCCAGGCCACCAGTGATCGAGGAGGGCGTGGAGAGCTGTCGCGTCGAGCCCCTCGATTGTTTGCGGTAGCGCGCTGCGTAGCGCGCAAGAAAATACGCCGCTAGCGCGGGGATGTCCTCTCGCCTTTCTCGCAGTGGAGGCAGATGAATTTCCACCGTATTCAGCCGAAAGAGCAAATCGGGACGAAAGCGCCCCTCCGCGCACTCATGCATCAGATCGGCGTTCGTTGCAGAGAGCACGCGCACATCAATCCGCCGCACGCGTGAGGAGCCGACCGGTTCCAGTTCTCCCGCCTCCAGTACGCGCAAAAGTTTTGCCTGCTGACGGACCGGGACATTGGCAATTTCATCCAGAAACAGCGTTCCCCGGTCTGCGAGTTCAAAGCGCCCGATGCGGTCTGTTCGCGCATCGGTGAACGCACCTTTGACATGGCCGAACACTTCGCTTTCAAACACGCCTTCAGAGAGCGCACCGGTATTCACCGCAATCCATGGCTGCTCGGCACGTGCAGACAACGCGTGCAGCGTGTGCGCGACAATCTCTTTCCCAGTGCCGTGCTCGCCGGTAATCAGAACATTGGCGTCCGAAGGCCCAACACGTGTCATTGCATCGAGAACCGGTTGCATCGCCGGCGATCCGGCAATCATCTCGGGCCTGTCCGTTGCCCGCAGCAGTTGATTCTCCGCCTCCAATAGCTGGGCACGACGCAACACCCGATAGAGGGTCACCTGAGTTTGCAAAACGGTCAACAACCGCGCATTTTCCCAAGGCTTTGCAATAAAGTCTCGAGCGCCTCGGCGCATCGCCTCCACCGCCAGGTCGACGCTGGCCCAGGCCGTCATCACGATGACAGGAAGCTGTGAATCGATCTCCAATACTTGCCGCAGCAACTCCAATCCTTCGTGGCCGGAAGTGGTGTCGCGGGTGTAGTTCAAGTCCATCAACAGGGCGTCATAGGATCGATTGCGAAGCGCGTGCAGCGCCGATTCCGGAGAACCGACAGTATCCACGTGGAAGCCCGCGGACTGCAGTAATAATGTAAGCGCTTCGAGAATTTGCGGCTGGTCATCGGATGCAAGCACGCTCGGTAGCGTGCCTGCATCCGGCTTGTTCCGATCGAGAAGCACAGGTTGTTCCGCCATCGTCAGCCTCTCGCTTAGAGTATCGCGATTGGCAAGCAAGTTCTTCTACGGTTGCCGGACAACCCCGGTTCTAGCATCCGCAATCGAGATGTGATTCAGGTCCAATGTGGCTCCAATCACTCGGTTCAATTCAACGCGCGATTTCTCGTAGTCTGTCTCCGCCGCTACCAGGGCCGATTCCGCCACCGATAGGTCGTGCTGGGCGGAAAGTGTCTGGTAGCTCGAACCTGCTCCCAGCTTTTGTTCCTGCTGAGTAATTTCGAAGGTCTTTTCGGCCAGATCGCGCGACTGTCCCGCTGCTTCCACCCGGGCCCGCTTCTGCTCCAGCGCATAGGCCGCGTTGGTTACTTCGATTTGGATCTGTTTTTTCAACTGCTGAGCGCGAAGCTCCGCCTGCCGATATTCAAGCTCGGAGCGGTACTGGTCGGCTTTGGCCACCCGGTTGCGCAGCGGGATCTGCAACTGAAGGCCCACCAGATAGTCGGGGGATGAATTGTTGAACGCGCGGGAAACCGCGCCCGGCCAGTCCTTCGGAACAGTGGACGCGTTTGTTCCTTCAAATGCGGGATTCAATTGTCCGGATAGTCCGGTGCCACCATAATACCCTTCGAGCGCGAGGCTGGGCAGTAGCGCATTCTCAGCGGATTTCCGTGTGATTTTACGGTTTTCAAGATCGAGCGCGGATTCGTACAACTCCGGTCTATTCTGCATGGCTTCGGCAACCATCTGTTGCAAGGGCGGCTCGGCAGCGTCATCCTGCAAACGCATCGACGTTGTCGGCACGATCGGCATAGCGGCCAGCATTGGGTCGTCGAGGTTCTTGGTCAGCGCATTCTTTAGCAAGAGTTCTTGAAAAAGTAGCGTGGTCTTGGCGATGGTCATATCCTGTTTGCGCTGGGCCACCTCGCCTTCGGCCTTCAGGACGTCCATCTGCGGAATCGCTTGCAACTCCAACTGCTTTTTGTCGCTCTCGAAAGTCTGCTGCGCAAAATCGAGCGAACGTTCCTTTACTTGCTCGTCGTCATATGCGTTCACCAGGTCCCAATACATGTTGCCAATCTGGCTGATGCTGGTGATGATCTGATCTTTAAAGCTGGCGTCGGTGATCTTCCGGTTATTTTTGGCGATCAGGAGATAACGCAGGTTCGGCAGGAACCCAAATCCGGCAAGCAGCGGCTGGATAATCTCGAAATTGTAATAGCTTCCCAGTTGCGGAGAGAGACTGGTAAAGATGCTATTGGTCGCCGAACGATTGTTGTAGAAGCGGAAATCGACCGTCGCTCCCGTCGGAAGCGACTGCGTATATTTCACATTGCCGATAAATGTGTTCAGTTGGAACGATGGCACACCGTAGAGCTGAAGGTCCGAGAGCGGCTGCGTGTAATGTTCCAGGCTAAATGTCCCCGTGATAAGCGGATCGTAGGAGTTCACAATCGTTCCGGTGCCGAGCGTTGACTGCACCAGGCCCGAGGATCCCGCGCCTGCACCGCCCGCACCGCTGGAAGTACCGCCGGCTCCCCCGCCGGCTCCGGCCCCGGCGGCTCCCGTGCCTACTCCGCCAACGCCTGCGCCAGGAGTGTTCTGCACCACACCGGTATCCACGCCGCGAAAGAATCCACCCGCCTTGGTGCGCTCAATGTCCGTCTCTGCAATAGGAATGTTAAAGCGGGCAATGGCGATGTCCAGGTTGTTTTCCAGCGCCAGCACAATTGCATCGTGCAACGAGAGGTACAGCTTGCCGTCCTGGATCAACCCGTCGATACGCGGAGAGTTGGCAAGATCCGGTTCCGGTACATGCGTCGGCAGATACGTCGTGAACGGATCGTTGGAGTGGGGAATATCAAGTCGTAGTTGCGGAGCTTCAACAGCCGCCTGTTGCGAAAACGAAACTGTTCCAGTTGCCAATACGCCCAGGGCAGCACTGACCCGCAGAAATACCTTCCAATCGAATCTACTAAGGCTCCTCACGCTCTTCCCTCTTCTGACTGCTGCAACTTGGGGCGTGCAGAATCTGAAACGATCCATCCATCGGAAAGCTCGACGGTACGTGTCCCATATGTGGCATTCAGGCCGGAATGCGTGACCTGAACAATCGTCGCTCCCTGTTGGTTCAGTTCACGAAATAGCTCCATGATCTCTTTCGCCTGGATAGAATGCAGGTTGCCGGTCGGCTCATCTGCCAGTAACAGCGCAGGTTTGTGGATGACGGCGCGCGCGATGCCTACCAGTTGCTGTTGACCGCCGGAAAGCTGGGACGGAAAGAGGTCCTTCTTGGCCACCATGCGGAAGCGATCGAGAACGTCGGCAACCATCGCCTGCCGTTCGGAGGAAGGAATGTTCTTGTACGACAAAGGCAGGTCAATATTCTCGGCCACCGTCAAATCATCCAACAGATGATAGCTCTGGAAAACCATGCCCATGCTGCGTCGGGAGAGATCGGCGCGCTGTTTACGGTTCAGTTTGTGGACGGCCTGCTCGCCAAACCAGTACTCCCCCTGCCAGTCGTCATCCAGCAGACCAAGGATATTCAGAAGCGAAGACTTCCCCGATCCCGAAGGTCCCATGATGGTGACAAACTCACCTTCGAGGATTTCCATGTGGATGCGTCGTAGCACCCACGTTTGTCCCACGCCGGACTTGTAGCTGCGGTCGATATTTTTCAATTGAATCATTCTCATTCCACCTATCGAAACCTTGTTCCTGCCTGAAATTGCGTGATAACCCGACGCCGCGCTTAGCAAAGATCGGCACACAAGTTCGTCGTATCTTTCTCTATTCCTCCCGTAGTATTTCGATGGGTTCCGTCATCGCAGCGCGCCGCGCTGGGACATACGCAGCCAACAAACCGCAGGCCGCTAACAGGAGACAAGCAGACAACAACGTAAGCCAGTCCCCTGGATGGACTTTATAAGGGAATTATATACTTTACTCCCTGAGCTAACCTATCTAGAATGAGCACATGAGCAGATCGACGATCAGTGCTTACGCCTTTTTCAAGCGGTTCCCCAATGAATCA
>JAKAAZ010000056.1 GCA_021802085.1 Acidobacteriota bacterium
GACCCGCGAATATCAGACTGATCGATCGTCGCTAAAATCTGCCCCGACTGCTGCTCGCCCTGTCCTCGGAAAACGACCAATGCAACGACAACGACAAAAACAAAAACAACCCCACAGTTTCGCAGGAATTGACAGGGTCACTCCATATCAGGGCATTACAGGCTGCGGAAAAACTCCGAATGTATGGCGAAAGGACGAAATTTGCGGGATGGAAAACAATTAGTCAAGCCTCACGGATCGTTCCTGGGGCATCCTGGCGCGATCCATTTTTTACCCCTTCCGAGAAATTGAGTTTTCCGCAGCCTATTTAGCCCCTGCGGGAATGTTTGCCGCGGCGCACTCTGCTAAAATTCGTTCTAACTCATCGAATCGCTACCCGGTCGCCGCGGCGACCCAGCGCCCACGGACGTACCCTGTGTATCGCACCTATCGACAATCTTTATTCGAGCGCCTTCGCGCTGTCCTGCTTGAAAAATTCCAGGTAGAAATTCCTCGCCTCACGGTCGAGGAGCCTCCCAAGGTTGAAATGGGAGACTATGCCCTGCCGATCGCCTTTGAGCTAGCGCGTACCCTTCGCAAAGCACCGCGCAAAATCGCCGAGGAACTGGTCGCAGCGCTGGGCAGCGTGCCCGGATTCACCGGGTTTGATGTCGCAGGCGCCGGGTATATCAACTGCCATCTGGATCGTAATGAGGCCGCGCACCAGCTAGCAAGGCGAAAGGAAAACTTAGGCGTTGCTCAGTACGACGTGGGCGTTGAGCACACTAGTATCAATCCCAATAAAGCCGCGCACGTAGGCCACTTGCGCAATGCCATTCTGGGGGACACGCTGACTCGTCTGTTGCGTGTCGGCTTGGACGACAGAACGCCAAATAATGTTTGGGTTCAGAATTACATCGACAACACGGGCGTCCAGGTGGCCGATGTCGTCGTCGCTCTGGTACACCTGCGGCAATTGGATCTGGCAGGCGTGGAGCGCTGGATGCAGGAACTTGCCGCGCGCGGCGAACGGATCGACTTCGCCTGCTGGGACCTGTACGCGTATGTCTCGCAGTGGTACGACGCGGAGGACAGCGAAAAGCAGGCGCGCAAGCAGGTTCGCCTGGACACGCTGCACGCGCTCGAAGTCGGCGGCAACGAAACCGCCGCGATTGCCGAACGAGTGTCTACAGCAATCGTGCGGCGGCATCTGGAAACCATGCAACGCCTCGGCATTGAATATGATTTCCTGCCCCGCGAAAGCGAAATCCTGCATCTGCATTTTTGGAATGCTGCCTTCGCGTTGATGAAGGAAAAGGGCGTGCTGTACCAGGAAACGGAAGGCAAGAACGCCGGCTGCTGGGTGATGCGCCGCGCGGGAACGGCGGGCGCCGACGGCGAAAATCCAGACCAAGAAGCCAAGGTGATCGTGCGCTCCAACGGCACCGTGGGTTACGTGGGCAAAGACATCGCGTATCACCTATGGAAGTTCAACAAGCTCGGCCTTGATTTTGGCTATCGGGAATTTTATTCCTACCCCAATCGAGAAACGCCCTGCTGGATTTCGACGGTTGAGCAAAACCTGGTAGGGCCACGCTTCGGCAAGGGCACAGTCATCTATAACGTCATCGATTCGCGTCAGGCCGATCCGCAGAACAATGTGATTGAAGCGTTGCGAGGCATGGGCTTCGCCAAAGAAGCCGACAACTATCATCACTTCTCGTATGAAATGGTCGCGCTCACTCCGCGCTGCGCCATGGAACTGGGCTATCTGGTTTTCGATGAGGACCAGAAGCGCGCCTACATTGAAGTTTCCGGACGCAAGGGCTTTGGCGTGAAGGCTGACGACCTGATCGACAAACTGATCGCATCCGCGCTGGCGGAGGTGAATGCTCGCCATCCAGAACTCAGCGAAGCCGAGCGGCACAGCATTGCCAGCAAGATCGCCGTGGGCGCACTCCGCTATTACATGCTGCGCTACACCCGCAACACCGTCATCGCGTTCGATTTTCAGGACGCGCTCAGCTTCGAAGGCGAGACCGGACCGTACGCGCAATACGCCGTCGTCCGCGCCGCGAACATTTTTCGCAAAGCTGGGATCGCGCCGGAAGAAGCACTGCAACAATTTGCTACCGTCGATGCGGCTGCTTATTTCACCGGCGAAGACGGCGACAGCCTGTGGGAACTCTGGCTGCTAGCAAGCAAATCCGTGCATGTCCTGGAACGCTGCATCCAGAGCACGGAACCGGCGTATCTGGCGAAGTATGCGTTTCAACTGGCGCAGCAGTTCAGCAACTTCTACCATCGCCATCACATTTTGACGGAGAGCGATCCAGCCAGAAAAACATTGTTGCTGGCCACAGCGGCGGTCGCCCAGCGGGAACTGCTCCGCGCGCTCAGTTGGATGGGCATCGAAGCGCCGGACGTGATGTAAAAAAACGCCAATGGATTTGCTCGTTGGGTTTGGAATCTACTGCGGATCGAGAAAACTTACAGAAGTGATTTTCGCATTGCCGGTCAACAAAATCCCTGGGCCGAGGATTGGGATATCCGTTGTTTCGTCTTCGCCTACCCACGCGGCACGCTGCAGAAACACCGAGCATTCATCTGCCGTATCCGAATAGAATTTCACGGCCCCTATCACCCGTCTGCCATCTCCGAGTTCCACTTGCACAATGGATCCAGCTTCCGGATCGACCTGTTGCTGCACATCCTGAAACGTGTCGTTCCAAATCGAGTTTCTCGATGTGCGCTCAGTCAAACGGGCCCAACGGAAGAACCTCGCTCCATCCTTGTTGACGTATAGGATCATCAGCAAGGCAAAAGATAAAGTCAGTCCGATCAACCAGACGAGGTTGATACGTTGGAATAGAAACGTATCTCCATGGGCCGTCGAAACCAGAGTGACCGGCAGGCCGGTGTGCCGAATAAGGCTGTAGCTCACATAAATCGAAAAGCTGAAGAGCAGCGCCTCAACGATCTTCTCCAGATCGGTCTGCTTCGCGCGCGTCGCCAGCAACTGGACAAGATAGGCCGCGGTAAATCCAGGCAGAAGAATCAGCAGGATTTCGAGCGCGGCAGGCGTAACTGGCATGGGGCCTAGTTATTTGTCGGCTGCGGCTGTTGGATAATTTGGATGATTGTGGTTGCCGGCTTTCTGGGCGCTCTCACGGGCGGCGGCAGCTTTACGCGCTGGGTTGCCGGCTTCGCGGAGTCAGTCGCACGCGCCTTACCCGCACTGCCGGATTTTCGGATGACATAAGGCATCGGAGATCTCCCACAAACCTAAGTTTACCACCTCTGGCCTGGATTCCTGCCGCCAGCAGGTCGAATGCAAATCCACATTCAAAATCGGCGGACGGCTTTTTGGACCGAATCCAGAACAGGAAACAGGTCCCTCTACCGTCCCTTTTATTGGCCGCCGTTTCTCATTCCTTCTCGTAGCTCCTTACCCACTCCACAATGCTGCGCACGGCCACGCCGGACGGCCCTTTGGCAATCCACGGCTTCTGTTCATCCATCCAGGCGACGCCCGCAATGTCGAGATGCAGCCATGGGGTTTCATCCGCAAATTCTTTCAGGAACATGGCCGCCGTAATCGCGCCGCCGTAGCGGCTTCCGCCGGTGTTCGTAATGTCTCCAATGTGCGAGACGATCATCTCGCGGTACTCATCTTCGAGCGGCAAGCGCCAGAATCTCTCGCCGGAAACTGCCAGCGCTTTCTGAAAATGTTCGTAGCTCGCCTCATCGTTGGCGAATACCCCGGCGTTCACCATGCCCAGCGCCACCACGCAGGCTCCGGTCAACGTCGCCGCATCGATCAAATGCGTCGCCCCCAGTTGTTTCGCGTAATGCAGACCATCGGCCAGCACCATGCGGCCTTCGGCGTCGGTGTTCAGCACCTCAATCGCCTTGCCGGACATCGCTATCGCAACATCTCCAGGTTTGTACGCCTTGCCGGAGGGCATATTTTCTGCCGAGCAAACAATCCCGATCACGCGCACCTTCGGCTTCAACTGCGCAATCGCCCGCATGGCCCCGATCATGGCAGCGCCGCCCGCCATGTCGTACTTCATCTTCTCCATGCCATCGGAGGGCTTGATAGAAATGCCGCCGGTGTCGAAGGTAATTCCCTTGCCCACCAGCGCCAGCACCGGCCCGTCTTTGGGTGCGTCCTTCGGCTCATAGCGCATCACGATCAGCGCCGGCGGCTCGTCCGAGCCCTGCGCGACCGCCCAGAACGCGCCCATCTTCAACTCTTTGATCTTGTCGGTGCTATAGATTTCGCACGGCAATCCCTGCTCTTTGCACATTGCGGCGGCGCGCTCGCCCAGCACGGTCGGCGTCAGTCGATTGCCCGGCTCGTTGACCAGCGCGCGAGTAAAGTTCTGCGACTCGCCCAGAATCACGCCGTCTCGGAACGCCGCCTCGATCGCTTTCTTGTCCGCGTTCGCGGGAGCGACCACCGTGAACTGCTCGATGGAGCGATCTTTGCGGTCCGAGCGATAGGTATCCGGATCGAAGTCACCCACAAACGCGCCCTCGACCGCTGCGCGAGCGGCTCCGGCTAAATCCAATCCGTCGTATTCCGGCACCACGAATGTGGCCTGACGAATGCTGCGCGGCTTGGCGAAGCGCACAGCCGTTCCAGCGGCTTTCCGAATTTCAGCAAGCGAAACTTTTCCGATTTTTCCCACGCCGACGATCAGAAGCCGTTTGGCCTTCAGTTCTGCCGGCCCGTAGAACAGCAGCGTTTCGCACGCGCTGGCTGTAAATTCGCCGCTTTTTAACACCGGTTTGTCCGCGTTGGCGACAGTGGAGTCGTTGGTCAGCAGAATCGGCTCGGCGACTGCATTCTTGTCTTTGGAAGTGGATGCGTCGGCGGCCAGAACTACCAGGAGTTCGGCTGGAAGAGACTGGAGAGCTTCAAATTTCAGTTCAGTTTTCATTCAGAGTTCAAGTTCCTTTCAAATTTCGGTTGGTGACGATTCTTTTGTGCAGGCGCACTACGCATTGCGCCGCTTGCTGGCGGCGATGGCGGCCCGCGCATCGCGATCGTCTTCACGTCGCCGCTCCGTTTCGCGCTTGTCCCAGGTCTGTTTTCCTTTGGCCACGGCAAGTTCGCACTTCACGCGCCCTCTGCGGAAGTAGAGCCGGGTCGGAATCAGCGTGAGGCCCTTTTGCTGCACCTTGCCCAGCAGCTTGCGCACTTCCTCGCCGTGCAGCAGCAATTTGCGCGTGCGCACCGCGTCGTGGTTCGTATAGCTGCCGTGGGAGTAGGGACCGATGTGCAGATTCAGCAGAAATGCCTCCCCATCCTTCACCAGGCCGTAGGCGTCGCGCAGGTTGGCCTTGCCCTCGCGGATCGACTTGACCTCGGTGCCGCGCAGCACGACCCCGGCCTCAAACTTCTCCAGCAAAAAGTAATTATGCCCGGCCTGCCGGTTCACGGCCGCATCGCGCTCGCCGGAAGCGACCGGGTCGCGCGGCTTGGGCTTTTTCGGCGGGTTCGGGACCAAATTGGTAGTTGGACGTGACATGATCGGGCATCTTTCGGAGGTACTACTCCATCCGAAGGGGAAGAAGGCTGTCTGCGCACACCGCGTTCAGCGAGGAAATGCTGTCTGAAAACAAAGCTCGACGGTCTCGATGCGGAGTGAACTCGCTCCAATTTCCCATGCTAGCACGCAAGCCACCGCCGCCCCCTCGCCGCGGAAGCGGACCCGAGCCAGGCTCGTACCCCGCGATGGTATATTGATGGTAACGTCCTGCTGCTTTGGCCGAACGAAACGTCCGTTGATCGCCGGGAGATCAAAACTGCCAGGATGCGTCGAATTCATGCCTTTGCCCTTTCATCGTTTTATCGATCGGGATCCCTGCAACGCCGCAAGCCGGTCCGCGCATCCATGCGCTGGTCTGCCTGAATCTCCGTTGCGACACCCTGTGTCTCGTTTACCTGTCTTACGCATCTCGTGCGTTTTCGGCTGGTTTTGCCTCCTCATCGTTTGCTTCGCGGTGCAGGGAGCGTTGTCTCCGCTGCGCGCCGAGTCCGCAAAAAGCTATTTCAAACACGGGAAGCAAGCCGAGATTCGCGAAGACTACATCACCGCGTATCAGGATTACCGGCAGGCGTGGCTCGAAAAACCGAAGGACATGGAATACAAGGAGTCGTATCAGCGGCTCAAGTACCAGGCGGCTTTCCAATACGTAACCATGGGCCGGAAGTTGCGCGATCAGGGCCAGTTGAACGATGCGCTGACCGATTTTTTGCGCGCAATTGAAATCGATCCCAGCAATGAGGCTGCCCAGCAGGAGGCGCGGCGGACGCAGACTCTTATCGACGGCAAGACCGCATTGCAGCCGAGATCGGACCAGATGGCCGTCACTTCGGCCCAGAACCAGCAGGAACTGCAGGAACTGAGCGGACCGCTTCAGTTGAAGCCAATCTCCAACGAACCGATCACCATTCACATGGTGGCCGACACGAAAGTGATCTATCAGACGATTGGCAAACTTGCCGGCATCAACATTCTGTTCGACCCCGATTACACTTCAAAGCGCATCCCCATCGACTTGGACCGTGTCACGCTGTACGACGCTCTTCGCAGCATCGCGTTCGTATCGCAGACCTTCTGGAGACCCGTGACCGCGGACACGATTTTCGTAGCGGCGGACACCCGCCAAAAGCGCGCGGAACTGGAAGAACAGGCGGTGCAGACCTTTTATCTGGGCAACATCACTCAGGCAAATGACCTGAACGAAGTCCTGAATGCGGTGCGGAATCTGATGGACACCACCGTCAAAATGCAGGCCGTTCCCAGCCAGAACGCCATCGTCATGCGCGGAAGTCCGGACCAGCTGCTGTTGGCGCAAAAGATCATCGACGATCTGGATAAGGCCAAGCCGGAAGTGGTCGTCGATATCGCCGTTCTCGAAGTCAATAAAGACCTGCTGCGAAACATCGGACTGCAGTTGCCCGGCTCCATCGGCGTGCAGTTGCAAAGCTCGACGGCAGCCACGACAGCGGCCACGACGACCCCCACCACGGGCATCACTGGCACCGCGGGAACCGCCCCCAACCTGACGATGAACGATTTAGCCAATCTGAACGGAACGAATTTCGGCATTACCATCGGCCCGGCCACGCTGAACATGCTGTTGACCGATTCCGACACGCGGGTCCTGCAAAATCCGCAGATTCGCGCGGTGGACGGTGAAAAGGCCACCCTCAAGATCGGATCGAAAGTCCCGATTGCCACCGGTTCCTTCTCGCCCGGCGCCGGCATCGCCGCGGCCGGTATCAGTCCGCTGGTCAGCACACAGTTTTCCTACATCGATGTTGGCGTGAATATCGACATGCAGCCGACGATCCACTATGACGGCGATGTTTCGATGAAGCTCCATATCGTCGTTTCCAACATCACCAGCTACAGCAATCTGGGCGGCATCGAGCAGCCTGTCATCGGGCAGCAGGACCTGCAACAAGTGATCCGCATGAGGGAAGGCTCGGCTAACCTGCTGGGAGGCATTCTTCAACACTCGGAAAGTCTCACGGTTGGAGGCACTCCTGGGCTGGGAGAAATTCCTCTTCTTAAATACCTGTTCAGTTCCCAGCAGACCGAAACCGTCAACGATGAGATCGTTTTCGTGTTGATTCCCCATCTTGTGCGGAGCATCAATCTGAGCCCGCTCAACCTGCGCACCATCGATACCGGAACGAGCGCCAACGTAAGTTTGCGCATGGACCCGGCCACTGCGGGAATGTCGTCGGCTGCCATCACGCGCACCGGCCAGCCGCCGCTTACTTTTGAGCCGAGCACCCCGCCGCCGCCGACAGCCGCGGAGGCAGCCAGCCAGTTCGCGCAGAACATGAAGACTACGGCGGAGAACTCACCCGGCACGCCCGCGGGCGGCTCCCCGCTCGAACTTTCCTTCTCTCCGCAACAGAGTGTCCACAAGGTGGGGACCACCTTTCAGATGCAGTTGGATTTGAGCGGCGGTCACGACGTTTTCTCGGTGCCCATGCAGTTGCACTATGATCCCAACGTGCTCAGCCTGATCAATGTCGATACCGGAAGCCTGCTGGCGAAAGATGGCCAGACGACCGCTCTGGTCCATCGCGATGATGGCAACGGGAATGTCACGATCAGCACTTCGCGGCCACCCGGAGTCAAGGGTATCACTGGCAACGGAGACCTCTGCTCGCTTACCTTCCAGGCCAAGGCCCCGGGCGACGCCACGGTTCAGGTCATCAAATCCGCTGCCCGCAACAGCGCGCAAACGATCCTGCCCGTCCTTGCGGGCTCCCCCGCCGTCGTACATGTGCAGTAAGCTGGGATAGTAGGGAGCGCTTCGCAATGAAGTTGAACAATCTCGATGCGGATCGCTGTCGCGGCGGTCATTGCCGCGAGCGTGGTACTGCCGCGGAAATTCCCAGGGAGCAACCCTTAGGCATGAAGACCGCCTGCCGCGTTCTCCCGTTCCCTCGACAAAAGACAAGGGGCCGAGGGCAACAGGGACTGACGCTGGTCGAGTTGATTGTCACCATCGCCATCCTTGCTATTCTGGCATCGGTTGCCTATCCGATTGCGCGGTTCCAGATCCAGCGGCAAAAGGAGCAGGTTCTGCGCGACGATCTTTGGCAGATGAGGCATGCCATCGACAAATATAAAGACGCCGCCGATCGCCAGGCCTTTCAAACCTCGATCGACAGCTATGGATATCCGCCGGACCTGGACACTCTGGTCAATGGCGTGGATGTACAAGGGCACAAGGTGAAATTTCTACGGTCAATTCCCATAGATCCCATGACGGGCAAACAGGATTGGGTGCTGCGCTCCATGCAGGACGATCCGGATAGCGATTCCTGGGGCGGTCAGAACGTGTTCGACGTGCATTCGGCCTCCGACGGCACGGCGCTGGATGGAACAAAGTACAACACATGGTAACTGTGAGCCAAACGATATCGCGCCAATTCCGCACCTTGCGTTTCAAAGCAGGAACCTGGAATCCGTTTGCGAATGCTCACCAGATCGATCGGCGCCAGCGCGGCTTTACGCTGGTGGAGCTGATGGTCGTCATGCTCATCATTTCCATCCTGCTGGCCGTCGCCGTGCCCAGCTATATCTCTGCCATCCGCAGCGCGAGAGAGGCGGCGCTGCGCCAGGACCTGCATACCATGCGGGACGCGATCGAGCAGTACACGGAAGATAAGCAGGCAGCTCCGCAGTCTCTGGACGATCTGGTGCAGGCCGGTTACCTGAAATCGCTTCCCGTCGATCCCATGACACACAGCGACACCACCTGGGTCCCGGACGAGTCGGACTCCTACAGCAGTGTCGATCAGTCGCAGACCGGAATCGACGACGTCCACAGCGGTTCCGACCTGGTCGGCAGCAACGGCACTCCCTATTCGCAATGGTGATGGGATGGGAAAACCGGACACTGCAATCGATTTTGACCGGAAGCTGGGCTCTCAACCCCGTCAGGCCGCCGTCCATCGAACCTATCGACACATGCAAGCCAATGCAGCCGAGCGATTTCACAATCCCGCTGCCGACAATCTTGCGGGCGGCTGATTGTATGCGCGGGTTTCGCAACGGAGGGCGCGGAACTGGCGCTGGCTTCGACCATCGCTGGCGGCGCGTTTCTAGGCATCGATTCCTCCTCGGAATATCTGAAGGCTGCCGTTCGCAACGGCTGCTGCGATTTCATGGTGAACACGCTCGATGAATCGCTGCGGGTGCTGAAAAATGAACTGCGCAAGCAAACGGCGCTGTCCGTTGGCTTGCTCGGGCTCGCTTCAGATATTTTCCCGGCCATGGTGGAACGCGGCGTCCACCCGGATTTGATTGCGGAGGCATCGCCGCAGCAGAGCGAGGACGATGCATCCATCCCTCGCCAGGTTCCTCTGCTGTGCGTACTGGGGTTGCAACCGGAGGAGTTGAACAAATTACTGAGCAGCTTCCAGAACGAAGCGTCTACCGGGAGGTTTCAAGCGGCCGCTGCTATCGACTGGCAAACCGCAGACGGATCGAAGCATTCGATTGCATTGCAGCCGCGGTGAAGAATCGCGAGACCAGCGCGAGTCACGAATCTGCGGCCGGGGAACTCCCATTCGCATTCGAGCGGATTTACAGATACTGTATTCAAAAAATGAGATGAGTCATTCTTCGGTCGCCGCGGCGACCGAAGAATCCAGAGGGTGATGGCAGAGTCCACTCTGTGCATATCGTACGGATTCTTCACTTCGCTGTGCGGAGATTGCCCTGTGCTTCCGCCACTCCGTGGATCGCTTTCCAAAGGGCGGCGATGCCGCGCCCATCCTTGGCCGAGCAAACAAGAATCTCATCCGTTTCCAGCGCCTCGCGCAGTCGCTTCGTCGCAACCACCCGCTGGTTGCCCGAAAGCTTGTCCGCCTTGGTGCCGACCAGGATACGGGGCCGATGAATACTGTCCAGATATTGCGCCAGCATGGCGTCGCCCGGCTGCGGCGGCACATTCATATCCACCAGGCAAACGCAGGCCGCCAGGGTATCGCGCGTGGCGAGATAGGGATTGATGAATGCCGGCCATTCGGCGCTGATCGAACGCGAGAGTTTGGCATATCCGTAGCCCGGCAGGTCCGCCAGAATCAGTTCCGGCCGGACTTGCGAGGACGCGTGCAGCGCAAAGAAGTTAATCGCTCGCGTCCGGCCAGGAGTGGACGAGACGCGCGCCGCCGGTTCTCCTAACAGCGCATTGATCAGGCTGGATTTGCCGACGTTGGAGCGACCGAGAAAGGCAATCTCCGGGACCGAGGACGCTGGAAATTGCGCGGCACTGGTCGCCGACAATAGAAATTCTGTGTGATACCGATACATAGTGGACCGCACCCGATCTTGATTCGATGGCGTTTTCCCAAATCGCATCGCGAATCTTGACGGACATCCCGGCAGCGTCAGGAACAAACACCTGGATTTACTGTACGGGAAACAGCGGCATGGCGAACTCGAGTTCCTCCACCTCGGGCTTCACGCAATCGCGCCCAGCTTGCTTGGCCGCGTACAGGGCGCGGTCCGCGCCGTCGAGCAGCGCGTCCGGACGCGCATCCAATGTCGGCACTCGAGCCGCCACTCCCACGCTCAAGGTCAGGTGCAAGGGGCAGCCGGTGCCCGCGTCGAACTCGTAATCTCGGACTTGATGGCGGAGGCTTTCCGCCATCAAGATCGCCCTGGCCAGATTCACGTCCGGCAGCAGGATGGCAAACTCTTCCCCGCCGTAGCGGGCAGCCAGATCGCCCGGACGCCTCCCCATCTCCCGCAGGATGGCGGCAACGGCCTGGAGACAATTGTCCCCAACGCGATGCCCATAGGTGTCGTTGATGCTCTTGAAGTGGTCCATGTCGATCATCAACAGGGCCACGGGATGGCCGGCGCGGTATCCCCGCCTCCATTCCATTTCGAGCGCCTGATCGAAACGTCTGCGATTGGCCAACTGGGTCAGGCTGTCTCGCTGCGCCTCCTGCAGCACCTGTTCGTGCGCCTCGGCAAGCCTTCGTTCTGCGTCGATGCGCAGAGAAATATCCCGGATGTTCGCCACGAATGCATTCGGTTCGCCGGTGGTTTCGTCGAACAGAACGCGCGCGACGGTTCCCACCCATACATATCGTCCATCCTTATGCCGGGTGCGATAGCGAAAGGTAGGCTGGTCTACTCCCCGGAATAACTCGTTCAGTACGCGGCGGAATCCCGCTACATCGGCCGGATGCATCCAATCGACTGGATCTCCATTCGTCCATTCGTCGGGAGTCCACCCCAGCACGTCCTGCACGGCGGGCGAAACATACAAACGCCGTCCGTCCAAACCGCACAACACAACGATGTCCCGAGAATTGTCCGCCAGCAGGCGATAGCGCCGCACCACGCGCTCCAGTGCTTTCCGCAGCAACCGCTGGCGTTCGACAATGGCGGCAAATGGGACAACCGAAGCCAGCAGCACCAACATGCAGAACTGCAATAATAAAATGCTTCGGTGCAAGTTCGCGCCCGATTCCATCCAAAAAGGTCCGCTGCCGCGCAGCGTGAAAAGCGCGCCCACGATGGTGACTTCGAACGTCGCGATTACCGCTCCCAGCATGCCCACCTGAAAAACGACCAGCATCAGCAGGGGAAGAAGAAGAAAAGCAAAATGGTGCCTGCTTTGCCCAAAGTTGATCAGCGTCGCGGCCAGGATCAGGAGAAACATGCCGACAGTACGGTAGATTCGCCTTCCGGTGAACAGGCTTCGCAAATCGGGGTTCCACAGCGCAAGCGTGCAAGGAGTCATCACCGCCATGCCCAAAGCGTGACTTGGAAACCATGCGGCGAAGAACTGCGCAAACGGCGCGCCCAGGGCAACCGAAGCAAGCGTGGATGCCAGCAGCGCCGAGACCAGCGGAGCCAGCAGAACGGCAAAGGTCATGAACTGGATCATCGTTGCCGCCGACGCCAGGTCCGGTGGATGCTTCGGATGCCGCCGCTGCTCGCGGTCGAGCGTCCAGCGTATCAGCCGTGCCGCAACGAGAATTTCGACGATGTTGCACCCCGCGACAGCGCCACTCATCGCGAGTGAATTTCCCGTCAGGCAAAGGGAAATCGCGCCGCCCATCCAGGCTGCCAGCAGCCACGTCCACCAGCCTCGCGCGGGACGCGCGACAAGCAGAGCGGCCAGAACTCCATTCGCCGGCCAGAAGACCGCTGCAAGCCCAGTGCTGCGCTGCAACCCTACTCCGCCGACACACAAGAGCCCGAACATCGCTCCCGAAACCGCCAGCGCGGCGATCAGCGAGATGCCGTGGAGATGGTCCTCCCGCTGGACGAAAGGCCAAACGGGTTCGACTTCAATGTCCACGTACGAGAATGATTTCTGCACAATAGGCTCCGCCTCAGCGACGCAATCGGACAACGAACGTTCCCCAACCGCTCCGCATGGTTCCATTCCCTGTATT
This sequence comes from Acidobacteriota bacterium, assembly GCA_021802085.1. Lineage (GTDB taxonomy): Bacteria > Acidobacteriota > Terriglobia > Terriglobales > Acidobacteriaceae > JAKAAZ01. Next base: position 12,947 of record JAKAAZ010000056.1, read on the forward strand.
CGACAAAATAGCGCCCTTCCTTAAGAGGGAACGCTCTGCTCTCCATGCCAAATCGAACCGCAACGGTCGCAGCCGAGGGTTGTATCATTTTCTGAACTGGGAACATCGTAGTCGCAATGGCGGTTTGAGTGAGAACTTTGGAGGAGCTATGTGGGTTACCGAAGTCGCATGTGCATCCGGAAAAGAAACGTTACCGTGAATGCATCGGTCGTGACCGGCATCCATTCAATCGGCAGACTTCATCTGCCGGAGGAAGAGTCGTGGGCGCGCAATTCGGCAACAATTTCCGCCGCCGCCTGACGCGCCAGATCGTCCTTCTCGCGTGGAAACGAGATGGCCCCCACGCGCGCATGTCCGCCACCGCCGTACCGTTCGCAGATCTGCGCCAGGTTCACCATTCGATCCGCCGGAACTTTGGTCCACGGATTGGAACCGACGGCAATCTTGGTGCGAAAACTCGACCGGCTCAATCCGATCGAATACGTGGCCTGCGGATGCAGATAGTACGGGATGAATTTGTTATAGCCTTCCAGCGGATGGTCCGTGATGTCGAAATAAATGGTTCCCTGCTCGCACGACGAGCGTTCCCGTATCAACTCCATCGCCTCGCGGTGCCGCTCCAGCAACTCGGGCAACTGGTCGCGCACGAACGGCTGGTCGAGAACTTCTCCGAGGCTCATTTCCGTCAACAGGGGAATCAATCGCGGCACAAACGCAGCGTCCTGGACCGACTCGATGGCCAGGGTGAGCTTCATGGCGGGCTGCGCCATTTCGACCGCGCTCTCGGGACTCTCATACCGCGCGCCATCTACGATGTCCGCCCAGCGCACCAGTTCCGCCACCGGGGCCGCGTCGAATCCAAAATGGGTTGCGGCGATATGCGCGATCAAGCCGGTGCAGGAAACATAGTCGGGATCATAAAACTTGCGCTCGCGAATCTTTGGGTCCCGCTGACCCGCGAGAAAGTGCCGATGATCTTCCGGCGTAAGAAACGCGCTCAGATGATGATCGAACCACCAGGCCACTGCCGGGGACGGGGAATACTTGAAATCGACAATCGCGTTCTCGTCGCCGACAAATTCTTTCTCGTCGAACAGTGCGCCGGCGCGATGCACCAGCCCATGAAATTCATATTCGGCGCCAGGAGCGATGCGCTCGCGATGGAAACGCGCGAACAGCGAGGCGGAACAGGCCCCATCGAAACATTTGTCATGATAGAAAACACGCACTTTCACTTGGGGACGATCACTCCATTCGCAACCATCGGTTGGCGGCCATATCCTAATAAGGCTGAAACAACTAGGATTGCTGGCATTGGGCGATGTGTCAAGCGAATGTCCTTCGTCCAGTTTGCCGTCCGCCGCTCAACACACAAGATTCAGCGGCGCACAATCGTCTCGCGGAGAATTCTCAGGCATTTCGAAAACTACTCTCCTTCTCCGCCGTACTATGGAACAAACGCTGTTGCAATCTATGTACGACCGGACACAGACATCGATCCCGTGAGGCCAATGGCATGGAAATCCTTCCCCCCGATCCACCTGACAACCTCCACGACGCGAGAACGCCGCAGCTAGTCGCGCCGTCTCCCGGACGCAGTACGGTGCTCTTTGGGCCGCATGGCCTGCGCGCCGGCTGGAGCATTCTTCTCTACGTCGGCGTGCTGATGTCGCTGCTGTATCTCGCCGGTTTTGAGCTGCGCTGGTTCGCCCAGCATCTGCATCAACGCCTGCCCGGCAGCAGCGGCGGCGATTTTCATCCTGCCCTGGCCATTGTGTCCGAGGCAATCACCTTGCTTGCGGTCGTGCTGGCCACCGCGGGCATGGCGCGGCTCGAGCAGAAGCGGGTCGCTTTTTACGGGTTGGCGGGATTCGACCGCGCCCGCCAATTCCTCATCGGCATCGTCTGCGGATTTGTTTTCCTGTCTCTGCTGATCGGTATTTTGCTGGCGACGCATCATCTCGCGCTGACCGAAGCGCACATGCCAGTGGGCCAACTGCTCGGCTATGCAGCGGCCTGGGGTTTGTGTTTTTTTCTGGTCGGCATGACGGAAGAATTCCTGCTGCGCGGCTATCTCCTGTTCACGCTGGCGCGCGGTATTCGCTTCTGGCCCGCCGCATTTGTGCTGGCCGCGCTGTTCGGCTTGATGCACAAGGCCAATCCAGGAGAAAGTCCCTTTGGCCTGACCGCGGCCGCCATGATCGCGCTGGTATTTTCGTTCAGCCTGTGGCGGCTCGGCCATCTCTGGTGGGCCATAGGATTTCATGCCTCCTGGGACTGGGCGGAGTCGTTTTTCTATGGCACCGCCGACAGCGGCACCGTTTCCGCTGGACGGTGGATGCATGCGCATCCGCTCGGTTCCGTGCTGCAGAGTGGCGGCGCCACCGGACCGGAAGGCAGCGTGTGGGTGGCAGTCGTGCTGCTGCTGGCCGCGGTGTTCGTCTGGAAAACGCAGCCGAACCGAGGGCTACTGTTCGGACAAAAGTAATTTCCCGCAGCGGAATCTCAGTCCGCGACCATCGACTCCCCGGGCAGAATGGGGCGGGTCCGCGGCAGCGCCCCGCGATAGGCCGCAAGTCCCATCATCGACAGCGCGCCAACAAAAACGGCCAGCTTCGCCGCGCTCGCACTCTGGGTCTGCGGCAGCGTCTTCCACAGTGCCAGCAGCAGCGTCTGCGCCACGGTCACTGCCCACACGGAGCCGTAGAAGTAGCGCCGCTCGGTGCCTTCGCCTTGGGTGGAGCGCCCCACGCGCGGCAGTTTGCCGGCGACGCCCAGCAGCAGAATGATGCCGCACACGGGCAGATAGACATCGTGGTAAATCTGCTGCATATACCATCTCCCCGTCACCGCCGCGATCGACAGGCCAGTCAGATTCAGCAGCGCAAAGCTCAGCACCGCGTTCCACGCGAAGGTGTAGCACACCCGCCGATACAGAGGATTCGGCTTGTCTTCATCGAAGCGCAGAATATACGGTCGCGGTTCCGACCCCGGCAATTTTCCGCGCAGCGCGGCCACGCCCGTTCCGGCCAGCACCGCCGCCAGCCATGCCATGTTGCCAAGGCCAAACCCGTGGGCAAACAATGTGAACGTCAGCGGCCCCGGCGCCAGAAAAAACACCCAGATCCAGATGGGCCAATGCGCCAGCCGATACAGGCGCGTGTTTCGTTCCCGCATTTTGCGCGCGTCGGCGTATTCCACCTTGCCGCTGTATCGCATACGCGTGAGTCTCGCAGAGTCGCCGCGAGCGCGTCAATCCATGTCAACTTGCGCCTAAGGAAAGCGCAAGAGGTAGGATTGTTTCAGGAATCAATCGGGCCTGCTCCAAAGCTGTCTGCTCGATCCCGATATAACTTCGCTTTTTTGCCAGGCATCCGCTGCGGAGCGGATACTGATGGCATAAAATTCTGTCCGAAGGCGAGACATGATTCCATATGAGCGAATTTCAGAACACGCTTTTGAGGGCTTTGGATCGGGACGCCGTCGCGCGCCTTTGTCTGCAACCGGTCAAATTCGAGCTGAAACATGAAATTGAATATCCCGGCAAAGCCATCGAACATCTTTATTTTGTCGAAGCGGGGATGGCCTCGATGACCACTACGTTCATCGATGGATCGCAGGTCGAGGTGGGGATGTTTGGATATGAGTCCGTGATTGGCGTGTCCGCGCTGATGGGGACAAAGCGGAGTCTGAATCGCGTCTACACGCAGATTGCCGGACATGGTTTTTCCTCACGCATAGAGATCGCCAGGAGAGAATTTTCGCGCGGCGAAGAGTTTCAACATCTCGCGCTGCGGTATGTGCAGACGCAATTGCTCCAGGCGATCCAGTCGGCCGGCTGCCATGCCAAGCACAACACTGAGCAGCGGCTTGCCCGTTGGCTGCTGATCTGCGCGGACCGGGCGCACAGCAACACATTCAAGATGTCGCACGAGTTTCTCGCCGACATGCTGGGCGGCACGCGTCCCACTCTCTCGATGACCGCCGGCCTACTGAAGGCAAAAGGACTGATCGAGTACACGCGGGGAGAGATTCATATCGTCGATGTGGCCGGCCTGGAGAAAACGTCCTGCGAGTGCTATTTGATCATCAAGAATCATCTGGACAATTACGCTGAATTCGACACCGCAGCGGACGGCTAAGACGGGCCGATAGAGTCGAATATTTTTAGTTGCCTTAGCAACCATTGTTGCAGCGTTGATTGCTAAGGCAACTAGTTTCTCGGCTAGGTCGAGGCCGGGTGTTCGCGTGGAAATCCGGAAATGCGCCAAGTTATTTGCAAAAATTTCGCGGGTGTCTGCCGGGCTCCCTGGGAACATCGTTTTTCGGACAGATGGCACTGTTGACGTCCTGCATAAAGTTAAGAGCATGTCAACAGAACCAGGCAGTTCGCCTCGCTGCTGAGAAGCTGGAATTTCGTCCTTCCGTGCTCTGCTAGACTGAAAACTGATGCCAGTATCCGGATCGCAATCCAGCCACAAATCCCGTTCTTGGGGCCGTTTGGCGCGATGGTCGCTCACGATCCCGCTGGTTCTGCTGGTGGCGATCGTTCTTGGGTGCTTGCTGGGCACGATGTGGCTGAAGCACGCCATGCGGGCGTCTCTGCCGCAGATCGATGGACAACTGCACGTTGCGGCCTTGTCGCATCCTGCGATCGTTCGCCGCGACCCGCACGGCGTGCCGCACATTACCGCAGCGAACATCGACGATCTGGTGGTGGCGCAGGGCTATGTGACTGCGCAAGACCGCTTGTGGCAGATGGATGTGCTGCGCCGCTACGCTTCGGGGAATCTGGCGGAAATCATGGGGCCGGCTGCAGTCAAACATGATCGCGCGCAACGGATTCTTGAAATCGGTCCTGCCGCCGATGCCGCGCTGGCGGCGATGGACCCAGGCGACCGCCGCTTTCTTGAGGATTACGCACGCGGGGTGAATGCCTACATCGCGCAGGCGCGGGACCATCTTCCCGC
>JAKAAZ010000057.1 GCA_021802085.1 Acidobacteriota bacterium
GCGCACGAATTTTTCGACGGGTACCGATCTGAGCTTCGATCGAATTCCTTCAAAAGCACCGGTCATGCGGCTCTGCACCAACGTTCCCGCTTCTTCCAGATCGAGCCCCAATATCCACTCCACCTCGCCGGACCAGTTCTCCTGTGCGTACTCTGCGAGGAGTACGCCAGCCTCGAATCCAACGCGGTAATTATCCACCCCAAAATACGTTGCATGGGGATGAGGAATATCGATCGCGATCAAAGGGATATTCGCGCCAGCGATCTTGTCGGCGAGGATAGGAGCAACATGCTGGTCAACCTGGAATTCGATCACAAGATCGACTTGTTCCCTGACAAATGCGTCCGCATTTTTCAAGGCTGTTGCCCCATCGTAACGGTTGTCGAGGATCAATAAGTCCACGCCTGAAGCAGCGGCGGCAGCACGCAGGCTAGAAGTTACGGCTTCTGAAAAAGGCATCTCCGAGCTTTGGCTGCCAAACCCGAAACGCAGCTTGGAGGGCTGTCCGACGCTGCGGTATAGCCCATCGCCAGCCTGCGTAATATAACCTCGATGCACCAATGTCTTGAGAATGCGGTAGACACTGGTTTTGGAAAAGTGCGTGCGCCGGTAAATGGCCTCCAGCGCCATCGGGCTCTTCTCGGCCTGGAGCAGTTCCATGATGTCCAACGCCTTGGACAGGATAGGAATCAGGTATAGGCGTTTGGTCGAAGTCTTTGCCAAGTGCGTAGGCTCCAATGGTGTTTTTAAGCCGAAGTATAACAGCTCCCGGGCTTCGTTGTTCCCTAATGGAACCTGGAATCAGGCATAGCTGGCGAGAGTCTTCGCGTTTTTCGCGCCACGTTCCCGCGCAATCCGTTCGACATAACCGCTCTCGCGGAGCGCGCGCAACGGGTCTTCCGGAACTCCACGCGCTAGGCGCCATTCCCGGACGACCGGTCGAACATCTTCCCAGAATGCAGCGCGAAAACATTCCTCTGCTTCGACCAACCTACACTCGTTTTGCAACCGGCTGAGTTGCTCATGGTCTACCAATGCAGCTCGCGCATAGAGCTCCTGTGCGGCGATGGTCGTCTGCACCATTGCCTCGATCTTGCCTTTTAGATTGTGGCTTTGGTCGATCATGAAAGGAACGTGCATCGCCGCACCCCGCTCAAACTCGCAGCTCAAGATTTCGTGAAAGATACGGAAGACTTGATATGGATCGATCGAACCCAGCGTCAGATCATCATCGGCATATCTGCGATCGTTAAAGTGAAATCCCCCCAGCATATCCAGTTGCAGCAGCCACGCCACAATCTGCTCTATGTTCTGCGACTGATAGTGGTGCCCGGTATCGACCAGCACCCGCGCCTGTGGCCCCGCACCGCGTGCCAGTTCCAGCGCCATGCCCCAATCCGCGATATCGGTGTGATAAAAGGCGGGCTCGAAAGGCTTGTATTCAATCAGCATCCGCTGATTGTTGGCGAGCGCACCATGCGTCTGCAGAAAGATCTCCTGCATCCAGTCGATCCGCTTCCGTATATTTTGTGTGCCAGGATAGTTCGATCCGTCGGCCACCCAAAAGGAAATGTCGCGCGATCCGAGCCGTTTGCCGATCTCGACAGAAAGCAGAATATGATCGAGCGCCTTCTGCCGGATTTGTGCGTCGGGATTGCAAATGGAGCCGTATTTGTACTCCTGCGCCTGGAATAAGTTTGGATTGATCGATCCCGCCTGGATTCCATATTTCGACACCAACTTCTGGATCGCCGGGACATCCGCCAGTCCCCCAGGCAAGTCCCACTCCACATGCAAGGCCATGATGGGGCTGATACCCGTCAGCGCTAGTACCTGTGCGGCATCTGCAAATTTTTCTTCGATCGACGTTGCCGCCGCTGCCTGTAGAAACTTGCCGAATCGCGTTCCAGTGTTTGCAAATCCCCAGGATGGCACTTCGAGTTCGAATCCATCCAACGCTTTCCAGAGTAGGTCTTGTTTTTTCTGTCGCATATGGTGTCCGTCCCCTGCCCCCTGCCCCTCAGTTCAACTGCATGGAAGGGGCAACAAGCCATTTAATAGAAAACTAATTCCTTATTGGAAATCAACACAAAGCATAGCAAAGAAATATCCCCCCTTTCAATAAATTTTCTCGAAGAGATGTGTTTCGTATATGCGGCGATCTTTGTGCCGAACCAACAGTGGATGAAATCGACGACCACATTCAGTCCGAGTGCTTCAAGAACTTCCTGCGATCGTCCTGGTGCGCCTCGGTCCGTTTGCAGACCGAACCAAGAGGATCTCGCGGGCGCCATGCTGCTCCCGTCTTTGTCCACGCCAAACGCGCCAGGATGTCACCGGGGAGGCGACAATCATCGTCTCCTGCGGTCGCTTGCCGCAGCCTCCATACACTTCGATCCCTTACTTCAATAGAAATTCCATTTCACAATCGATATATAAACAATTTATGATTGCTTGGCTTCAGTGCAATCCATGTTCGGTACGGCTGGCGCGGCACAGATTTCCTACCGGGAGGCAGTTTTGGGCGTAAATCCCTTTCTGGGTGTCATTTTTAATTGGCTTGGCGGACTGGCCTCTGCCAGTTGCTACCTGCCCTTCCGTGGCATCAAGCGCTGGTCTTGGGAGACATACTGGCTCGTGCAGGGGATATTCAGCTGGATTCTTGCTCCCATCCTGATCGCTGCCGCACTGGTGCCGCACCTGTATTCGATACTGCATGCCGCCCCAGCGTCCAGCCTTTTCTTCTCTTATTTCTGGGGTTCCATGTGGGGATTTGGCGCGCTGACTTTCGGGCTTTCCATTCGTTATCTCGGCATTGCCCTCGGCTATCCCATTGCCATGGGGCTCTGCACCGTCTTTGGGACCCTGATGCCACCGATCTTCAGCGGTGAAATGGGGACAATCGTTCGCCAGAGATCCGGCCAATTTATTCTTTTGGGCATTGGCATCTGTGTCGTCGGGATCATCTTCAGCGGTCTGGCCGGACGCTCTAAGGAACAGGAACTCTCCGAGGAAGAAAAAAAGAAAACGGTCAAGGAGTTCCATTACGGCAAGGGCCTCGCCGTGTCCATCTTTGCCGGTGTGATGAGTGCCTGTTTCGCCTACGGACTCGCAGCCGGGAAGCCAATCGCGCAAATCGCGCAGACAAAGCTGGCGCTCGAACATCACTCCGGCCTGTGGCAGGGCCTGCCCGTCCTGGTGGTTGTGATGTTGGGTGGGTTTACCACAAATTTCTTTTGGTGCCTCATCTTGTTGGTCCGCAACCGCTCCGCCAGCCAGTACATCGGCCTTTCGGCGCTGACGGATCCTGCAGGTAGCGCTCCGTCCGGCGCGGTTTCCGCCGTGCCGCCTCCCGCACCAACGGAATTTCCTTCGCAGTCTGCGGCCGCAGTCCGCGCGCCCTCTGTTAGCCGCCTGCCGGTTAGCAGGCTAATCGTGAATTATCTCTTCGCCGGCGCCGCTGGAGTCATCTGGTATTTCCAATTTTTCTTCTACAGCATGGGCCAGACCGAGATGGGCAAATACGCCTTCTCCAGTTGGACGCTGCTCATGGCCAGCATCATTATCTCCTCGACTCTTTGGGGCATCGCTCTTCATGAGTGGCGCGGCACCAGCCGGCGTACACAGGGCCTGGTCGCGATCGGCCTTGTACTGCTCGTGGCCTCGACCGTTGTCGTCGGCTATGGCAATTATTTGCAGGTCAACGGCATCTCTCAACCTCGGCCTGCTTCCAATCCGCGGCAAAAATTGGGCATGGCTCAGAAATTGGACCCGCCGAGTACCCCATCCTAGCGCAGCTTGGGTGGGGTAGAACGATGCCCGCATCATCCCGCGCGTACCGCATGCAACCATGCAAGGAGTCATTCTGCCCCTGCCCCTGTCGCGCAGCGAAGAATCCCTGCATCCGCATCCCTTACCCGGAGCAAAGCCGCAAGGTCTCAGAACAACAACCCCAGCCACCCGTATTCCACCCCCGCGAAACCGCTCCAGGTCTCCAACCGATGGCTGGTGTACCTTGGGTGCCCCAGGTCTCGCTTCTGAGACCTGGGATTCTCCAATCCAAAATCATCCCATCACAATAGATAGCGGTCTTCGAGCCGTCGCGTCTGCCCCAGCGCCGTCAACGTCTCCAGAATTTCGGCCACCCGTATTCGACTGGCGGGCTTGAACGCTGCCGCGACCTGCTGCGCGCTTTGCAGCGGAGTGGCGCGAAGAACATCTTTCACCGCCCGCGCAATTCGATCAACGCAAGAGTGTTTTTGCCGGTACTAACTAACCGTCCTCCATAAGCTCCCGATTCCCAAAGTGATAATCATGACTTCGGTGTGTTCCCGCTTTCGGTTCCGGCTGCAATTTGCACAGGGCTGGGAGTTCCTCATCGTGCTGTAATGGGAACAATCAGCCGCATTTCAATCGGTCGCGGTAATGTTTAAGATGTGGATACGGTACCTCCATCCAAGCGTTCCGAGGTCATGGCTCTGGTCCACTCAAAGGACACGCGGCCCGAGCTACTCGTCCGCAGGCTTGTATTCGCCACAGGTTACCGGTATCGGCTCCATGCGAAGGATTTGCCTGGCCGACCCGATCTCGTTTTTCGTTCCCGGCGAAAGGTCATTTTCGTTCACGGCTGCTTCTGGCACCGGCACAACGCCTGCGCCCTTGCGCGGATGCCGAAATCGCGACCGGAGTTTTGGGGGCCGAAGCTGGAAGGAAACAAGCAGCGAGACGCTAGAAACTTGGTGCGCCTCAGGCAGCAGGGGTGGCAGGCGCTGACAATTTGGGAATGCCAGCTTAGCGACACCAATCGTTTGCAGAGCAAGATTAGGAGGTTCCTCGATGCATAGCGTTGAATTATTTGCCGGAGCTGGTGGACTAGCGATTGGCATGTCGAATGCTGGATTTAGTCACGCGGCTGTCATTGAATGGGATCATGACGCTTGCGAAACATTCCGTGAAAATCAACGTGACAATTTCCAAGCTGTTGAAAAATGGCCACTGTTCGAGGGCGACGTGAGAGAGTTCGATTATAGCCGCCTGACGAATGTTGTGGTTGTTTCGGGGGGCCCACCATGCCAGCCATTTTCACTGGGCGGTAAACATCGTGGGCACCTAGATACGAGAGACATGTTTCCACAGGCGGTTCGAGCAGTGCGCGAATTGAGACCTAAGGCCTTCATCTTTGAGAATGTCAAGGGGCTCTTGCGGGAAACATTCGCCGACTATTTTGAATATATCCAGTTCCAGCTAACACATCCGAGCTTCACTCGGCGCAAGTCGGAAAACTGGAAAGAGCATCGCATGAGGCTGGAAAAGCACCACACCTCCCTTCAAGGTCGCACGGAGTACAATGTCGTGTTCCGGCTGCTGAATGCCGCGAATTATGGAGTGCCACAGCGCCGTGAGCGTGTTTTCCTAGTTGGATTTCGGTCCGACCTCGGTATCGAGTGGAGCTTCCCAGAAGGCCCTTATTCGGAAGACAACTTGCTGCGTTCGCAGTGGGTGACGGAGGAGTACTGGGACCGTCATAGAATCGCGAGTCGCAAACGACCGCGACTCGACCCCCGCCAAGCCACGCGTGTAGAGAAACTTCGCGGGGATCTACCTTTCGATTCCGACAAGCTCCCGTGGTTGACGGTGAGGGACGCAATCGCGGACCTACCTGATCCTGAGAAGAAACTGCGGAGCGAGATTCCAAATCACGCGTTCAATCCTGGTGCCCGGATCTACAAGGGGCACACTGGCAGCCCACTCGACGAACCCGCGAAGACCCTAAAAGCGGGCGACCACGGCGTGCCGGGTGGAGAAAACATGCTCGCGCGGGTGGACGGAACGGTTCGTTACTTCACCGTCCGCGAAGCTGCCCGTCTGCAGACCTTCCCCGACAAATACGTGTTTCGAGGTGCTTGGACCGAGGCTATGCGGCAACTGGGAAACGCAGTCCCCGTTCGCCTGGCCCAGACTGTCGCCGGATCGGTGGCCGAAACATTGCTAAAAAGAAGCAAGGATAACCGATGACAAAGACTCCCTTAAAGCTCGAACAGTTGGCCGACCGGATCAAGGAGATCTCCGAGGAGATCGCCAAGGAGGAGGCAACACTACTTGCTGGGCCAAGCGCAAAAAGAGTTCGCAAGAAGATTGGAGATGCGTACGAGAAGCTGCGAAGGGTCATGGAGGACCTCGACCCCATAAAGCATCCAGGATTTGTCTTCGACCCCTCAAATCCGAACGTAGTCGGGCGGATAGTCGGAATCACGATGATCGCTCAGCCCAGAAAACCGCTTACGATTGCGGATCGCTTCTATGGTTCCGGGGTCTATGCGATCTATTACGCGGGAGCATTCCCAACCTACTCGGCGATATCGAAGCGAGAACATCCTATCTACGTTGGCAAGGCTGATCCGGCTGACCCCGCGAGTAAAACGGCATTCGAACAAGGAGACAAGCTGTCGGGCCGCTTGAATGAACACCGAAAGAATATTGTCAAAGCTGCGGCGTCGCTGCGATTGGAAGATTTCGAATACCGCGTCCTTGTTGTCCAGTCGGGATGGCAAAATGCGGCGGAAAGCTACCTGATCGATCTCTTCAAACCGATCTGGAATAATGAGGTCGGCATTTGTTACGGTTTTGGCAAACACGGGGACGCGCCTGAAACCCGTGCGAACCTTCGTTCGCCGTGGGATACCCTGCACCATGGTCGCGACTGGGCTCACCGAGATCCAAATATGTTGGATGCGCGACCAAGGGAGCAAATTGTCAAAGATATCGCGCGGCATTTTGCCGAATACCCACCGCTCGGCTCAGTTGATGAGATTTTGCGCCGTTTCCTGGATGAAATGAGGGAGATTGCCTAAGGTTGATGATTGGTCTGCGATCAACGATGAGCAGACAATTAGCTGCGCGCCAGGTGCCCCATCAATCCTAGCGCAGCTAGGGTGGGATAGAACGATGCCCGCAGCACAGCACGGTGCCACAGGTTCCGATTCTTAGACGTGGACTCAGGCGGATGAGTTCCACTTATGTCACCGTCAATCCGGAAGGAATTCTAGGTTGACGAGATCATGCCATCGCGTGACCTGAACCCCGGCAATAAACGCCGCGGTATTTTCCATCCATCCATCGCAACCCTCAGCATCTGGCGATAATTTCCATCTTGAACGTAGTTGCACCAGGTGCTACAGTGTTTGCATGGCGAACCAGGATGATATGCCATGACGAAGAATCGTAAATACAAAACGGACGCGTTTGAGGCAGTTCACCGCACCGTCGCCGGGATGTATCGGGCCGGTACCATCGACAAGACCACAATGCGCAGCTTTGACGCATCCTGCCTCGCCGCTCCCGCCCCGATTCAGCCGCATCAGATCAAGGCGCTCCGGGAGAGTCTCCGCGTCAGCCAACCGGTCTTCGCCCGCTACCTGAATACCAGCGAATCGACGGTGGAGAAGTGGGAGACGGGAGCCAAGAAACCCAGCGGCATGGCGCTCAAGCTGCTGGCTGTCGTGCAGAAATACGGATTGAAGATGCTCGCCTGAACTTGAAAAGAATTGTAATCCCTGGTCGGCGTGGCGAGCCTGCTTCGCAGGCGCCAGCGCAAGCAACACCACGCCGATCACGACCAGCACACCCACGCCAATCAGTTCCCCGCACGCCACACTGGCGCAGCTAGTGTGGGATCGAACGATGCTATTCCAGGATTCGCTACTTCGTGACCGCGCCCTGGCTGGCGACGGCGTGGATCATCTGCTCCACCCGCGCGGGATCGCCGAGGTAGTAGTGCCGGATCGGCTTCAGGCTTCCATCCAGCTCGTACACCAGCGGCACGCCGGTGGGAATGTTCAAAGCGGCGATCTCCCGGTCGGAAATCTCATCCAGATACTTGACCAGCGCCCGCAGACTGTTGCCGTGCGCGGTGATGAGAACGCGATATCCAGCCTTCACGCGCGGCGCGATCACTTCATGCCAGCATGGCAACACGCGCGCCACGGTGTCCTTCAGGCATTCCGTCAGCGGCAGTTGGGCCTTGGCCAGATTCTTGTAACGAGGATCTTTTCCAGGGTAACGCGGGTCTTTCTCATCGAGTGCCGGAGGAGGAACGTCATAACTCCGCCGCCATTCCTTCATCTGCGCCTCGCCGTATTTCGCAGACGTTTCCGCCTTGTTCAGCCCTTGCAGCGCTCCATAGTGCCGCTCGTTGAGCCGCCAGTCGCGCACCACGGGGACCCACATCAAATCCATCTCATCCGACACCATCCACAATGTTCGGATGGCCCGCTTCAACACTGAGGTGAAGGCCACGTCGAACGCATACCCTTCCGCCTTCAGCAATCGGCCCGCCTCGCTGGCCTCTTTTCTGCCCTGCTCGGAAAGATCCACGTCCGTCCAGCCGGTAAACAGGTTTTCTTTGTTCCAGATACTTTCTCCGTGCCGAAGCAGAACAAGCTTATTGGTTTCCATGATCTTTTTTCACTCCTTCTTGCGATGCGGCCGATCGGATTCGAGGGTTGTCGATTGGAAACCGTCTCCCTCGGCGGCCGCGATGCGTTTTGAGTTCGTTTCTTCCATCCTATATTGAACCGCGCGATGGAATCGGAGAAGGCGGCCACGGTCACGTGTCCCGCCGACAGAAAATCGGCGTCACTTTTCGTCCATTTTATATAGTTGCCTTAGCAACTATTTGGTCATCTTTGGTTGCTAAGGCAACTTGTTTTTTTCGGAGTGCTTTCCAGCGCCGAAAATATTCCGGAAATCGGTGGCGCATTTTCAGGAAATCCGGCGAACAGGCTGTGTCAAGGAAGAATCACCGCCGCGCCATCGATGGCGTCGTCCTTGATCGCCTGCAGCGCCTCATTCACGTTGTCCAGAGAAAATGCGGCCGTTTTCGACTCCAGATGAATTTCCGCCGCAACTTCGAGAAAGTCGCGCGCGTCCGCCCGCGTCATATTCGCAACGCTGCGAATCTGCCGCTCGCCCCACAGCAGTTTGTCATAGTCGAACGCAGGCATTTTATCCAGATGAATCGCATTGATGGCCACCACGCCGCCTTTGCGCAAACACGAAAGCGCTGCGACAACAACATCGCCGCTGGGCGCAAAGGTCACGGCACGGTCCAATTTCACTGGAGGTTTCTCGGTCTCGCTTCCCACCCACGTAGCGCCAAGAGATTCGGCCAGGCGGCGATGAGACGCCCCGCGCGTCGAGACATACACGTTACACTTCCAGGCGCGCAGGACGGCAATCGCGAGGTGAGCGGACGCGCCGAAACCGAACAAGCCCACGCACTCGCCGGGCAGGACGCCGGCCACGCGCAGACTGCGAAACCCAATGATGCCGGCACACAACAGCGGCGCGGCGTGCAGATCGTCCAAAGCTTCTGGGAGAGGAAAAACAAAATCAGCCCTGGCGGTCGCATACTCCGCATAGCCGCCATTCACGGTATACCCCGTGAAGGTCGGCGCATCGCACAGGTTCTCGGAGTCATGCCGGCAGTACCAGCAGGTCCCGTCCACGCCGCCCATCCAGGAAACGCCGACACGCGTCCCGGCGGGGAGTTCCGGCGTCTCGCCTTCGACAATCTCGCCCACAATTTGATGACCGGGAATCAACTTTTCACGCTGGGGCGGAAGTTCTCCTGCGAGGATGTGCAGGTCGGTACGGCAGACGCCGCAGGCGCGGACGCGCAGAAGGACCTGACCGGGTTCCGCGTGAGGCCGGGGCACGACCTCAATGCGAAGAGTGTGGCCGGAAATGCCAACTGGAGAATTCAGAATCGCGGCTTTCATGTGCTTCCTTTCCGGGCAAACAATGTCATCCACCAGAGAGAGCGCGAAGAACCTCGGTTTATTCCGAGGAGAATACACATATACAGAGATGCGCCGCATCAGGATGACAGTTCAATTTTGCGCGGCATTGCCGCACCGGTAAAACTGCGATCGCTTTCCTCTGGCGTCGTCCGCGCACAGTCCACGCTCTCCGGCAAATCCACGCCGCAATCCTTGCCGATCTCCTCGAAAACGCACGCGAAACCTCCAGCGTGAAACACATCTTTCCGAGGCCGCGCTATGCGGTATCGCGCCTGTAAATCTGCGGTTTGGCGCTCACTCCAACATCAGTGACGACCATCACTGCAAGCAAACGCGGGAGATTCTAATCTCTTCTGTCGCAATCGATGATGTTCACGCAATGCGAGTCGATTGTCAGAATCGACAAAGCTGTCTGAACCGTAATGGAGGCTCTATGAAACGTTTGCTCCTATGTGTTGCGCTGGTCGTCGGACTAGCCGGACTCTGGAATACCGGACCGGTGTATGCCGCGGGTAAGACCGGTCAGCAGACCAACGCACCCCAAACTCCCCCGACGGCCACGACCGGGGCACCCGGCTACGTTGGCTCCGAGACTTGTCTGACCTGCCATGCGGAAGTGGGCAAGAACTTTGCCAACAACCCGCATTCCAAGCTTGCGCTTATGCACAATGGCAAGGGCATTACGTGCGAGAGTTGTCACGGACCGGGGCAAGCCCACGTGGACAGCGGCGGAGAGATCACCAAGATCTTCCTGCCCAGCAAGGCACCCGCCAGTCAGATCGATGCGACTTGCCTGGGATGCCATGCTGGAGTGCATCCGAATTTCGAGCGCTCGCCCCATGCCAAGGCCGGCCTGAGCTGCATCAGTTGTCATAGCATTCACGCCCCGCAGAGCGAACAGGCCCTGCTGAAACTGCCGCAGCCGACGTTGTGCCTCAGTTGCCACACCGACGTGAAGGGGTCATTCGACATGCCATTCCACCACCCGGTGAACGAAGGTGGAGTCAACTGTACCGACTGCCACGACGCGCACGGAACATTCCAGAACAGCAATTTGAGAATTACCGCCGATCAGAACATGATCTGCACCAAATGCCATATGGATGTGCGCGGGCCATTCGTATATGAGCACGCCGTGGTCAAAGGGGAAGGGTGCATGGCGTGCCACACGCCGCACGGCTCTCAGAACGCCCGGCTGCTGAATATGCCGACGATCAATACATTGTGCAACCAGTGCCATAGCCAGGTGAGCGCCGATACGATCCACGGGATGAACCCGGGATCGCAAGAGCTAACACCCTGCACCGGCTGCCACACCATGATCCACGGATCCAACCTCAATGCCGCTTTCATTCGGTGATGATGGCCAACTCAGCGGTTTTGATGTCTTGACGTTTTTTCGAAGCGAGGTTCGATATGAAGAAGACAGATGAACTTTCAAGGCTGCACCATCAAAAGCTCTCTCTCGCAATGGTCCAGCGTATCGCCGGGGGCATGGGAGTCGCCATATTGCTGATGATCGCGGGCGTCGCTGCCGCCCAGGTTGCGATGCCGGATTCTGCGTCGGCTGCGCCGAATGGATATACGCTCCACGGGAGCATCAATCTGGGCGGGAACATGACCAGCCTCACAGGCAGTGGGGCCATGTACGACACGATGGTCAATATGCAGTCCGGGCCGCGCGTGCTGGGCAGCTCCTTTCAGATGCAGGCGTTGCCGACCACAAAGCATACGCTTGTCGATTCCCTGACGGCCTACAGCACCGGGTGGGGCGGGAACCCATACGACCAAGCCACGATGAACTTCTCCAAAGGCAAAATCTACCAGTTCTCGGGAACGTTCCGGCGCGATCGCCAGTACTTCGATTACGACCTGCTGGGCAACCCGAACATCCCCGCAGGGCAGTCGATCCCCATCGGGCCAACCACTGCGCCCACGGGCTCGCTTGCGTGGCCGCAGGTGAAGCAGTCACCATTCCTGTACAACACAGTGCGGAGGATGACGGACACGAGCCTTACGATCTTTCCGATCTCCAAGGTCACGTACCATTTCGAATACTCACAAAATGTATTCCAGGGCCCGAGCCTGAGTCCCGGCGCGTCGAGCCCCTTCTTTGCAGCCTCGATCGGCACGAATACTCAACTGCTCGAGCAGTATCAACGCAACAGCACCGACGATTTTATCGGAGGGATCGACTGGAAACCCTTGCTGAAAACCACGCTGACCTTTGAAGAAGAGGTCGATCATTACAAGGAAGGCTCCTACTTTACTCTGGCCCCGAGCGATTTCATCGCACAGGAAGCGGACGGAACGCCGGTGGCTCCGGGCGGATGGGACAGTATTCCGCCTTACGGCATCGGCAGCTGCAATACGGGAAGTATGGGCGCCGCGCCCTATACGATCCTGTCGCCCGCGCAAACCCCAGGCGGGCTGCCCATCATCAATCCGGCATGCAGTGTCGCCACCAGCTACCTTCGCAGCCAGCCGACACGCATTTTGTACCCAACAGAGATTTTCCGGTTCCAAAGCTCCAGCATCCCGAACGTCGCGATGAACGGCGATGTGCGCTACACCAACGCGAATATGAACCTTCCCAATTACTATGAGAACTTCCAGGGACTGTCCGGGGCGGTTCGTTCCATCACATATACAGGCAACGCGAATGCCAGACGGGAGGTCATCGCTGTCGATTACGGCGTCGATTGGAATGCGACGAAAACGATCAGCGTTGCGGATCAGGTTGTCTTCTCCAATGTCCAGCAACCCGGCATCGCAAATATCTCCAAAGGGGCCACTCTGGTTACGCCCCCGAACCCGAATGAGACCATCAACTACTCGGGTCCACTGACGCCTGGAACCCCGGTCACGGTTGAGGGCAACCCCAACGGCACGCCGCTGCCGGACTTTTTCGGGCAGAAGTTCCTGACCAACAACCTGATGGCGACCTGGGATGGCTGGTCCCGCGCGACCTTCTCGGTGACCTATCGCTACCAAACGCACATCATCGCGGAAGGCATTCCTCATAACGCTCCATTGGCCCCGCGCGCGACCAACAACGGAACCGTCACCATTCACGAAAACGGCGGAATCTTCAACGCCGCCCTGCGTCCCAGCGAGCATTGGAACGTCAATGGCAGCATCGGGCTGTTCTATAACGACAACGCATTCACGCCGCTCACTCCGCGGGAAACGCAGCGCTACAGGGTCCATACCATCTACAGGCCGAAGCCCTGGGCGACGCTGTCGGGCGCCTACAACGGCGTGGAACGGCATAACAACACGAACAACACAGGCACGGCCTCCGCAGCCGGATCGCTGGATCATGTCGACCACAGCCGGGTCGTAAGCATGGGTGGGGTGCTGTCGCCGAATGCGCACTATGGGTTCGATTTCAACTACTCCTACGGCGATGTGTATACGTCGACCAACATCTGCTATGACGCCGCCGCCAGCCCTACGCTGCCTGGAGCAGCGACGCCGAGCGGCACGGCGTGCCCTGGCGCGACCGTGAGGGGAACCACCTACTACGAGTTCGGGCCGGTCAAGGACTTCATGGATGCTCCCACGCAATACGGGTCGGTAGCTCTCCATCTGTCCCCTACCGACAGAATCCACTCCAGTATTGGCTACATCATCAGCTCCGTGAGCGGTAGCCGGTTCTTCAACGATGCGCGGGATGTGAATGGCTCGCTGGTCTCCACGTACCAGTCTCCCTTTGTGAATTTTGCATGGGCGGTCCGTAAGGCCTGGAGCCTGAGCGCAGAATACAATTTCTACGGCTACGGCGAGGGCGGGCCTTCCGGCGCAGCTTTATGCAGCACTTCCAATCCCACGCCTACGTCTCCGGTGGCCGTGGTTCCCTGCAACTCTCCCACACTGGCTGGTCTTCAGACCGGTCTAACCATATCGCCCGCGGGTGAGACCGCGGCGCGGAACTTTCATGCGAACAACTTGACCATCGGAATGCACTATGAATTTTGATTTGGGCCTACGAATGTTGGCAGCACTGTAGTTGAAGAGGAGATCGAACGATGAAAAATCGATTTGCATTGGCAGTGGTTAGCGTCATCGCATTTTCTGCAATGACAGTATTCGCCCAGGGTCCAGGAGCGGACACGTACAAGACAAAGTGCGCGATGTGTCATGCCGCGGATGGCAGCGGCGCGACACCTGCCGGCAAGGCCATGAAGACACCTTCCTTCAGCTCGCCCGAAGTCATGAAAATGTCGACGGCGGAGCTGGTGGCGACGACGAAGAATGGCAAGGGCAGAATGCCCGCGTATTCCGGCAAGCTGACAGGCGCGCAGATTACGGACGTCGTCGCCTATATTCACACGTTGCAGAAGAAGTAGTCGCCGACAGCAGCCGGGACAACTGCAATGGAAAAAGTTCAAGAGGGCCTGGACTGTTAGCTGGCCCTCTGTCGTTGCAACACTGGAAACATTTGTGAACAATTTTTTAGGGGAAGGGTCATGCAGCGCGCGACCTTTCCCCTAAAATTTCTCCGCTAGTTATGGCGGCCCTGCTGCCCTGGACGAGCGTCGCCATGCCGCCCATACCAGCTTCAATGGACTTCGATCCGGCTTGCAATTCGATCGTATTCCGCGCGCGTCACGATGTGCCGCCGGAGTAACTGCGCCGAATCGTCATACGGGCGGCCGGCAACGATCCTGTCCGCGGCAGCGCTATCGATTCCGGGCAAGGTCTCTAGATCCGACTTGCTTGCTCGATCGATGTTCAGCGGCCCTTTGCTCCTCAGTCCCTCGACGATTCCCTGCGCGACCGCCTTGCTATCGCGAGCCGCCGCCGCCGTGGCATTCGCGGTATCCTGGCGAATTTGAGCGAAACTTGGATTCGGCGCAGTACAACCACTTAGACCCACCAGACCGAACAACACAGCAACAATCCATTTCATCCGGATATAGATGCCGGACAGTGCCCCCGCGATGTGTGACTCCTCGATTCCTCGTTGGAAAAGCGGCGAGATAGGCTCCTGCGGGTCGAGAGGCAACGTTCGCCGACAACTTCCCCTCTCATATACCCTGATTGCAGCGGCAGACTTGGGCGCAACCCAGGCTTCGCGTACACGGCACAGGATTTCCCATGGCCACAACCCGCTCTCTCCCGACAGCACGCAAGCACATCTTCATTCGGGGAGTGGTGCAGGGTGTCGGCTTTCGCCCATTTATCTACAACCTGGCACATTCCCTTGGATTGGCCGGCTACATCCTCAATTCCTCGTCCGGCGTCACCGTCGAGGTGGAGGGCCCGGACAGTGCCATCGATCAATTCCTGGCTACCCTGCGGGCCAGTCCACCTCCGTTGGCACAAATTACAGAGATCGCCCTGACGGAAGTTCCCTTGCAAAATGCAAGGGAATTTTCCATCCGGGAAAGCCAGGCGGAGCAAGACCACGCCTTTTCGCTGATCTCCCCAGACGTGGCCACCTGCGGGGATTGCTGGCGTGACTTCAGCGACCCGGCAAACCGCCGCTACGGCTATCCCTTTGCCAACTGCACCAACTGCGGTCCGCGCTACACCATCGTTCAGGACATTCCCTATGATCGCCCGAACACAACCATGGCCCACTTCCGCATGTGCGACCAATGCCAGGCGGAATATGACGATCCCGGCAACCGCCGGTTTCATGCCCAGCCAAATGCGTGCCCGGCTTGCGGACCCAGCCTGGTGCTCGTCGAGAATCGCCAACACGGCGCCGGATCGCATCTACCCACGGCCAGCGACTTTTCCAACAGTCAAAATTCCTCCCTCGCCACTTTGAAAAAGGTCCGAGATTTATTGCGCGCGGGCCAACTGATCGCAGTCAAAGGGCTGGGCGGATTTTTACTTGCGTGCGATGCGCAGAACGATGCCGCCGTCGATTTGCTGCGCCATCGCAAACGCCGCAGCGACAAACCGTTTGCATTGATGGCGCGCGACCTCGCCGCGGCGAAAACGTTCTGCGTCGTTACGGAGGCCGACCGCGCAGCATTGGAGAGCCCGCGCCGGCCCATCGTGATTCTGCCGCGTCGCCGTGAGTCGAGGCTCTCGCCGGCAATTGCGCCCGGCAACGACACTGTCGGCGTCATGCTGCCGTATACACCCTTGCATTACCTCCTCTTCAGCGATTCCCCCCGGCAGCCCTCGGAGTTCCCCGCGCTGGTCATGACCAGCGGCAATCTCAGCGAGGAGCCGATTGTCACAGCGAACGAGGAAGCATGGCAGCGGCTCGGTTCGGTGGCCGATTGGTTCTTGTTCCACAATCGCGATATTTATATGCGCGCCGACGATTCCGTGGCGCGCACATTTCAGGGGCGAGAGCGCGTCCTGCGACGCTCCCGCGGATATGTGCCGCAGCCGGTGGATCTCGGAACTCCGCTGCACGAAATGCTGGCGTGCGGAGCGGAGTTGAAGCATACCTTCTGCCTGACGAAAGACCATTACGCCATCCTCAGCCAGCACATCGGCGACCTGGAAAATTACGAGACGCTGCGATTTTTTGAGGAAACGCTGTCCAACCTGAAAAAGCTGTTTCGCGTCGAGCCGCGGGCCGTGGCCTATGACCTGCACCCGAACTATCGCAGCACGCGGTTCGCGCTGGCTCTGCCGATTGAGCGCAAGATTGGCGTGCAGCACCATCACGCCCACATTGCCAGTTGCATGGCGGAAAATCATGTGCGCGGCAAAGTGATTGGCGTCGCGTTGGATGGCACGGGATATGGGGCCGACGGAAAAATCTGGGGCGGAGAATTTCTCATTGCCGACTTGGCTGGGTTCGAGCGGCGCGCGCATCTCCGCTATGTCCCAATGCCCGGCGGCGATGCGGCGGTGCGTCAACCCTGGCGCATGGCACTCAGCTATCTGCGGGATACGTTCGGCTCCAGTCCACTGCCAGCGGTCGATTTCCTCCAACATGTCCCAGAAAAACAAGTTGTCCTGGTCGACGCCATGATCGCTCGCCACATTCAGACCATGGAGACCTCTTCCACCGGCCGGCTGTTCGATGCCGTGGCAGCCATGGTTGGGCTGGGTTCAGAAGTTACCTTTGAAGGCCAGGCCGCCATTGCCCTGGAATCGGCGGCGCAGCCGGGAGTAAGTCAGCGATATTCCTTCCACATCGAACAAACTGAGCCAATGCAATTGGATATGCGGCCTATGCTGCAGGAAATTGTGCACGACCTTACTCTGAGCAAGCCGGTCGGCTATATTGCGGCCTGCTTTCACAACACAATATCCGCCGCCATTCTTGAACTCTGCCGGCGTCTTCGCCAGCAGGAAGGACTGACCCGTGTGTGCCTCAGCGGCGGAGTCTTTCAAAATATGTATTTGCTAAACAGTACTGTAAAAGACTTAGATAGGGATGGATTCCAGGTTTTCCTGCACGCACTGGTCCCCCCAAATGACGGAGGAATCTCTCTCGGGCAAGCGGCAATTGCGAATGAAATTCTGCGTCAGGAAGAATAGGGTAGGAGGCAAATTATGTGTCTGGCCATCCCCGGAAAAGTAGTCGAAGCGTTCGATCAGCACGGTATGCGAATGGCGAAAGTGCAGTTCGGCGGCATCGTCCGCGAAGCCTGCCTGGAGTATGTGCCGGACACCAAGATCGGCGAGTACGTTCTGGTCCACGTCGGATTCGCCATCAGCAAGGTCGATGAGGAAGAAGCGCACCGCACCTACCAATTGCTGGAAGAGATGGACCAGTTGACGGAACTGATGGCGCCTGTGGTGGAGGAACAGGAAAACCGCGCGCCGACAAGATTGTATTGAGCGGGTACATTGGCGACCATGGCATGGCGATCATGTCGCAGCGGGAGAATCTGGAATTTGAAGGCGCCATCGAAAGCGACTGCGCGCCCTTGCATGGCCTCGTCGATGCGATGCTCGACGCCTGCGACACGCGCATTCTAGATGTCATGTTCGGCGAGCAGCTCCCACGCATTTGTTAGCGCCTGGCATGCGGCGAGTTACGCCGAAATCCGAATTGAATCAACAGGCAATCCGTTACGAAAGGCACTTTGACGACGCATACCACCCTTTACGCCGCCTTGTTCACCGCTGCCGTGCTTGGCTTTCGCCAC
>JAKAAZ010000058.1 GCA_021802085.1 Acidobacteriota bacterium
CTTCGCCGCCAAGCCAAAGCCTGGAATCGCCGCGCCAATCGCGACCAGATCACGGTCAAGTGGAAGTTCACCAGAAAACTGGCACGCCTCAAACTTAATTACTCATTCAAACGGTCACGGTACTAGGATCGGCACTGTTCAAAGAGTTGCCGTGAAACCCAGATACAAGCAAGGAACATCGACGACAGAAAAATAGCTTCCTGATCGCTTTACGAACAATCTGGAATTCCTCAGTTCCTGCTGGAGGAAGGCATCGTTCAACGGCTCTCGATGGCTACATACTTGTTCGGGTAGGCCGGGCCGGTATATTCGGCGCGCGGGCGGATCAGCCGATTGTCCTCGAATTGCTCGATCACATGCGCCGACCAGCCGGCAATGCGGCTGACAGCGAAGATCGGCGTGAACAAATCGACGTCGATACCCAGCGTGGTGTAGGTTGAAGCCGAATAAAAATCCACGTTGGCGTTGAGCTTCTTTTCCTCTTTCACAAACAGCTCGATCTTACGGGACATGTCGAACCATTTTGGATTGCCGTCCGCGCGCCCCAGGTCCTGCGACATGCGGCGCAGATGCGTCGCGCGCGGATCTTCTGTGCGATACACGCGATGTCCGAAGCCAGGAATTTTCTTCTTGTCGGCCAGCATCTGCCGCACATACTCCACCGGGTCCGCGCCTGCCTTGTCGATTGCGAACAGGATGCGCATCACGGCCTCGTTCGCGCCGCCGTGCAGCGATCCCTTCAACGCGCCAATCGCGCCGGTGATGGCCGAATGCATGTCCGACAACGTGGCAACGATGACCCGGGCGGCAAAGGTGGACGCGTTGAATTCATGGTCGGCGTGCAGAATCAGGGCTACATCCAGCGCACGCTCCGCCGTCGCGGAAGGCTTCTCACCATTCAGCATCCATAGAAAGTTGCCGGCATGACTCAGCGAAGGGTCGGGCGGAACGATCGATTTTCCTTTGCGAACGCGGTCAAAAATCGCAATAATCATTGGGATTTGCGAGGTCAGGCGGAAGGCTTTGCGCACATTCGCCTCGTGCGTAATGGATTCCTGGTCCGGGTCATACATGCTGAGCGCGGAGACTGCGGTGCGCAGGACTGCCATCGGCAAGGCATCCTTCGGCAACTCTTCGATCAGGCGCACTACCTCTGGCGGCAGAACTCGGCCTGTCGCCAGATGTTGATTGAATTCCGCGAGTTCCGTGCTGGAAGGCAGACGTCCAAACCACAATAGATAGGCCGTTTCCGGGAAAGTCGACTTCTCTGCCAGTTCATGAATATCGATGCCGCGGTATGCCAGGACGCCCGCGTCTCCATCGATCCAACAAATTGCAGAGTCGGAAGCAACGATATCTTCCAGCCCGCGTGCCGCGGCAGTCATAGCCATGTTCGTGTTCTCCAGACTACTTTTTTCTCATGTGCAGGGTCCAACAGCGATTCGCGCAAGACCGGCTATCACGATCTTACAGCGCGACGATGACCTTCGTCATTTTCGTTTCTTCAGCATCCATCTGCTTTGACCAGTGAAACTGCTCCTCTTAGCCGCGAGTTGTCGAGCCTGGCATTCATGCTACGGTGCCTCGTTTCGGCCATAACCCCAACTTTCCGTTATAACCCAGCCATCTCTCTCTGTCACCAAGCCGTGTAGCGAAAGACGTCGCGATCACCGCATCGGTGACGACGGTTTACCCACTGCTTTGCATCCATTTGTGCGTGTGATTGTTTTGTGAAAACCTAGGGTGTGCCAGCCGGTCGCATACGACTGGCTTTGAATCGCGAGATATTTTAACCCGTCTTGCAATGCACAGGAGCCTTTGGAATGCCCGAAGATGACTTGTACGGGGACGAGAGATCTCATTCCGCCTTATTGATCCTGATTGCAGGCCTTTCACTTCTCCTCGCGCTCGGCGCGCTGGTGTGGAGTTATTTTCTGCAAAACCGGCTGGATGCAACCGAAACCAGGCTGAGTCAGTCGCAGGAACATGTCGAGCACCTCGACGCGCAACAGGTGGAGATATGGCGTCAGATGCGCGCGACGAATGACGAATTTGGAGCCAAGCTGGGTATCACGCAGCAGCAAATTGAGCTTCGCGCGCAAAATATACTGCATCAACAGCAGCTTTCCGACGCACGTATCGCCAGGCAGGAAGCAGCCACCAGCCAAAAGGTCACTGCTGTTTCCCACGCCGTGTCCAACGTGCAGACCGCTGTGGGAGGCGTCAAGCAGGATGTCGTGCATACCCGGCAGGAACTGGCCAGCACCCAACAGCAACTCCATGCCGTGGTTGGCGACCTGGGTGTGCAGAGCGGCCTGATCGCGACCAATTCCGAGCAACTGAACTATCTGAAGCACCTGGGAGATCGCAACTACGTTGAATTTACCCTGCGCAAGGGGCAACCGCCGATGTCGGTTTCAATCGTCAAACTGCAACTGCGCAAGGCCGACACCAAACATTCGCGCTATACGCTGTATGTGTTTTCAGACGACAAGCGTGTGGAGAAGAAGAACCGCGATCTCGATGAGCCATTGCAGTTCTATACCGGCAACCCACCCATGTTGTTTGAGGTTGTCATCAATCAAATCGGAAAGGATCAAGTTTCCGGCTATTTGTCGGCACCCAAAAACGCGCCCAAACCCTTCGTCCCGTAATTTCGGTTCAAAAGGTGCGGATCATGTTCAAGATTGCGCGCCAGACAATTTCTATGGTCGGATGACAACCACAGCGACGCATCAGCTGGCATGCGAAGCATAGACTCGATACGCGCTATTCCAGCGGCAAAGTCAATGTGCGTGCTTGTTGAAAACTGATGATGACCTGCGCGTCTTTGTGCTGGCTCCACTGCTCTTTCGTCCAGGGATACGCGAATATCATCAGGCCTTCTGCCGACTGTCCGGGCGCAATGACTTGGTGGCGCGCCAAGGGGGGCATGCTCATCGACTTCAGTTCAGGAAACCGCTGCATGAACCGATCGATGTCCTCTGGCAAAGCTGCCAGGCTTTGGCTGGCTTCACCCTTCAGCTTTACATCCGACACCAGATCGAAGATCGTTATCGGCTGTTTGCTAATATTTGTGACCCTGGCCTGCACTAGTAGGACCGTCTCATCCTGCTCGGGAACCAAGCCAGGCAACCCAGGCCCGGTCTGCGAATTCCCGGCGTCCACCTGGACTGGGTACGCAACGACCCGCAGCACGGCGCCGGATGCATCCGGCTTCGATCGCCCAAAATGAGCGAACAATGCCCACGCGATCGATAGTCCAACGACCACGACAATCGCTGGAACCACAAGAGGACGCCAGGGTTCCGTTGGCTCTATTTCCTCCATCTCTAGCGCACCGACATTGGGGGTCCGCGAATCTGGGAGCGGCGAATCGGGTGTATTCATGGTTGCAAGCAGTTTACTCGGAATCGGGCCGGATCAGGAGACAAAGTTTCAGAGAATCCGGGGACGAAGCCTCTGCAATAGGTCGTCCGCTGACCGCGTGTTCAAGACATCCTCGGCCTGCAATCCAGCTCGACGCAACTGAAGGATGCCATAGCGCATTTTCTCCAGATGCGACGTGTGATGGGCGTCTGTATTCACGACAATTTTGCAGCCCAACTCTTTTGCGCGCCGCAGATTGCGATCGTTCAGGTCGAGGCGGTCAGGATATGCATTGTGCTCGACGGCAACGCCCAGCTCCGCCGAGCGGCGAAGGACCGCGTCAAGGTCGAACTCGTACGGTTCCCGGCGCAGCAACAGCCGACCGGTCGGATGCCCAAGAATGCGCACGAACGGGTTTTCAATGGCTCGCAGAATGCGCTCCGTCATCTGCTTCGCGGGCTGGTTGAAATAGGAATGCACGCTTGCCACCACCACATCCATCTGCGCCAGCACATCATCGGAAAGATCGAGTGCTCCATCCACAAGAATGTCGACTTCAATACCTGGAAAAATTCGGATCGAGCCTGCCATTTCCCGATCCACTGCGCGAATCCGCGCGATATGTTCCAGCGCGCGCGCATCATCCAATCCATTCGTCATGGCAAGATTTTTTGAGTGGTCCGTGATGGCGATGTAGCTGTATCCGCGTTCCAGCGCCGCCTCCGCCATCTCACGGATCGTATTTTTCCCGTCCGTCGCATTCGTGTGCATATGCAAATCGCCTCGAATGTCAGATTGCTCGATCAGCACTGGCAACCGGTGTTGCGCGGCTGCCTCGATCTCCCCCAGGTCTTCGCGCAGTTCCGGCGGAATCCAGTCCATCCCCAGTGCCGCATAAATCTCTTCCTCTGTGCTGCTGGGAAGCGCACTGCCGTCGTCCAACCTCGCCAATGCATATTCATTCAAGGTGTAACCCATTTTCAATGCGCGCTGGCGCAGCGTCACATTGTGCAGCTTCGAGCCGGTAAAGTATTGCAGCGCTGCGCCGTAACTTTTCTCCGGCAACATTCTTACGTCCACCTGCAAGCCCTGGCGCAGACGAAAGCTCACCTTGTTCTGGCCCTTGCCAATCACATCGGCGATGAGGGGATAGCCCGCCACGTGTTCCACCACGGCCGCCACTCTGTCTTCCGCGCATGCCGGCCCCGTCACCAGAAAATCCAGGTCTCCGACCGTATCGCGCCCTCGCCGCAGTGAGCCAGCCGGCGTTACTCGCTCGATTCCAGGAAAACTACGCAGGTATTCCGTCAGTCTCTCCGCCGCCAGATCGGCATCGTCTAGATGGAATCTTCCGGCATGTTTGCGGTAGTCGGCTATGCCTTGCAGCAGTTTTGCCACTTGCTTGGGTCCGCATCGCGGCAGGTTGTCCAACCGCCCTTCGCGGCACGCGGTTTCCAGTTCATCGATGCTCGATATCTGCGCCGCGTCCCAGAACAGCGCCACCGTCTTCGGCCCCATGCCGGGCAGCCGCAACAGTTCCAGCATCGATGGTTTGTAGCGGGCCAGCATTTCCTGGTGCAAACCCAGCGCACCTGTCTGCTCCATCTCGACAATGTTCGCCGCCATTCCCTTGCCGATCCCTGGCAGCTCCAGCAGTTTCTTTGGCTCTGCCGCCAACTGTCCCACAGCTACTGTGCTGGATTCCACCACTTCCGCGGCGCGGCGGTAAGAACGGATCCGAAACGAGTCTGCCGCGCTCACTTCCAGCAAATCGGCCGTCTCGGAAAGTATTTGTGCAATCTGGCGATTTTCCATGGCGATACGATCTCCGGGAATTCCACTCCCCGATGGCATCATCGCACTCTACAGGCAAAAAAATAAAATCCGGCACAAGGCCGGAGATCCTCAAAAACATATTGATTCCAGTTGCAAGAGAAACTAATTGCCCGCATTGCGCTTCTACACAGCTGCAGACACACGCGTGCGCACACACGGATTCAAGCAGTTGCAAGGGTTAGGCAATTCGCAGACCCGTCTCGACAATCCCTTTCAGTCTTGCAGAGCGCCTTGCAGCCGCAATACCTGGTCCGCCTGCGGTCCTTTCTCTCCCTGAACGATGTCAAACTCGACCGGGTCGCCTTCCTTCAGACTTTTGTAACCCTCAGTCTGAATCGCCGTGTAATGCACGAACACATCGGGGCCATCTTCCCGCCCGATGAATCCGAATCCTTTTGCATTGTTGAACCACTTTACTTTGCCTTTATGCTGAGACACGGAACACGCACCTCTCCAATACAGATCGGAAACCGCGAGGGGATCCTGCGAATATAGACGCGGGAAGCGGGAAATTGTTATGAGGAGAGTATGAAAATAATCCGTCGGACGCAGGACCTATCTTGCGGGGTATTTCTCGACGTGCGGCGTTGCCGGCACACGCGGCGGTTTTGCAAAAATGGTGGAACATGAGAACCGCGATGGATTGCGTGGGAAGCGCGGCTCATGTCGTGTCAAGCCGCGGGATACGGATGTCCGCGAACACTACGCGTAAATGACTTCCTCTACAAAGTGGCCGCTGCCCGCCGCCGCGCATACAGCAGAATCGCGACGATCGATTTCGCGTCGATGATCTTTCCGCTCTCCACCCACTCCAGTGCTTGCGAAAACGGAATCTGCCGGTGCTCGATGTATTCATCCTCATCCGGCGCGGATTGCCCGCAGCTTAACCCCTCCGCGATGTACACCTGCATCCACTCGCCCAGGAACCCAGGACTCACGTAGAACCGCGCCAGCTTGGTCCAGCGCTTGGCGATATACCCGGTCTCTTCCAGTAACTCGCGTTTCGCGCCGGGCAGCGTCGACTCTTCCGGCTCTTTGCGTCCGGCGGGAATTTCCCACATGTATTGCCCGGCGGCATGGCGATACTGGCGCTCCACAACAATCATCGGGTCGGCCGGATTGTGTGTATCGTCCACCGCGAGAATCACGACGGAGCCGGAGTGTCGGATCACATCGCGCCGTGCGGTTTCTCCTTCCGGCTCACGCACATAGTCGGTGTACACGTCGAACAATGGCCCTTGATACGCCAGCTTCGATGAAATCAACGCAACCTTCGCGCCACGCAGGCTCTTCACCGAGGAAGCGGCGGTACCACGAATCGCGGATGTG
The DNA here is from genome assembly GCA_021802085.1 of Acidobacteriota bacterium. Classification (GTDB taxonomy): domain Bacteria; phylum Acidobacteriota; class Terriglobia; order Terriglobales; family Acidobacteriaceae; genus JAKAAZ01. Next base: position 6,535 of record JAKAAZ010000058.1, read on the forward strand.
GCAGCGGTCTGTTTGTTCGCGGATGGCAATATTCTCTTGGCTTTCGCAAGCGACTGCACAGGACCTTGGTTCTTTTGGATTTTGTTCTTGGCTTTTCCGGCTTGTTGTTTCCCTGCCGGCTTCAGCGGTGTTTTTTTCTGGCCAGATCGCATTCAGTTCCTTTCGTTTCTTGGTTTCAGTCGGAGTCTCTCAACGCTCTATAGGCAGAACATTCGCTTCACATGAGACCATAAACCAATCTTGCTCGCATACAAAGAACGGACTGAGGAAAACTCGGCCGCTCGCAACCGATCCGATCCACACGTAGCTAGTTTGGGCCTCGACCGTCTTGGGCAAATAACCCGTGTAGCGGCCGCTTCTACCGCTGGATTGGACTGGTTCCCTCGGTGTCGATCTCGGCAAACGTCATATTGGTCGCCGGGTGCCGCGTCGCTCGTTTCCATTCCTGAAACAGTTGCCCGTAGCTCGCCTTCAGATATTTTGCCGGAGGAATTCCCAGCTTCGCGGCCACTCGGTCAATCCATTCGGATTCCCCTTCCAACTCCGCGAAGTCTCCAATCGGGGTCACATCCACCACGATGTGTCCTTCATTGTCTGCCCATTCCGTCCGCAGTTTTTCATACACAAAAATTGGACAGTACCCCAGCCGCTCAAAAATAGCAGCTAGGGGACGTCCGTCCTCGATCTCCGTTTCCGTTTCTGCGCGTACCTTATGCGCGCTGGCGGCGGAGTTTTCCGCGGGGGCCTTGTGCGTCAGGATCCATCGGTCCCCATACTGCCGGATGCGCAGCAGTTCCCCTCGCTGCCGCAACCGGTTCTCCGGCGTATCGAACAATACATTGCGCTCCTTGGTTTCCGCGGTCAGCAAATGAAACCCCATGGCTGGCAATTGGCCGGTAAAAGCAGCACGGTTCGCGAGTCGTACTTTGATTTCCGTTTCCATCTTGCCGGATACCGTTCCCAGGGCCATGCAACCAGTTTCGCAGATGCACCGGACAGCGGGAAACAAGGAAACCAGGTGAATCGAATGTACACGAACAGATTAGGATGAAGAACGGATGCGTTGCGCGAATGGCGATGCTCAGGAACAAAATGACAGAAAAAAACACAATTCGCCTGACCGTTTCCCCCGACACCATCGCATCACCGGCTGCGCAACGCGACCTCGCTCAGGCTGCCGAAGTTCTTCGCTCGGGCGGCACAGTTGCCTTTCCCACGGAAACTGTCTACGGCCTGGGCGCGGATGCGCTGAATCCTGCCGCCGTCGAAGACATTTTCCTCGCAAAAGAAAGACCTGCCTGGGACCCCGTGATCGTGCATGTTGCCGATCGGGGCATGCTTGCCGAGGTGGCCGTCCGTATTCCAGGCCCAACACAGCAACGCATTGATACTCTGATCGACAAATTCTGGCCTGGCCCGCTGACATTGTTATTGCCGAAACAGTCTGCTGTGCCATCCGCGGTGACCGCTGGCCGCCCACTGGTGGGCGTGCGCATGCCCGCACACCCGGTGGCGCTGGCCTTGATCGCCGCGGCCAAGGTTCCTGTCGCCGCGCCCAGTGCGAATCGCTTCGGTCACACCAGTCCCACCACCGCCCAGCATGTGCTCGACGATCTCGATGGCCGGATTGACGTGGTTCTCGACGCTGGGCCGGCTTGGTGCGGCGTCGAATCCACCGTGATTGAAGTCGGCGAGCAGGAGACGATTCTCTATCGTCCCGGCGCAATTGCAGCCGAGGAGATCGAGGCCATTGCCGGTCCGATCGTTCTCTATCAGCCGCCGGTCGCACAGCAGGCGTCGGTCGCGCTGCCGGAATCTTTACCTTCGCCTGGAGTAGACATACGCCATTACGCTCCAAAGGCGTGCCTCATTCCGGTCGAAATCGAAATAAATGAGAAAGCCGACAGGCAGACTGGGTGGCTGAGGGCGGTGTTGGAACAATCCCGCGGCTCGCGGAAAGTCGGCGTCATGCTGCCTGCGGGATGGCCGCTGCCCGCGGCATTTTCCGGCGTTCGCTACGCCTGGGGGAACTGGAAAAACGATCGAGAACTGGCGCAGAGGTTATTCGCTGGACTGCGTGCTCTCGATGCGATGGGGGCGGACGTAATTGTGTGCCCGTTGCCGTCGCCGTTTGGCTTGGGCTCGGCTATGCGCGACCGGCTTTTGAAAGCTGCCCGCAGTCAATAGACTGCCGTCTTGATCGATGTACCTACGACATCGTATGGGGCAGATCTTCTTCCACTTTGTAGATGTAACGGATGCTGTCTTTGTAGATCAGCACGCGGGTGCGGGTGCCATCCTGCCGCGCACCACGCCCTACGTTCCGCAATTTGATCGCGTAGCGGTCGTACCACTCGATGACCCCCTCCAGCTCCCCCCCATTCTCCAGCACCACAACCATCCGGGTTTGTGCCTGAATCTGCTTCTGGAAGTAGAAGACCTCGGCATGGGAGCTGTCTTCAGCCGCGCCATCTGGCACAGACCGAGCCGTAAGCTGGGAACCGTGGCCGAAGAGCGCAGCCTGGCGTTCTGCTGTTGATCGCAAGGAGAGGCTTGGGCGGATGAGACGCCGTTGCCCAGAAAAATCGCTCTCCGGAGCCGCATTCACGGGAACCGGAGTCGAGGCCGGGGCCGCAACGACCACTGCGGCGTGTACAGTCGGTTTGGACTTAGTCGGAGGCATGGAATTCCGTTGGCACAGATCGCAAAGTCAAGGCCTTTTCGCACCCGACATACAGGATGAAAGACAGATATTGAAGCAACTTGATTCTGCTGAATGAATACGATGCTAGATGAAGACCATATGTTTTCCAACTGAAGTTTTCTTTTATCCCGCGGACCGGCAGGACTGATACCCTACCGCTGTTGCAGGCCTGCTGTAAGTGCGTCGAGTGAAAGCGAGCGCAGCAGGTTGCGCCGCATGCCGGATTCCACCTCTACCATCCGCCGCACCGCGCGCTCAATCCAGTCGAACGAAACACTTTCCGCCAGGCGGCGAAGTTCCGGCAGCACGTCGATGTTGCGCACCATCTCAGGCTGCCCAGCTTGCAGCACCATCATGTCCTCCAACAACAACGAAAGCGTGCGCAGCAAATCCTGGGTCTTTTGCTGACCCTCGGCCCCGGCGCGATATGTTTCGGTCACATGGAACAGCGCCGAGTGGTCCGGCTCGGCTGTGGCCGTGTGCAACATGAGCAGCGCATCCTTGCGGCTGGCAAGGTAGGTATCCGCATGGAACGATATGGCGCGTCCAATCGCGCCTTCCGCCAATCGCGCCACCAGCGTGCGGCGAGCAGGCGGCCATTCCGGGTGATGCTGAGCGAGAATCTCCTCCAATCTGTCCATGGGGACAGCATGAAGGCGCATCTGGCTGCATCGGGAGCGGATTGTCGGTAACAGGTCCGACGGATTTTCCGCCAGCAGCAGCAGGTGCGCGTACTCCGGCGGCTCCTCCAGCACTTTCAGCAGGGAGTTGGCGGCCTCGCTCATAAACTTGGCGGTCGGGAAGATGTAGAGTTTCCCTTTGCCCTCCGACGGCGCCCGTTGCACGTTGTGGATCAGGGAGCGAACCTGGCCTACCTTGACCAGCATTTGTGGCGGATCGGGCGGTACCACCAGAACATCCGGATGCGTCTGGATCAGGATGCGCGTATCTTTGCGGTCGGCATCGCGCAGGTCTTCCCGCGCCTCCGTCGCTTCCGCGACGCGCGTCTCCAAATCTAGCGCGGCGGCAATCCGGGTGCAGTTATGGCAGACATCGCAGGCGTCCGGCAATCCATTGTAGGTTTCTGGGTCGAGGCAGTTCAGCGTCTGCGCCAGCGCTATCGCCAGCGAATATTTGCCCGCCCCACGTGGCCCGGAAAGCAGAATGGCATGAGACAGCCGACCCGATGCGGCAGATTCCTGCAGTTGCCGAGCCGTCGCTTCATTTCCGAGAAAGCTGCGGAAGTTCACATTTCGAGCCTAGCAGACTCGGCGGTGCGTTCCTCGGCCACCATGACCATCGGATATTTTGGGCGCAGGGTAATTTTTGGCTGCACGTCGACCGCTTGTCCCGGCACCATGCGAAAGCGCCATCGCTGCGCCAGCGTTGCCAGGATTAGCACGCCTTCCATCCACGCAAAAGCCTCGCCGATGCATTGGCGGGAGCCGCCGCCAAAGGGAAAGTAGGCGAATCGCGGTCGCGCTGCTTTCTGCTCCGGCGTGAAGCGCTCCGGATCGAACCGCAATGGCTCGGGATAGAACTTTTCGCTGCGCTGCAAAATGTATTGGCTGAAGAAAAAATAGGTACCCGCAGGCAGCCGGTACGGACCCAGTTCGACAATCTGCGTCGATTGCCGCCCCATGGCCCAGGCCGGGGGATAGAGCCGCATCGATTCCGCAAACACCATCTCCGTGGTGCGCAGGCGGGGCAAATCTTCCAGCGTGGGCAGTTTACCCTGAAGCACATCGTCAACTTCACGCTGCATCCGCTCCGCGGCGGCCGGATTTTCTGACAGCAGATACCATGTCCAGGTCAGCGCGTTCGCTACCGTCTCATATCCGGCCAGAAAGATGGTGATGACTTCATCGCGCAGTTGCCGATCGCTCATCCCAGTCGCCGGCGCGCCGCGCGTGGCCGGTCCTGTGCCTTCTCCTTCATCTCGGCCCGCCAGCAGCATCGAGAACAAATCGCCGCGGTCTTCATTCGCCGCGCGCCGCTCCGCGATCATGCGATACACCTGGGCATCCAACCGCGCCCGCGCCTTGCGAAAACGTATGAGCCCCGGGATGGGCCAGCGGAGATAGTTCTCCGCTTTGGGCAGCGCGATCAGGTAATTGTAGAGGCGCATGATCACGTTGACCTCATCATTGATCTCTCGGATCGCGGCAGTCACGTCGGTCGCGAACAGCGTGCGCGCGACAATCTCCAACGTCAGTTCCATCATGACCGCGGACATGTCGAATGTCTGCCCTGGCTTCCAGGTTGCGCGCATGGCCGCGGCGCGTTCCGCCATCATCTCCGCATACTTCTGGATGCGCTGGCGATGAAATGCGGGCGCAGCGATGCGCCGCTGCCGCATGTGAAACTCGCCCTCGCTTGTGATCAGCCCTTCGCCCAGCAGAATCTTCATCCGGTTCTGCGTGCGTTCTTTGATAAAGGAGGAAGCTTGCGTGACGAGAATCTCGCGGATCAGTTCCGGATCGTTGATGAATACGATGTTGCTGCCGCCCAACTTGTAATGCGAGACGGAGCCGAAGCTTTTCACCAGGTGTTCAAACAGAAGGATGGGATTTCCAGGCCGAAAAAATCGTCGAAACAAATAAAGCGGTAGATTGCGCTTGAGGCCGGGCGGGAATCGAAACTCGCCTTCCGGTCGAACTTGCGGCTGTCCCGCGGATTCGACGGGGCTCGTAATTGGGGCTTGCGTGGCCATGGAAGGAAGCAGGGGACTGGTAGCGTCGAAATTCGATCCATTACGATGAGGTTTTACGCGTCAATCGCTCCTCGACAATTTCCACGATACGCTTTTCAATCGTCTCGACCGACGCATCTTCCGCGATGGTGACCACACGCAAATTTTCCCGGGCCCCAATTTCCTGATATTTCAAAAAAACTCGCTCATAGAAAGCGCGCCCTTCGCCCTCGAAGCGATTTTCATCCGTTCCCTGTGCCAACTGCCGTCCATTGCGCCTGCGTGCGCGGGCCAGCGACGCATCCAGACTCGGCAACAACAAAATTGTTAGATCGGGCCAAAGATCGTCGCAGACCGTGCGGTGCAAGGCGAGCACCCGCTCGCTCCCCAGCCCGCGCCCACCCCCCTGGTACGCCTCCGTGGAGTCGGTAAAGCGGTCGCAGAGAACAATCTTTCCCTCCGCCAGCGCTGGCTCGATGATCGCCTGGATGGACTGCGCGCGATCGGCAAACATCAAGGCCATCTCCGCCAGCGGCGCTACATTCTGCGTTGAGGAGTTAAGCAGAACGGCGCGAATCTGATCGCCCAGTTCCGTTCCGCCCGGCTGTCGTGTCGTCGTTACCTCTCGTCCGCTGGCTTGTAAGGTGCGGGCCAGCAGCCTCATCTGGGTGGATTTCCCCGAGCCATCCAACCCTTCGAACGTGATAAAAAATCCGCGCGGCATGGCGGGAGTGTATCACCGCGCCTGGGCGCCTGTGGAAACATCGCCTGGGATGGAACAGGTCTGAGAAAATCGTTGCATGGCCTTGCAATACACAACTTCGTATATTGAAGATTCGCTTCGCCTGTTTTACTACTACAAGAAACTGGCAGAGAACGCGCTCAACCAAGTCACCGACGAACAGATCTACGCGTTGTTGGATGAGGACGCAAACTCCATCGCGATTGTGATGAACCACATGGCTGGCAACATGAAATCGCGTTGGACTGACTTTCTTTCCGAAGACGGAGAAAAGCCATGGCGCAATCGCAACAGGGAATTTGAACAGCCTCCCGCAACACGACAAACCCTTGTACTGCTGTGGGAAGAAGGCTGGGCGTGCGTGTTCGGGGCGCTGAAATCCTTAACCGACGCGGATTTGGACCGGACCGTCACGATCCGCGGAGAGGCGCATTCCGTGATGCAGGCCATCAACCGGCAGATCGCGCATTATTCCTATCATTGTGGCCAGATTGTGTTGTTGGCCAAGCATTTCCAGCACGCTCAGTGGAAATCGCTCAGCGTACCAAAGGGCAAGTCTGAGGAATTCAACGAGAAAGTAAAGGCAGGCCAAGCCAGCCAACCGTAGAGATGTTCTTCGCCGCTGCTATCCAGTGCATTAACGCACAATAAGGGGAGTGTCGAAGTCCTACGTGGTGCCGGATGATTTCCGTTCCGATCCGGCCGGCCACCATTTCGACGATTTTGCCTTGGGCTTTGCGAGCATCTTGGGAACGCGGAGGCGAACCGCCTAGCCGACTCTCCGTTTCGCAACAGCGATGATGCGTAAGATCCCGTCGCCGGAAGTATTCGAAGCCCATGCGTTCAGAAGACAGCACATAGCTTTCTACGTGCTCACTGTTCGTGCTGGGGTTGCTACTACTTCTGCACACCGCCTTCGATTTCCTGCCGGGCCAGCCTTCCACGTCGGTTATCCTCTACCAGAGCAGCCGGTCGGTTTCGCCTTTTATCTGGCGGCAGATGACTCTGGCCATGCAGGTCCCATACGGTGCGGATCGTCCTGGGCGTCACCGCGTAGACCGATGATTCCGTTCAACCCATCTGATATCTTTCGCTTTCTAGGTATGCTAAAGGTGAACCGCGGCCGCAAATTGAGGATCCCTGCACATGCAACTTCCAACTTCGCTGGCGCAGACGCTGACGAATATTAACCTGCCCTCCTATCCTTCCGTGACCGGCCTGCCGCAACCGATCACCGCTCGGTCACTCGCCGCGTTTGCGGGGGCGCTTATCTGGGCATGGCTTCTGCTTGTCAGCTTTGTCGGTTGGGGAAGATTGACGGGAAAACTTTTCCGGGTGCAGCGTTTGCCCGCTTCGGTCGCTTGCTCACTGGGAATCGCGGCCATCGTTTTTCTGGGCGGATGGCTCAATCTGCTGCATGCAATCTATCCCAGTGTCCTGTTCGGGCTGACTGCAATTGGATTGCTGCTCTACATGGAATTGCGCAGGCAGCATCCTGAAGAATACCGATGGAGCAGGGCGTGGCAAGAAACTTCCCTGTCGTCGAGAATTCTTCTGATGCTCAGTCTCATCCTCCTATCGCTTCGAATCGCCGCAACGGTTCGTCTCGGAATGTTCAACAATCTCGACGATAACGCAGCTTACTTGGTGTTTCCGCACAAGATGTTGGCGGTCCACTCCTTCGCAAGTGATCCCTTCAGCGATCGCCGCGTAATTTCAAGTCTCGGGGGCTCCTATCTCTTACAAGCCTTTGTTATTGCGGCGACGTCGCTTACGCACATTGCGATGGCCGACCGAACGCTTGGCTTGATTCTGCTCGGAGGCATCCTTTTTGATATTGGGGTTGCGTTCGGCCTGTCGCTGCCCCAGATTATCGTGCTGGAATTTCTCGCTTCACTTGTTCCAATTGAAACGATCAATCTAACCTTTATCATCCTTCCCATTTCGCTGTTGCTGGGAGCGGTCTGGATGTTATGGGAGACGGAGAGAACGAGTGCCTTCGACCGATGGAAGTATGCGTCGTTTGCAGGAGCAATTGGTGGCGCTGCGATTGCGATGAAGTCAACTTATCTGCCAATCGTGGTGGTATTTCTAGCGATTTCATTCTGCATTGTGCCGGGAATAAAACCAATAAAGACTGCACTGCGGATATTCGTCATCGCCATACTCGGTTGTCTTGTTGTGTTACTGGCATGGATGATCGCCATGAAGCAGTCAAGCGGGACCTATCTTTTCCCGATTCTTGGGCACGGCGTTGACTACTCCAGCTATGGAATCATGCGAGTCAGCCACGCATTTCGCTCGTATCGTACCTTCTTCAAGATATTTCTTCAAGGTGCCGTGCTACTTGCGATGGCGGGCTTGCAGTTCTTCCTCGGGAATAAGGGAAGACAAGCGCAATTCAGTGTCGGAATCTTAATAGCCGCCGCAATAGCCATTACAGCATTCAATTACAAAAGCGGAGGGGACTTTATTTGGCGATACAATTTCCCTCAATTTTTCTGTGCTGTCATCATTTTCTATCTCGCCGGCGCGGGAGCGATCAAAGGTCTGTCAAGCCCCGGTCATCGCGACAGTCTTTTATTTTGTCTCGGGGTGTTCGCGCTCCTCGCCATGATCTTCTATTACGATGCGGCAGGAACCAATCCTCAGCCTTTTCGACAAGTAGAGATGGAGTGGAACGATTATAGGCCTTCTCTGCGCGCCAGTGTAACTGGATCGCATCTTGCGAACCCTCAAATCAAGGCAGAATACGCACAGGCAGAGCATGCAATCCCGCTCCACGCAGTGGCGTTGGAAAACATAGCTTATCCATTCCTGTTCCACTTTGCCGACCACACTATTTTGATAGCGGATTGGCCGGGAGCCGCCAGTCCGTCACAAGCGTGGCCGTTCGAAGGCAGTGGCTCGTTGGTCGCGCTATATCTTCTCCGTCATTCCGTCCGGTATGTGATTTACGACTATAGGTATGCGCGTTGGGAAGATGTTGAAGCCTGTAAGGCGCTGGAATCTCCTTTGCGCAACTCTGAGGAGCTTACGGCACTGTGGCGGATAACTATATTGGTGCATCACCAATTTGACCAGTTCCGAATACAATACCACTCGACTTATGATGACGGGAAAATTGCAGTGATCGATCTTGACAGTCCTCGACAGGATGCACCTGCACCGCCGCCATACTGGACGCTCAATACAAGTAAGGAACAAATGTGCTCTGCTGTGCTGGCTCGCTATCTGGCAAATCCGTCGCCGCAGTCGTCAGAGTAAAAACGCCGAGATCCGCTATGCAGATCTCGGCGTTCATTCCACCATCTACTTTCCAGTTTCCAAAAAGTTATTCGCCGAAGTTAACCGACTCGAGGCCGAGAAATTGCGCTGCCTGGCCCAGTTCTTCTTCAATGCGCAGCAGTTGATTGTATTTCGCGATCCGATCGGTGCGCGAAGCCGAGCCGGTCTTGATCTGGCCCGCGCCTGTTCCCACAGCCAGGTCGGCGATGAAGGTATCCTCTGTCTCGCCACTGCGGTGAGAAATGATCGAGGTGTAACCGTAACGGCGCGCCAAATCGATGGCGTCCAGCGTTTCGCTTACCGTGCCAATCTGGTTCACCTTGACCAAAATGGAGTTGGCGACGCCTTCTTCGATGCCGCGTTGCAAGATTTCGGTGTTGGTCACGAAGATGTCGTCCCCGACAAGTTGAACGCGATCGCCCAGTTCCTTGGTCAGATGTGCCCAGCCTTCCCAATCGTTCTCCGCCAGACCGTCTTCCAACGAAACAATCGGGTATTGACGAATCCAGCTTTCCCAGAAGCGCGTCATCTGTTCGCTGGTGTATTCGCTCTTGTCGGACTTTTTGAAGACATATTTGTCTTTGTCTGCGTCGAAGAACTCGCTGGCTGCCGGATCGAGAGCTAGAAAAACGTCCTCTCCCGGTTTGTAGCCTGCCTGCGTAATGGCTTCAAGAATCACTTCCACAGCTTCGGTGTTGGACTTGAGAGAGGGAGCAAATCCCCCTTCGTCTCCCACAGCGGTGTTGTAGCCTTTCTTTTTCAGGACGCGCTTCAATGTGTGGAAGACCTCGACACCCCAGCGGAGCGCATCGGAAAAGCTCTCCGCGCCTGCCGGCATAATCATGAATTCCTGAAAATCGACGTTGTTGTCCGCATGTGCGCCGCCATTCAGGATGTTCATCATTGGCGTTGGCAGCGTGCAGGCGTTTACCCCACCCAGATACCGGTAGAGCGGCATATGCAGTCCATTCGCAACCGCGCGGGCGGAAGCCATCGACACGGCCAGAATTGCATTCGCGCCTAGGCGGCTTTTATTGGGCGTTCCATCCAGCGAGATCATGGTCTGATCGATCAAGCGCTGGTTGCTGGCGTCCATCCCCGCCAACTCCGGAGCAATCACGCTCTCGACATTTTCAACGGCCTGCAGAACGCCTTTGCCCTGGTAGTGTTCCTGGTCCCCATCGCGCAGTTCGACAGCCTCGTGTTCGCCGGTGGAAGCGCCGCTCGGCACAATTGCCCGGCCCATCGCTCCACTTTGTAAAACAACGTCCGCTTCTACGGTCGGATTGCCGCGCGAATCCAAAACTTCGCGGGCATGAATCGAGGTAATTTGGGTCATATCGCTCCTCAGAATTTTGTGGTGTAGCCGGTCATCGAGACGAAGACGGCGATCCACGGGAATTGCATTTCCTTCGGCCGTGTGGATCAAGTGGACAAACTCTGGCATGCGTTCGACAACTTCTTCAGCGGTTGTGTCCAGTTCGGAAAATGTGAGTATGGGCACATCCCGAAAAGCTTGTCCAGCGGATGCGCCGACAAATGGTCATCGGTTGAACCTGCAGAATCAGATCAATTGTAACAAAGCCTCAAGCAGGCGCTTACGGCTTCAGTCAGTCACTGCAGGGCAATCGCATGAACGTCATGTAGCCGGTTAGATACTCCCCAGCGTGGTGGTGAAGTGTTCTTTTGTCTCCAGGAGGTGTTATGGAGACGGAAGGCAGGTTGCGGTTGGCGGATGTATTTGTTTCGATCAGCGATCCTCGACAGGCGGCCAAGGTGGAACACGACCTGGTGGAGTTGCTGGTGGTGGCGGTCAACGCGGTGCTGGTGGGCGCGGACACGTTTG
>JAKAAZ010000294.1 GCA_021802085.1 Acidobacteriota bacterium
TGCCAACCAGCGCTCGATCTGCTCCTGCTGACATTTTGAAACGGCAAGCGACTGGGTAGAGCGGGGCATGACTCAGCATGCAGTTGTCTTCGTTTAAATGTCCATCGATTTGTTGGATACTACGCTAGCCTGCCCTGAGCGGAGCCGAAGGGGGCCGTAAATGGAGCAAAACAGATGGGCTTTACAGGCTGCGGAAAAACTCCGAATGTATGGCGAAAGGGAGAAATTTGCGGGATGGAAAACAATCACTCAAGCCTCGCGGATCGTTCCTGGGGCATCCTGGCGCGATCCATTTTTTATCCCTTCCGAGAAATTGAGTTTTTCCGCAGCCTGTTTAGCCCCTGAGTGCTGCTGTTCGAATCACTTCCATGAATCGAATTGTTGCATGAACTTCAGCGACAGTCGTCTAGATCCCAACGCCATATTCCATGTTGGTGCCGTTGTCTCCGGCGTGGGAATAGAAGTCCAAAGGGGTGCGATGGTTCATTAAATAGCGGGCGCGAAGGTTCCGTCCAACGTAGAAGCCAACTGCCACCGCTCCGGTTGCAACGGAGGCCCAGCCCAGGATGCGTACCCAAGGTTTCTTCGCCAAGCATGTATTCATCTTCGTCATTTCTTCCGGCCCAACCTTCCTTTGAGGCTGCTCCTGCCTGACCCAACATACGCTCAGACGTGTCATGAAAAAATCTTACCGCAAATCGGTTCCCATGCAACGCTTATCGGTAAAGAATTGAAAAACTTTACACTGCTTTCGGTACGGATATACCGATCTGGCAAAGGGTTTCATGCTCAGTACGTCTATGGTTCCATCGGCCCGGGATATTGCTCGACGCGCTGCAACAGTTCCAACTTGCGCCCAGGCGGCAGAAAGCTGGCTTCAATGGAATTCCCGGCCAGTTCGCGCAAATGCTCCAGCGTTAGATGAAACTCCGTGTGCGTCCGCCAATACTCCTCGCAAAGGTCGCTGCCAAACAGCGCCGGGTCGTCGGAGTTGAGTGTCACCATCAGTCCATTTTCAAAATAATCGCGGACAGGGTGGTCTTCCACGCGGGCACAACAGCCGGTACGCAGATTGCTGGTGATGCAAATTTCGACGGGAATCTGCTTGATGGCCAGTGCCTCAACCAAATCTGGATCCTGTGCGGCCGTCAGCGCATGGCCGATTCGTTCCGCGCCGATGTTCACGGCCGACCAGATGCCCTCCGGCCCTACCGTTTCCCCAGCGTGCGCGGTCAGATGGAGACCATGTTCGCGGGCTTCCGCATAGAGTTCGCGGAAGGGGTCGGCGCTGCTGCGGCGCTCATCGCCGCCGATTCCGATGCCGATGATGGAAGGGGACTGCTGCCTGAGTTCCGCCGCTTTATGAAAGACGCGTGCCGCTTCCTTGGGCCCAAAATGGCGCACGGCGTCGAAGATCCAATAGAGAGAAACGCCAAATTCCCGCTCACCGCGCAGGCGTCCGCGCTCCATGCCCGCAAACAATGGCTCGAATTCTATGTGCCGCCAGTAGTAGACGACGCCGACCGAGACGTAGACTTCCGCGTGGACAACTCCCTGCGCGGCCAGCGTTTCCATCATGCGGTACGTAATCAGCTCGTAGTCTTCCGGCGTGCGCAGCCTCTCTGTGATGGCCTTGAAGGCCATCAGGAAGCCGGTGAAGTCTTCGTATTGGTACATGGCGCGGGCAGCGTCGAGCGTGAGCGGCTCCGCATCGTGGCGCCGGCTCAGTTGCACCAGAGTTTCCGGGGCAATGGCGCCTTCCAGGTGCAGATGCAGTTCCGCCTTGGGCAGACCGCGAATCCATGATCTTGTGTCGAACGGGCGCGCGGATTTGGCTTTGGGAGACATCAGGGGATACGCCGTTGCGTGGACGTAAACTCGCTGCGATGGCGGCTGTAAAAGAAGTAGATTAGCAGTCCGATAGCCAGCCAGACAAAGAAGCTGACCCAGGTAAGCATAGGCAGACCCAACATGAGAAGCAGACAGAACAACACGCTGAGCAGCGGGATGACGGAGCCGCCGGGACAGCGAAAGGAGCGGTGACGGTACGGATCTTTGTAGCGCAGAATGATCACGCCCGCGGAGACCAGCACAAAGGCAAAGAGGGTGCCGATGTTGGAGAGGTCGGCGAAGGTGCCAATGTCCAGCAGTCCGGCGGGCAGACCGACAAAGAGACCGGCAATCCAGGTGGCGGCCGCGGGGGTGCGGAAGCGTGGATGAACGCGGCTGAACAGCGCGGGCAGCAGGCCGTCGCGCGACATGGCGAACCAGACCCGCGCCTGGCCAATCTGGAAGACCAGGATGGAGGAGATCATCCCCATCAGCGCGCCGCACAAGACCACCAACTGGGTCCAATGCAGCATCTGGCTGTGGTTTTCCAGGTAGAGTCGGTGCAGCGTGTTCACCACCGGCGCCGCATCCTCCATCAGCAGCGGCCAACGGATCAGGCCCGTCAGCACCAGAGAGACGCTGACGTAGAGAATGGTGGCGACGACGAGCGTGGCGATGATGCCGATAGGGACATCGCGCTGCGGATTCTTGCATTCCTCGGCCGCGGTGGAAACGGAGTCGAAGCCGATGTAGGTAAAAAAAATGATGGAACCGCCGGTCAGCACCCCGGACCACCCATTGGGATAAAACGGATGCCAGTTGGAGGGATGAATGAAGTGGGAGCCGACCACGACGAACAACAGGACGGCGCCTATTTTGAGCAGCACCATGACGTTATTGGTTTCCGCCGATTCGCGGATGCCGCGCACCAGGACCATGGTCAACAACATCACGATGAGGAAGGCCGGGACATTGAAGCCGAAATGCCAGCCGGGTCCGTACAGCGCGTGGCCGCTCAGGTCCTGCAGCCCGCTGGGCAGGAAGGCCGGAGAGATCCAGCGCAGCGCCGGGTGGATGCCTAGCCAATCCATCAGGGCCACGACGTGTGCGGCGAACCCGACGCTGACGGCCATATTGGAGAAGGCATATTCCAGAATCAGGTCCCAGCCGATGATCCAGGCAACCAACTCCCCCATGATGACGTAGGTGTAGGTGTAGGCGCTGCCGGCGATGGGGATCATGGACGCCAGCTCGGCATAGCAGAGGCCGGTAAATCCGCAGACGATGGCCACCAGCACCAGCGAAACCGCCAGCGCGGGACCGGCGCCGGGACGACCCACCATAGCAGTGTGTCGCACCAGATAATCCAGCACGGGCGTGTTGAGGATAGAGGAGGTATTGAAGCGCTGCCCGGCAATGGCCGTGCCGATGACCGTGAAGATGCCGGAGCCGATGACCGCGCCTATGCCCAGTGCGGTGAGCGACCACGGCCCAAGCGTTTTTTTCAGGCTGCACTCGGGGTTTTCCGACTCGCGGATCAGCTT
>JAKAAZ010000295.1 GCA_021802085.1 Acidobacteriota bacterium
GTTAAAGCTAATACAGTTCACTTAAGCATCCTGATGGCAATTTGGACATCGATGCGATGCAGGGGCTTGCTGTGTTGGGGCCGAAGCGGGAAGTTGCTCATCTTTCGCTTGACGCCGCGGAGATTGCGGCGGTTGCGGCTGGACACGACGCGCTGCTCAAGAATCTCGTCGAGCACGGTTTTATGTAAGGCCATCCTCTGCCGTGGGGGAATCGCGCCGTAGACGGCCAGCTTGCGGCGCACCACGCGCACGGCGTGCAGGAACGAGAGCCGGTCGGGGTCTTCGTCGGCCTGGAGCGCGGCCTGGTGCATCAGACTGCGGATGGCGAAGTGGGCCATCATCAGGCCGTAGAACTCCTGCCGCACCAGATCGGGGGTTTTGCTGCGCAGCACGATCTGGGCGCCACGCAAGTGGGTTTTGAGTTCGTCGAATGCGGTTTCTATCTCCCAGCGCTGGTGATAGAGAGCCGCCAGTTCGCCGGCCGGGGCCTTGTCCGCATCGAGGATGGTGGTCGCCAGCCGATAGATCGGCTCGGAGCCCTCGATGCCCTCCAGGCGGTAATCGATCACCCGCAGGACTTGCCCGTTGGTTTTGTGCCGCCAGTCCCGCTCGGAAGGATATATCTGGCTCAGGTAGGAGCCATCGGGCAGGCGTTTCTCCGCGGCCAGGCGCATGTTCTTCTTCATTCGCCACAGCAGGTCCGCGCCTGTTCCCCGCGCCAGTCGCCATAACTCGAAGCCAAAGAAATTTCGGTCAGCCAGACAAAGCATGCCGCTTCTCAGACGCGGAAGCACCGCTTTGGCCAGCGCGATCTCGCCTGTCCGGTAACCGTCCATCTGGCTGCCAAACAGCACGTGGGTGCCGTTCTCCACCAGGGATACGAAACGGATTTGCGGATAGGCGCTGGCACCGCGGCTGGCCCCTGGGCGAGAGAACGCATCTTCGTTGGCCTTTTCGTCGGCCACATCAAGGGTGCTGCCATCCAGGCTTACCATCTGCCAGTTCCGATACCATGCGCCCCGCGTGCTGGGAACCGCGACCGGCTTGACCAACTCGTCATGCAATTGCCGCAGCGGCTCCCAACCCAGCCGCGTCCGCGCCTGCGAGATACCCGACTTGCCTGCCACGCGCACACCGGCCGATGGATCGCGCAGCCACTGCACCGCTTCCAGCAGACAACGCAACACCTCGCGATAGGACGACTGCATGTAAAGCGCCAGAGCAAGGACGTAATAGACCACCACCTGGGCCGGCAGGTCACGATGACGAATGCTGGCCGTTCCCGTCCTGGAAAGTACCGGCCCGATGGTGGAAAGAGGGAACGTCTTGGCGATTACGCCAAGACTGATGTAGTCCGTGATCCGGGCACCCGGGGGAAGTTCCGCAACCGTTCGCGCCACCTGTAGCCTCCTGTCCTTGTCCCATACAGAATGCCGCAGATTTTACTAAGTGAACTGTATTAAGGCTAGATCCACGCTATATTGTCAAGCTTATATCATATGACAGGTAGACTATACAAAAGGATAAATCGCGGCTGGAAAGCAATGTGGTTGAGGGCGGCGAAGTTCTGGACTGCAGCCGGATCGAGGAATGAGCGGGCCAGGAAAATTCGCCCTGGAAAAGAGTAGTCGACGATGACGGGCGCACGATGGCTGCAGGCTTTGCTGGTATGTTGGTCCCTATCAGCATTGGCATTTGGACAGAAACCAGTGACCCGGCTTGAACTGGTTCCTCCCTCCCCGGTTACCGACAAGATCGTCCTCGACATTCGAGGCGCTGTCGAAAATAACAGATGCCGGAATCTCCAGTATAGGATCTCGCTGTATCTCGATCGCAAGACGCCGAGAGGACATCATCCTGGCGCGCAAAGCCGGCAATGCCTCCTCCGCAGCAGGCGCTCGTTGCTACCCCTCGACTGGATTGCATCCAGTCACTCTAGCAACAGCGGCGCACGATGTCAGCGCAATTTTACGGTTCTCCTCTGAATTTGCAGAACGCGCGCAGTGGCACATCCCTTACTGGGCATTGAACACAGCCACAGCGGCACCCAGCATACCTGCCTCATTCACCGCTGCGGCAAGCTGCACGCGCGGCTTGCGAAGCGCTCCAAAGTGCAGCAACTGCGCCACCCGCTGCTCAACCTCCGCAATGAACCAGGGCTTCCCCTCGGCAAGTCCACCGGAAACGATGACCGCCTCCGGATCCAGAACGTTGAACAGACTCGCGATGCCTTCGGCCAGATATACCGCAAGGGCGGAATACGCTGCGCGCGCGATAGGGTCTTTCGCATCCGCAAGACGACTGACTTTTAGGGCCATTTCCGCATCCCTCTGGCCCGCGCCGTCCCCGCCTGCACCGCTCCCGGCCCGGAATTCCCGCGCTAGCGCCGAGGCGGAGACATAGGCTTCCAGGCATCCGGCGCGTCCACAGGTACAAGAGCGTCCGTTCAGCCGAATCGTCGAATGTCCAAAGGAGCCGGCGAAACCATGCTGGCCCCGTATCAATTTGCGGTCGACCACAACGCCTCCGCCGACGCCTGTGCCGATGGTGATGGCCACGAAGCTGTTCAATCCTCGCGCCGATCCAAAATGCATTTCTGCCAGTACCGCGGCGTGGGCATCGTTTTCCACGCACATTATCGGCAGGTGAAACCGCTTCTCGGCAAATCCACGCAAGTCGAACCCGGACCAGCCGGGAAGGTTTTCCGTTGCCGCAAAAACGGTTCCATCGTGGACGTCGATGACGCCAGCGCTGGCGATCCCAATGCCTATCGGTTCCATGCCTTCCTGGCGCGTAGTTACAAGGACCTGCTCGATTGCCTCGGCGGTTGCGGAGGCAATGGATTCACGACCCCCACTGGCTCCTGTAGGAACTCGCGCCGGAAAGCGAATGCAGCCCTCTCGATCGACCAATCCTGCCTTGATCCATGTTCCGCCGATATCGACGCCTATGGCAGCGCTGGAATTCAACGGGCGCTGGATTGCGTGAACGAAGTTGGCGGTAATCGTGCCGGGCCGCGTAATGGCGGATCCAACGACAACACACCAGGCACCCGCCCGGATCGCTCGTCTCGCCTCTGTGGGTGTGGAGATGTGACCCTCGGCAACGACTGGGAGGCCTATGTCACGGATCAGATCTGTCAGCAGCGACCAGTTGAAGCCATCGGAGCCCTGCGTCTGTTCTGTGTAGCCGTGCAGTGTGGTGCCAATCATTTCAGCCCCTGCGGCAGCGGCTGCGTGCGCCTCTTCCAGCGTCGCAATGTCGGCCATCACTGGAAGGTGCAATTCCTGATGAATCCGCTCGATCAACTGTTGCCATGGTTCACCCCCGGGCCAGGTACGGCCCGTGCAATCGAGTGCA
>JAKAAZ010000059.1 GCA_021802085.1 Acidobacteriota bacterium
CTGGAACAGGCCGTCGCTGTCGAGCCGGCTCCCTACAAATCCCTGGTCAAATGTGCGGCAAAACCGAATTTCTGAAACCACAAGATGTAGGGGCTACCTGAGTCAGGTAAATACCCATCTCGAACAAATCATCACCGGCGAGGTGAACGCTCACCGCCTTGACGACCTAGTTTTTGATCTGCCCTCCAATGGACATTTGGTCATCGATATCAAGACAAAACTGCTCAACCATGCTTCGGCCCCGAAAGCTTACAACATCGACAAGCTGCTTCGTGTGCTCGCACAAAGGGGCAATGTTTTTTGCTTCTTTTTTGTCGGACTCGATGCCGCTCACCATTCAGTTCACACGCGGCTTACTTCAATCTTCGACCCCATTATTCTTCGATCAACGAGAGTTCAGACCCATTGGGCGGGTCGAGCATCGCGAGGAGTTACGCAACTCATGGGGGATTTGAATCGCATCTTTGCGAGAGATTACCGTTCTACAGTCGACATAGAGGGTGGTCAAGCATTACTGCGGCAACTTGTCGAAAGGTAATAAGGCTTCTTCGCCGGTACTGCTGTTCATTGAGTTCAGTGTGTTGCGCTCCCAGAACACACGATCTAGGTACCCCTGAATTGAGCGATCAGCGTCGGCGAGTGTAAGGCGCTTTTCGCTGAGAAGTGCGTAGGTTTCGTCAAGTTCAATGCCGCAGAATTGACGTCCAAGTTTCTTAGCTACGACAGACGATGTCCCGCTGCCGAGGAAAGGGTCGAGAACCATATTCCTTCCCTGGGTCGGAGCTAGCCAGAATAAGCTTCGCTATGAATTTTTCGCTCTTCTGGGTGGGGTGATCCGTATTCTCCGGCATCGACCAGAACGGCACGGTGATATCCGTCCATAGATTTGAAGGGTGAGTATCGCGGAAGTTGCCCTTATCGGTTTGTACCCAATCTTTGGGTTGGCCGTTAGTCTGCCTGTAAGGCGCGATTACGCGTCGACGCACTTTCACTGCGTCCACGTTGAAGGTATATGTGTTCGATACCGTGCAAAACCAGACGTCCTCACTTGAATTCTTCCAGTTTGACAGTGCACCGCGACCCTTCTCTCGTTCCCATGTGATCCGGTTTCGAATTTCGAAAAACTCTGAGGCGGCCGTAAAGATTGATGCCGATGAGAGCCAGTCGCCGCAAATATATACGGTCGCCGTCGGTTTGAGCAGCGGCTTAGTTGCCCCAAATAGGATGCGAAGCCAATCAGTGTACTGCTCCACTGGAACGCGGAGAAACTCTTGGCCCCCAAACTTTTTATATAGATTATAAGGCGGATCCAGTATTAACATATCTACGGTCTGCGCCGGAAGTCGTTCGAATGCCTCGAAGCAGTTTCCACAGATGGTACGCCCGACCCAATTTTCTCCGTGGATTTCTTGTGGTCTGAGCAGGCGGGTACGTAGACTCACAGCGTCGGATGTATTCGTCGTCAAGGTACGATTTCGAGGCGCGCGTTTTTTCGCGCTGTGTGTCCTATTGATCTGAAGCGAGTCCAGTGTGGCCACAAGCTCCTCCTTCCATCGTTGTTGTTTGAGAGCAGTTTTTCGGCTCCTTCGCAGTCATACTAGTATTATCCGATCATCGGATCGCAAAAGCGAGTTGGATGAGCATGACCCTGCATCTGAACGCAACGGGTTCGCTTGGCCAGCGAATCCGTTGCGCCATCCTGTCAACAGCGGCTGAAATCGTGACGCAGGTTACACGTGCGCTGGAGCAGGTACCGCCGGTTTCGCGGCATCATTTTCCTTGGAGCCCGCAGTGGCCGGCTTGCGGATGTCAATGCCGCCCTTGAAATAGGCGCCATCTTCAATGCTGATCCGTTGCGCAACCACGTCGCCGGTCAGGGAGCCTTCATTCCGGATGTCTACCCGGTCGCTGGCATTGATGTTCCCGTTGACTTTGCCGAGGACAACGACTTCGCGGGCGGAAATGTTGGCAGCCACCTGGCCATTGCGACCTACTATAACGCGATTTCCGGGCAAATTGACGGAGCCTTCCACGTGGCCGTCGATGTACAACATCTCGCTGCCGGTGATTTCACCTTTGATGGTCAGGGATTTGCCAATGGTCGCCTGCTCGCTGCTTGAGCCGGAAGGGGTTGGATTAGGGCGTTGCGGTACCGGCTCTGGAGTGAGCGGGGCAGGTGCTTGTGGGCGTATCGGGTCGGAAGGGTTCGTGGGGCTGGTGCCGGGCTGGTTCGGTTTCCACATTGCGTTCATAAATCCTTTCTATTGCCTGCATTTGTCCGTCTGCCAACGCACCATCATCGTCCCAGGCATCATCATTTGCAGAGCGGCGCTTCTGTTTTGATCGAAATTCTCGCGGGGGAATGGCTACCCGGGCGAGCCGCACAGTCCTGTCGAGTTACTCAATTTTACTGGTAGTAACGCAAAATAGGGAATGAATCCTAGTAGAATTTGCATTCCTTCGGATGCGGGGTAGCATCATGGTCAATGCTTTCCGATTCCAGCCCGGGACCAACCCGCTGAAAATTCAGAGGCTACACGCATGATGGACAAGGAACTTTTTCAGCGAGTCGAGCGCTCCCCAGGACAGCGTGCCGGTTATAAACAGCTGGTGCGGGAGCTGGGACTGGGCGGTGGGCGCGAGCGTCGACTGCTGCTGGAACAGCTCGACCGCCTGACGGCCAGCGGCCAACTGGTGAAGCTCGACCGCGAATTCTGGGCCGTGGCCTCCGCAGCGCGCAAGCGCAACAACTGGGTCAGCGGACGTCTCGATCTGCATCGGGATGGCTATGGCTTTGTGCGGCCGGAGACCCGCGAAAAAATCGGCGAAGAAGATATTTTTATCCCTCCCGACAGCCTGGAAAGCGCCATGCAGGGCGACCTGGTGCTGGTGGAACTATTGCCTCTGAAGGGAGATGGCCGCCGCTCCGGGCGCATTTTGCGGGTTCTGGAGCGACATAATCCGACCGTGGTGGGCATTTTTCATTATGCAAATGCGGGTCGCTCGCAGCGGGGGGAGCGTATGGGAGGCAACTTCGTGACTCCGCTGAACGCCCGCATCAGCGAAGCAATCCTGGTCCCGTTTGGCGCGGAAATTCCGGAGCATGTCGAAACTCTCGATCGAGTTTTAGGCGCGGAGGCGGCGGAACAACACGAGAATTATGACAACCTCGAAGGTCTCGTGGTCGATGTTGCCATCACGGACTGGCCCACGGCGACACGACCGGCGCGCGGCCGGGTGATTGAAATCCTTGGAGATCGGGACGCTTTTGGCGTCGACGTGGAAATTCTCATTCGCAAGCACTATTTGCCTCATATCTTTCCAGCTCGCGCGCTGGAGGAGTCTCGCGCTGTCGCCGTCCCACCCGCGAAGGAAGTAAAAAGCGCGGAACAAATCAGCGGCTTCCGACGCGATTTCCGCGATCTGCCCATCGTTACCATCGACGGCGAGACAGCCAAAGATTTCGACGACGCTGTTCTGGTTCGCCCTTTGCAAGATGGCGGTTACGAGCTACAGGTACACATCGCCGACGTGTCCCACTATGTTCGCCCAGGTACAGCGCTCGATCTGGAAGCGCGTCTGCGCGGCAACTCCGTGTACTTTCCCGATCGCGCCATCCCGATGCTGCCTATGGAGCTGTCGACGGACGTGTGCAGTCTGCGTCCCGGTGAAGAGCGGCTGGTGCTTTCCTGCATCATGCAACTCGGACCCGATGGGACCGTTCTCGCTTCTGAAGTTTGTGAAGGCGTGATTCGCTCCGCCCGTCGCATGACGTATACGCAGGTCCACAACATTCTGGAGGGCGATCCGGCAGCGCGGGAGCAATTTGCGCCCCTGGTGCCGGAGTTTGAGCGCATGCTTGCAGTAGCGCAGCTGATGAATGCCCGTCGCGAGCAGCGCGGCTCGATCGACTTCGACCTTCCCGAGCCGGTCATTGAATTTGACGACCAGGGTCGGATGCGCGGCATCGTTCGCTCCGACCGCACCTGGGCCAATCGTTTGATTGAAGAGTTCATGCTGGCGGCCAACGAATGTGTCGCCAGCTGGATCGAATCGCTCGGCGTACCCAGCATCTATCGCATCCACGAAAA
Organism: Acidobacteriota bacterium; assembly: GCA_021802085.1. GTDB lineage: Bacteria > Acidobacteriota > Terriglobia > Terriglobales > Acidobacteriaceae > JAKAAZ01. The sequence goes on from JAKAAZ010000059.1 coordinate 4,092, forward strand.
CCCGGACGCCAAGCGGGTCGCGAATTTTGAGGAGATCGCCGCGCATTTCGGTTACTCGCTCGGAATTGGCGCGCTGCCTGTCAAGCGCGTGGAATTGCGCGGAGATCGCCGGGATCGCATGCGCAAGGGCGGCGGCGAAAAGCATATGCGGGAAATCACGGAAGACATCCTGGTGACGCCGCAAATGTACCAGAAGCTGACCGAGCGATTGGCCGGCAAACCCGAAGAGCGCATTCTCACGTACCTGATGCTGCGCTCGCTGAAGCAGGCCCGCTACAGCGAAAAGAATGAAGGCCACTTTGCGCTTGCCACGTCCTGCTATACCCATTTCACTTCGCCGATTCGCCGCTATGCCGACCTGATCGTGCATCGCATCTCAAAATCTCTGCTGGCAGCGGGCGTCGGAGGATACAGAGAAATTCCGCATAGCAGGGAGGCGCAGAAAAATTCATCGTCTGTGAGTCGAACACGACAAAAGATTCAGAGCCAGGAGACATCCGTCATTCACCCGCCTGTCGAGGAACAGGAACTGGCAGCCATTGCGCAAGAGGTCAGCCAGTGCGAGCGACGGGCGGCTGACGCGGAACGGGAACTGATCGAGTGGAAGAAAATCCGTTTCATGCAGGACCGCATCGGCGAGGAATTCTCCGGCCTCATTCTTAACGTCACCAAGTTCGGACTTTTCGTCGAGCTCGATGACCTGTTCGTGGAGGGCCTGGTACCCCTGGCAACGCTGCAGGCGGACCGCTACCGCTTCAATGAGAACAGTCGCCAGCTCCTCGGCGGCAGCAGCGGCCACCGAATTTCCGTTGGGGATGCGGTGCATGTCATTTTGGACCGCATCGATGCAGTGGAAAACAAGCTGCAGTTTGCTCTCGTCGAAGAGATTTCGACCGACGGCAGAAAAAATCCATCCAGCCGCAAGGCGACCAGTCATTCGGGTTCGCATCCAAGTAAAAAGCGGCGCAGTCAATCTGTAAAAAAAGATCGCAAGCGGCGCTAGGGTGCCACGTTCCCAGCCTGAAGCTTTGGTTCAATACAGGAAAGCAGAGGTTGCTATACGAATGAAGCCGCAACGAATCGGATGCTTGCTTGTGGTCATATTTGCCGCTCTTACAGCAGCCGCCCAGGTTGGCGTTTACGGAGAATTCGGCGCTGCCAAACTCAATGTACCGAACACGAACTGGATCTACGGGCCGACGTTCGGCGGCTACCTGGATAAAGGCCACTTCTGGGTCTTCAGCTCCGGGGTAGACGCTCGCGGAACCATTCTGGGATCGGGGGCCACCTCGCTGGACAGCGGCCTGATCGGTCCCCGCCTCGCCTTTCGTCCGCACATTGTGCCCATCCAGCCTTACGTGGAAGCACTGATCGGTGCCGGTCACGCCGACTACGGCCAAGGGGTAGCGCACGTCAGCGCGACAAAATTTCAATATCAATTTCTCGGCGGATTGGATTTGACCGTCCTGCCTCGCATTGACTGGCGCGTCGTCGAATTCAGCTATGGAGGATTGTCCGGGCTAGGCAGTAGTTTCAATCCCAAAACAATAAGTACAGGTATCGTCGTACGATTGCCTTGAGTGGTCCGTTTACTCGCCACATTGCGCGAATACAGCTCGCAAAGTAAGCAGAAGGATAAAATATGATCCATCTCGAAGATGCCCGCAGAATGATTGCCGCGGCGGAAAAGAAAGCCAAGGAAATTGGTCAGCCGATGAACATTGCTGTTGCCGATGCAGGGGGGAATCTAGTCGCGCATGTCCGCATGGATGGGGCGTGGCTGGGCAGCATCGACATCTCCATCAAAAAGGCATACACAGCGCGGGCTTTCGATCTCAGCACGAAAGACCTCGCCACGCACAGCCAGCCCGGGGGCCAATTCTACGGCATCCATGCCTCGAATGATGGAAAGATCATGATCTTCGCAGGCGGCATTCCGCTGAAACGCGACGGTAAGATTGTCGGTGCAATTGGAGTCAGCGGTGGATCGGGCGCGCAGGATCAGACCGTTGCCGAAGCTGGCGCGGCAGCGTACTAACCGGAAGGGAATTCTTATGGCTACGAATCGCGGAGTTGTTTTTCTCGGCCCAGGCAAGGTCGAAGTGCAGTCGATCGATTATCCCAAAATGCAAAATCCAGCAGGCAAAGAGATTACCCATGGCGTCATTCTGAAAATTGTCTCGACGAATATTTGCGGCTCCGACCAGCACATGGTACGGGGTCGCACGACAGCGCCTGCCGGGATGGTGCTGGGGCATGAGATTACCGGCGAGATCATCGAAAAAGGCCGGGACGTTGAATACCTCAATATAGGGGACCTGGTTACGGTCCCCTTTAATGTTGCCTGCGGCCGCTGTCGCACCTGCCGGGAGCGCGAGACTGGCGTTTGCCTCAACGTGAACCCGGGGCGCGCAGGTGGAGCCTACGGCTATGTAGACATGGGCGGCTGGGTCGGCGGTCAGGCCGAGTATGTGATGGTGCCGTATGCCGATTTCAATCTGATCAAATTTCCAGACAAAGCGCAGGCGATGGCCAAGATTCGCGACTTGACCATGCTGTCCGACATCCTGCCGACCGGCTTTCATGGAGCCGTCAATGCGGGTGTAGGAGTGGGATCGACGGTGTACGTTGCTGGCGCTGGACCGGTCGGGCTTGCCGCCGCCGCATCGGCACAGATCCTTGGCGCGGCAGTGGTCATGATTGGAGACATGAATCAGGAACGGCTGCGGCACGCCAAGAAAGTTGGCTTCGAGCCCATCGATCTAACCAAGAGCGACAAGCTGGAAGACCTGATTGCGCAAGTCGTCGGCGTGCCGGAAGTGGACTCAGCTATCGATTGCGTTGGCTTTGAGGCGCATGGACATGGTTCGCAGCATGGCATAGAAGCACCCGCCACTGTCCTCAATTCTCTGATGACCATTACCCGCGCTGCAGGCAGCATCGGGATTCCTGGCCTGTACGTCACGGAAGATCCGGGATCGAAAGACGAGGCTTCGCGACAGGGAAATCTTCGTATGAGGTTTGGACTGGGCTGGGCGAAATCGCAGCGCTTCTATACCGGGCAAACACCTGTGTTGAAGTACAACCGGCAACTCATGCAGACGATTCTGCATGATCGTTTGCCGATCGCGAAGATCGTCAATGCGACAGTCATTCGTCTGGATGATGCGCCGCAGGGCTATCAGGACTTTGACAAAGGGGCAGCCAAGAAATTTGTGCTCGATCCCCATGGATTGCTAAATTAAGATTGCATAAGCAAAACGAACGCGCAGACGATGCCGACGTGATAGATTCCTTGTCCGTCGTCGCATCGTCCGCGCGGTATGCTTCTAGAGAACCGGTCAAACCTGCACGTCACCCGAATTCCCGGCGTTGCCCAGGACGACCTTGATGTCCATTCGCTTTTGGCCGCGATAGATGGTCACCGTCACCGTCTGGCCAGCCTGATGTCCGTCCATAATTTCTGCAATGTCCCGGTCATTCGTGACTTGATCGCCGTCAATGGCAACGATCAAGTCTCCGCCAATATAGATTGGCGTGTTGCCAAGATATGCCTGCTGCGTGCCGCCATGGATTCCGGCGTGGTCTGCCGGGCCGCCGGGAAGGATGCGCTCGACCAGGACCCCATAGACGGCTGGCAATCCCATTTGATTTGCAATGTCAGGGCCGATGGACAAGCCTCTAATCCCGAGCGTCGGCCGCAGGACCTTGCCATAGCGGAAGAAATCATTCAGCACGGCTTTCGCCATATCGATCGGGATCGAAAAGCCAATTCCGGCATTCTGGTTCGCGCCGCCGCCGGTATCGATCATCGTGTTCATCCCGATCACGTCACCTTGCGAATTCAAGAGCGGTCCGCCGGAGTTTCCTGGATTGATGGCCGCATCGGTCTGGATGGCATCGGAGATCAGATTGCCCATGGGGCCGCGCACAGACCGAATCGAGCTGATGATGCCGCGAGTCATCGTCCCGCTGAGGCCAAAGGGATTGCCGATGGCATAGACCATCTGACCCACCTGAAGACCCCGTGAGTCCGCCAAAGTCGCCGGTTGCAGATCTGGAGCGTCGATCTTCAGCAGGGCCAGGTCATGCCCCTTGTCGACCATTAGAATTCTGGCCTTGTACTGATGTTTGTTGTAGAGCGTGACTTCCACGTTTTGCGCGTTCGAGACCACGTGGTAATTGGTGAGTATGTCGCCCTTCTTGTCGAGGATAAAACCGGAGCCCTGACCCTCCTCGGGCACCGCGCCGTAAAAGAAGTCGAATGTTACCGTGTTCGAGGTAATATTCACGACCGAAGGCAGCGCCTTCTTGTAGACAGCAATATTGTTTTGCTCACTCGGCAGCAGTGCCGGAGCGGCCTCGGCCTCTGTCATCTGCAAGCCGCTGGGCACGGCTTCATCTTTCGGCTGCGCCGCAGCACCGGCAGTATGGTTGAACCAGCCAGACCCACTCCCAGTCGAGGCTGTGTGCGTCGTGACGATGTAAAAGCCACCGAGGATGGCCAGGGTCAAAATCAGCAAGCGTGCTTTCATATGGTGCATGGCTCTCAATTCTCTGTTGCCGCAACGTGGGCCTCACACGCTACGACAGGAACAGAATGCATTTCATCAGGCTTCAATTGCCAGGCAAGTTCCTGCCTGTTGGATTCAGGTAGCCATGTTTTCGTCGTCTCACTGCGACGTATGGCAGTTCCTATTTTATTGAACCCGCTTTTTGCCCCGCAGTTGCGTGTTCCCTGCGTTTCAGGCGCCTCAGAATATCCTCTACCGCGGCCTCCGTTTTTTTCACCGGTCCGGAGTTTTCAATGACAAAATCGCAGCGGGGGATTTTCTCCGCATCCGTCATTTGCATTCCAATCCGTCTGCGGCCGTCTTCCTCCAGCGCAATCCTTTCTTCCGTTGAAAGCAGTCTACCGCCGCTTGCTCGGGCTACATAGCGGGCCAGCCGTAGGCTCTCCGGCGCGGTTACCAGAATCAGCGCATCAAACCGGCGGCTCAAGCCGGGCGCAGTGCCCGCCCGGTCCGCCTCGAAAATCAGCGCCGACTCCACCATCGCGATGGCGTTGGGATTCTCACAAAAAATGGTCTCCATGCGCCGCTCCTGCTCGGCGATGACGGCTGGATGCACGATACGGTTCAATTCCTCCAACCGGTTCGTGGAGAATACATAGCGCGCCAACGCGCCGCGATCGAGTTGCCCATTGGCTAGGGTCAACGCAGGCGCATCTGGGAATTGGCGGAAGTGGGAAAGGATGGCTGCATAGACCGATTGGCTCGGCTGCATCAACTCTCGGCCAATCTGGTCCGCCTCCAGAACATACACCCCCCGGTTTGCGAACAGGCTGGCAACGGTACTTTTTCCGCTTCCCAATCCTCCGGTAAGGCCAACGCGCAGCATGACGCATTCTCCTGAAAAAGTTAAACCGGCAGGCCTCGACGCAGACGGGCCGCGCGGACGGTGTTGGCCATCAGCATGGCAATCGTCAGTGGGCCCACGCCGCCTGGAACGGGCGTGTAATAGCTGGCAAGCGCGAAGGCGTGCGGGTCGATGTCTCCCATCAGGACAGAACCTTTTTCCCTGAAGGTCGCTTCGCGGCGGGAATTGCCGGAAAAGAAGCGATCGAAGTCTTCCTGGGATGTGATGCGATTCATTCCAACATCCACCAGCACGGCGCCCGGCCGCACCATGGCAGGGGTAATGATACCTGCTTTGCCAATGGCCGCGACAAGAATGTCAGCGGAGCGGCAGAATCCGGCCAGATCTTTGGTTTTGCTGTGGCAAATCGTAACCGTGGCATTTTCGTGCAACAGCAGCATGGCCATTGGCTTGCCAACAATGTCGCTGCGGCCCACCACCACTGCATGCTGGCCGGAGATGAGAATCCCGCTGCGCTTCAGCATCTGAATGATTCCCGCCGGAGTGCAGGGAATCAGAGACGGCTGGCCGCTCTGCAGGCGACCGACATTCACGGGATGAAAACCATCGACATCTTTCTCTGGCGAGACGGCTTCCAGCAATCGCTTGGCATCGACGTGGGCCGGCAGCGGCAACTGGATCAGGATTCCATCGATATCCTCGCGGGCATTCAACGTGGCAATCAGAGCCAGCATTTCTTCTGTCGTCACGGAAGCGGGCGGAGTGATGGACTCGCTCTTGATCCCGAGCGCGGCGCTGGTTTTCACCTTATTTCGTACATACACCTCGGATGCGGGATGATTGCCGACCAGCACCACGGTCAAACCGGGTCGAATGCCTTGCAGGTGAAGTTGCTGTACGTCCTTTGTCACTTCTGTCTGGATGGCGGCGGCAATGGCGTTCCCGTCCAATATTTGAGGCGTTGTCGTGGTAGTCATGGCTTATCACCATGGTAACGGATGCAGGCGGCCGTCAGCGCGCCTGGCTTCACTCCACAAAATTAGAACGGCATGAATCCGAAGTGCCGCGCAACACGAAAGTGTGGCAGGTACTACCACTTCCGATGACCAAAGTTCGCTTTTGGAAGTCCAATCAATGCCGATAACCAAGGCAAGAGGGTGCCACTCTTCGCTCCAACAGTGGGAGGAAATCATGCAAGACGCTGCACATCCGGTTGATTGATCGCATCAATTTGGATAGTTTGTACGATTCCCTAGCAACAAACCAAAGCGGAAATGAGTCATACATACCAGCGGAAAATGTTGCGACCGTGACCGGATACGCGACAGAGAAGGAACGGAGGCTCCATGTATCATGGCTCGCACATCGAAAAATTTCCCACAGTGGAGTTGCAGGAATTGCGCGACGGGCTGCTGCAGCATGGGCTGGATAGCTGGCAGGCCGCGGATCTGATCAGCAGCTTTCTGGCGGGACGCGGTTATGGAGTTTCGCGGCAGAGCGCTCGCGATGCTGTCGCGCGCTTTGAAGACGCCGGACGATCCATCGATTGCATCCAGGCCGAGCTGGAGAAGCTAGCCATGGTCATGTAGCCGCGGTCATCGAGCGTCTGGTCGCGCACCAAACTTCGATCCTTCCGGGGCTAGATTTCCCGAAGACATAAATCGTTCCAGCGCCTTGGTAGCGCAGCCCTCCCCGCAAATATGGTGGATCTTGGGATTTCGAGACTCGTCGTTATCCCACGGCAACAGGGTAAAGTGTCGCGCGGGCTGGCCTTCTTCAAAACAAAGCACATTCCCCAGCGTGACCATCCACCAGTGGTTCGATTCGAGCTTTGCCGTTCCGCAAATGTCACAGGTAAAGGATTCGTCCCACGCCATAGTTAGCCTTTGTAGCGGACAGTGCACCGCCCATTCGAACTAGATGCAGTAAAAAGACTTTCGTTGCTGAATCCATACACAGAAAAGCACCCTGGAAATTGACCTTGCCCGGAGATTCTCCGAGGAGACATGCTTCTGTCATACAATGATTACTAATTCCGTGGAACTGCTACTCAATCTTCTATGGCTGGCAGCTTCTGTTATTTTGGGCGTGATATTGCTCAAGTCCAGAGGCCGACGAGAAGCCATGTCTGAAGAATACGTCCATCCGCATGCGACGGCGTGGATTTCGTATCTCATTCTGGTGGCGATGTTGCTTCCCGTCATTTCCATGACCGACGACCTGATGGCCATGGTTGCCCCGTCGGACAGTGATCGGATTGTGCGGCGGTGCGAAGCTTTTGTGACTGGCCATGCTCCTGCCCCTGCCCCTGTCCATGGAATCCACGGGACACTCTTCTTCCCTATCCGGGATGTGTCGTTTCTTCCAGTTTTTGCCGCCAGTCCTTTGGAAGCTGTCCTGATTCTCCACTCTTTCTATCGTTTCTATCGGCAAAGCACGCAAGGCCGCGCTCCTCCCATACCTGCATAGCCTGGCAGCGTTTACGGTCCATGGTACGGACCGTGCGGTCTCCTGCTCTCCATCTTTCAAGGAAATACATACCTATGAAGCACTCCCGAATAGTGCGTTTGGGGGTCTGCGGTGTGCTGCTGCTCGGTTTGCCGCCGGCACCGGCGCAGACGGCACAGGCGCCACTGGCTACACCGCTTACGTTGCAGCAGGCGGTGGCGCTTGCGCGTCGTCAGAACCCAACGCTGCTGGCAGCCCAGCAGAATCTAGAATCGACCCGTGCGGAGGAAATTACCGCCGGACTGCGGCAAAATCCGGTCTTTACGTTGAGCGGTTCCGACGTCACGTTGCCGGCCAACAACCCTGCCAGCCCCTATACCTACTCCGGCGATTTCTCGCGTCTCTTTGAGCGCGGACAGAAGCGCCGGTGGCGTTTGGACAGCGCGCGAGCTTCCACGCAGGTCACGGAAAGCCAGTATCGCGATCTGGAACGGCAAACCGTGCTCGCCGTGAAACAGGCATTCACCAACATGTTGCTGGCCAAGGCGGCCCTGCGACTGGCGGACAGCAATCTTATCAGCTATCGCAAAACGGTGGATTTAAGCCGGATACGCCTGCAGGCGGGCGCCATCAGTCAGACAGACTTCGAGCGTATCGATTTGCAACTGGCCAGCTTCGAGTCCGACTACGCGAATGCACAGGTCAATCTGGTGCAGAGCAGCGACCAGTTGCAGCAATTGCTGGGGAGTGAGCATCCGAGTCGCAGCTTCGCCATTTTGGGGACACTGGACCCTCCGCAGATTGCATTGTCTTTGCCGGAACTGGAGCAACGGGCACTGGCTGCGCGACCGGATTATCGCGCCGCGCAACAGGCGATTCAGGTAGCGGACGCCAATATCAAGCTGGCGGACGCCAACGGCGCCACGGACCTCACATTGGACGCGGGATACAGCCGCAGCGGCACGTACAATTCGGCTGGATTCTACGTCAGCATCCCTCTCCGCATTTTCGATCGCAATCAAGGAGAGAAGCAGGTTGCGAGATTCACCGCGCAATCCAGCCGCTTTACGGAAATGGCGGCCCGCAACCAGGTCCTTTCCGATGTCGATCAAGCCTGGGCCGCCTACCAGGCCGCGCAATCCTTGGCCCAGCGCTATAACAGCCACTATCTGCAGGAAGCCGGAACCATCTTGAACAACCTGGAATTTGGGTATCGCCAGGGCAGCTACACGCTGCTCGACTATCTGGATGCGCTGCACGACGACCGGCAAACCAATCTGGACGCTTTAAACGCGAACGCGCAGGTGTGGCTGAGTATTCATCAGCTCAACTATGCAACCGCAACGGAGATTCTCCCATGAAATTGCCCAACCTAACGATGGCAGCAATGATCTTTGCGCTGTGCGCAGCCGGTTGTAGTTCGGACCCCGCTTCTTCCGCGCCGCCCCCGGCGGCAAGAACCATTGTGCAGACCGTCTTGGTCCATCGCCAACCGGTCGTCGACAAGTTGACCATCCCAGCCCGCGTTGCCGCCAATCCAACCAAAGTTGTCCAGGTGTTTCCTCCGCTCAGTGGGCGCATCGTACGGTTTTCCGTGCTCCCCGGCCAGGCGGTCCAGGCGGGTCAGGTCATAGCCGTTCTGCAAAGTGGGGACATCGCGCAGGCACGGTCCGATTTTGAGAAGGCGAAGATCCAGGTAGTGCTCTCCGATGAGGCCCTGGCACGAGGCAAGCTGCTGCTACAGCATGATGTGCTGGCCAAGGCGGACTATGAACAATTGGTGGCCGCCGACGATGCCGCGCATTCGGAGCAGGAACGCGCCCGGCAGTTGATTCACGAGCTGGGATTTTCAGAAAACAACAACAGCGATCAAGCTCCCATCCGCGCGCCCATCGGGGGAGTGGTGTTGGACACCGGTACGGCGGTGGGGGAATGGCAACGCTCGCTGGACAATGCAACTCCGCTCGCCACCATCGCCAATTTGGATCATGTCTGGATCTTGGGTGACGCCTATCAGAGCGACCTGGCCAGCATTCATGTGGAGCGCCCAGTGATTGTGACCTTTCCCGCGTATCCAGGTTTGTCGTTACCGGGCAGGATAGACAACTTGTCCCAATCGCTCGATCCCACCACGCTCGCCGTCAAAGTGCGTATCGTGCTGGCGAATCCCCAGATGAAGTTCAAGCCGCAGATGTTCGCGAACATAGTCATCGACCGTTCCACGATTCAGGGATTTCTCGTTCCCTCGTCCGCCGTAATCCACGAGAACAATTTCGATTCGGTATTCGTCCAGACGTCTCCGGGCAACTATGAAAGGCGCCCCGTCAAAGTAGGCCAGATGCAACAGCAGAACGTCGTCGTTCTGAGCGGTCTGCACGATGGCGATCAGGTCGTCACACTGGGGGCAGCATTGCTGCGCGCTCCCGCCGGAGAGTGAGTATGGGCGGACTGATTCGGAAACTCATTCAATACCGTGTGATTGTCCTTGTCATTTTTGCAGCCATGCTGCTGATGGGCGGATACGCATGCACTCAACTCGATATTGAGGCCTATCCGGACCCCTCGCCGCCGCTGGTGGAAATTATCACGCAGAACCCCGCCTGGTCCGCGGAAGAGATGGAGCAGCAGGTCACCATCCCAGTAGAAAATGCTGTCTACGGCTCTCCGCATCTGGAGCAGGTTCGCTCCATCAGCATTTTTGGGCTGAGCGATGTGAAGCTCTATTTCAGTTTTGATAGCGACTATTTCCACGATCGCGAGGAGGTCCTGTACCACCTGCAAACCCTGACATTGCCGAACAACCTGCAACCGCAACTCTCGCCCACCTCGCCGATCGGTGAGATTTATCGCTACGTCCTCACCGGTCCCGGCTACTCCGTGAATGAAATCAAGGCAACGCAAGACTGGCTGGTCACCAGGGAATTGAAGCAGGTTCCGGGCATCATCGATGTGACCACCTTTGGCGGAACGACACGGCAATACCAGGTCGTCGTCGATCCAAACCTGCTGCTGGCGCATAACGTGACGCTGACCCAGGTGGTGAATGCCATCCAGAACAGCAATGCCAATGTCGGTGGCGATTACCTGGCGTTGGGCGCGCAGAACGTCAATGTGCGTTCGCTGGGTTTGCTGAAAACCGTGGACGACATTGGGGCCATTGTTGTCGCCGAGCACAACAACGTTCCCGTGCTGGTGCGGGACGTCGCCACCCTAAGAAAAGGCTTTCAACCGCCATTGGGCCGCGTTGGACGGGACAAAAACAGCAACATTGCCGAAGGGATCGTACTGCTGCAGAAAGGAGAGCAATCCTTGCCGGCGCTGAAGGCGCTGAAAAAGAAAGTGTACAGCCTGAACCATGGCAATCTGCTGCCGCCGGGCATGCAAATCAAGCCGTATTACGACCGCACGAACCTGATTCGTATTACCACGGATACGGTGGAGCACATCATTCTGACCGGTCTGATTTTAGTCACCCTGGTGCTCGTCGTCACCATTGGGGATTTCCGTACAACGCTGCTGACGACGCTGACCATTCCGTTTTCCGTGCTCTTTGCCGTAACGCTGATGGTATTGACGAACCACTCGGCCAACTTGATATCCATTGGAGCTATCGATTTCGGGATTCTGGTTCATGCCGCCATCATCGTATTGGAAAGTATTTATCGGAAACTCTCCAACCGTCTGGAAGGTGAATCCACCGCCGATCTGATCGTCGAGGGGATCAAACTAGGCGCGACGCCGGTCATCTTTTCGACCACCATCATTCTCACCTCGTTTCTTCCTCTTTTCACGATGGAAGGCGTGCCGGGCAAGATTTTCGCTCCCATGTCGATGACCTACGGCTTTGCCTTGATCGGGGCGTTGATTTATGCCGTGATCTTTGCTCCAGTGCTTGGATTCATCACTGCTTCCAAAGAACCAACGACGGGCAAAGAGACCTGGCTCATCCGAAACGTGCATCGCGTGTATGAGCCGTGGCTGAACTTTGCCTTGGAGTACTCTCGCGTCGTGCTGGTTGGCGCGGTGCTGCTGATGTTGCTGACAATCTTCGCCTTTCGTTTTGTCGGCGGAGAATTTATGCCGGCGCTGGAGGAGGGCAACCTCTGGATTCGGGCCACGCTGCCCCAGGATATTTCCTTTCCCCAGGCCGTCGCCATTGCGGATTCCATGCGTGCCACGCTGGATAAGTTTCCTGAAGTCACCCAGACAGTTTCTCAGGTGGGCCGCCCGGATGACGGCACCGACGTGACCACGTTCAATAATGTCGAGATCTATACGGATCTGAAGCCGGTCAAGCAGTGGCCGGTCTATCTGCATGGCAGTAAAGACAAGCTGATTGAAGAAATGCAATCCAAGCTGGCCAAGTACCCCGGTGTCGTGCTCGGCTTCTCGCAGAATATCCAGGACAACGTGGAAGAGGCCATGTCCGGCGTCAAGGGAGAAAACTCGCTGAAGCTGTTCGGCAACGACTTCGATGCTCTCTCGACACTGTCGGAGCAAATCATCGAGGTGATGAAGTATGTTCCAGGCGTTCAGGACGCAGGTATCTTCAAGGTAGGCGGACAACCGAATCTCATCATCCAGATTGACCGGGCCAAGGCCGCCCGCTATGGCCTCGCGGCGCAGGACATCAACAATGCGATCCAGGCGGCGGTAGGCGGGACGCCGATCACGCAGATGATCCTCGGCGACCGTCGCTTCGATTTGGTCGTGCGCTATCCTCTCGTCGACCGGGACAATCCGGACGTGATCCGTAAAATTCTGCTGCCGACTCCGGACGGCAACATGGTACCGCTGGGAGAAATCGCCGATGTCAGCATTCGCGACGGAGCCTTCGCCATTTACCGCGAAGGCGGCCGGCGGTATGTTCCCATCAAATTCAGCGTTCGCGGCCGCGATCTGTCCAGCACAATCCACGATTTGCAAGCCCGGCTGCAACAGCAAATCAAGCTGCCCCCCGGCTATGAGTACGCCTGGGCCGGCGAATTCGAAAGCCTGCAACAAGAGCTGCACCGGCTGGAGTTCATCGTTCCTGTCAGTCTGCTCATCATTCTTGGGCTCTTGTATGTTCTATTTCTGTCCGTGCGCGATGCCCTCATTGTCATGGCCGTGATTCCCTTTGGCATGATCGGCGGAATCTTCTCTCTGCTGATCACTCATACCCCGTTCAGCATTTCGGCGGCGGTTGGATTTACCTCAGTGTTGGGGTTGAATACCTTGGGCACTGTCGTGTTCCTGCGCGGCGTGCGTCACATGCAGTATGAGCTGGGCGAGGAAAGAGGGCTGCTGCAAGGCTGTCTGGTGGAGATGAGGCCGGTGGTGATGGCCTGCATGGCGGCTGGGCTGGGGCTTTTACCCGCCGCCTTGTCCAATGGCATTGGAGCGCAGGCGCAACAGCCGCTGGCTCGCGTTGTCGTGGGCGGCATGGTCACAACCTTGTTCGCAATTCTGTTTATTGCCCCACTGCTGGCGCGTAAGGTACCCCAAGAGCCAAGAGACTTGAATGAATCTTAACCAGGGGAAGCGAAGATCCACGCGCCGCGGGTCCGCGCGCGATCCTCGAACGGATCTTCGCTCGAAGTCTGAAGTCATAGCCAAAGATATTTGAAATTTTGAAGCCAGGGGTCGCCTGTCCGATGATCTTGTTATCCCGACGAGAGCAAAGGGAGGCGACCGATGGAGAGGTTCACCAAGCTGTTTGGCAG
>JAKAAZ010000060.1 GCA_021802085.1 Acidobacteriota bacterium
ACGCGTCCACCCCATGGCATTTTTTGAACTTCTTGCCGGAGCCGCACGGGCACGGGTCGTTGCGCCCAACTTTCTCCCCGCTCCGGCGCTGAACGGTTTCTCTCGACTCTCCCGCCCCCGCCATGCGGGCCTGTTGCAGCTCGCGCTTCTTGCGCCGGTGAAATTCTTCTTCCAGAGAATCGATGGTCGTGGAAGGCGCGCGCATTGGCACGGGTATGGCCGCCGCGGCGCCCTTCGATGGTCCACCATTCGAGCCCGCGCCATTCAGCATCCCCCCGGTCCCGGCAGGCACATATCCAGGATCGGCGGCTGTGGCGGAGCCTCCGCTGAAAACGATCGATTGCGGATGGGGACGCGACGGGACTGAGATTTCCTTGCCGTCCGGTCCCATGATCTGCATGCGGAACAGGAAGCGCACAGTGTCTTCCTGGAAGCGCGTCATCATCGCTTCAAACGCCTCGTAGGATTCGCGCTTGTAGGAAATCAAAGGATCTTGCTGCCCGTAACCGCGCAGCCCAATCCCTTCCTTCAACTGATCCATCGCCAGCAGATGGTCTTTCCATAGGCCGTCGAGCACGCTCAACATGATCATGCGCTCGTGGTAGCGCATGGCCTGCTCTCCGATGATTTGCTCCTTGGCGTCGTACCGTTCCTTCAGGTGCGTGAACAACGCCTCCCCCAGCTCATGCCGATTGAGTTCGCGGACCGGGATCCCCTCAGCCGAAATGTCCATGCCAAATTGCATCAGCAGTTGGTCTCCGAGCGCCTTCACGTCCCATTGGTCGGGATGCAGGTTATCTGGCGCATGAACGTCGAGAATGTTGCTCAGAATATTGGAGACGTAATCGTCCGTGATCAGTTCTTTTTGATCGACGCCTTCCAGCAACTGGCGGCGTGTTCCATAGACCGCCTCGCGTTGCTTGTTCATCACATCGTCGTATTCCAGCACATGCTTGCGCGACTCGAAATTCTGTCCTTCGACGGCCTTCTGCGCCGCCTCAATGCGCCGTGTGATCAGCTTCGACTCGATCGGCACGCCCTCTTCCATCCCCAGGCGCTGTAGCAGATTCGAAACCCATTCCTTGGCGAATATACGCATCAGGTCGTCTTCCAACGACAGGAAGAACCGCGACGCTCCGGGATCGCCCTGGCGTCCCGCGCGGCCACGCAACTGGTTGTCGACGCGGCGGGACTCGTGCCGCTCGGTTCCCAGGATGATCAGGCCGCCCGCTGCCAGTACTTCCTCGCGTTCTGCCGCAGCCTGTGCGGCATACCCGGCAAAGACCTCTTTCCAGTCCGATTCCGGGGTCTCAAATTCCTGGCTTTGATAGTAGAAACGCATCATTCCAGGAGCCGCCGTCGGTGAAATTTCCCCTTCCGCCGCACTCACCGCGCGGGCGCGATTCTTCTTCACCAGCTCCTGCTTGGCCAGAAATTCCGCATTCCCGCCCAACACAATGTCCGTACCGCGACCGGCCATGTTGGTGGCGATGGTCACCATGCCCAGATGCCCGGCTTGCGCAACGATCTCCGCCTCGCGTTCATGAAACTTCGCGTTCAGCACCACATGGCGAACGCCCTTGCGCTGCAAAATCTGCGAGAGCAATTCAGACTTCTCAATGGAAGTGGTGCCAACCAGCACAGGCTGCTTGGCTTCATGCAGTTGCGCAATCTCATCGGCGACCGCAAAATATTTTTCCTTCGCGGTGCGAAACACCACGTCGGTATTATCGATGCGCCGCATCGGCATGTTCGTGGGAATCACCACCACTTCCAGCTTGTAGATCTTTTCGAACTCAGCGGCTTCCGTATCGGCCGTACCCGTCATGCCGGCAAGTTTCTTGTACAGGCGGAAATAGTTCTGGAACGTAATTGTCGCCAGCGTCTGATCTTCGCGGCGGATATTCACGCCTTCCTTGGCTTCAATCGACTGATGCAGTCCATCGGACCAGCGCCGCCCCGGCATCAGGCGTCCGGTAAACTCGTCGACGATGATGATTTCGCCGTCCTTGACGACATAATTCACGTCGCGCTTGTACAGCGCATGCGCCTTGATGGCTGTTTCCACGTAGTGCTTCAGGTCCCAGTTTTCAGGGTCGGCGATGCTTTCAATTCCCAGCAGCTTTTCAATCTTGACCCAGCCCTCGTCTGTAACTCCTATCGTCCGATGCTTTTCGTCGACCACATAATCGCCCGTCAGAATCTTCTGTTCCAGCGAGTCGATCTCCTCGCCCATCTCCAGTTGTGGAATGATGCGCACCACGCGCGCATATTTATCTGTCGTCTGATCCGTGGGGCCGCTGATGATCAACGGCGTACGCGCTTCGTCGATCAGGATGGAATCCACTTCATCGACGATGGCGTAATACGGCGGCCGCTGCACGCACTCCGCCAGCTCGAACTTCATGTTGTCGCGCAGGTAATCGAAGCCAAACTCGTTGTTGGTCCCATAGGTGATGTCGGCGGCATACGCGGCACGGCGCTGGGCATCGTCCAGATCGTGCACGATCACGCCCACGGAAAGCCCCAGGTAGTTGTGGATCTTGCCCATCCACTCCGCATCGCGCTTCGCCAGGTAATCGTTCACCGTGACGACATGCACGCCGTGGCCAGCCAGAGCGTTCAGATAGCAGGGCAGCGTGGCGACCAGCGTCTTGCCTTCGCCCGTCTTCATCTCGGCGATCTTGCCCTGATGCAATACCGCCCCGCCGATCAGCTGCACGTCGAAATGGCGCATGTTGATGACGCGGCGCCCGGCTTCGCGCACCAGCGCGAAAGCCTCCGGCAGGATCTCCTCCAGCACATCCTGCTCCGCCTGGTACCGTTCGCCCGCATCCTTGATGTCGGCAACGCGGGCAGCAATGCGGGCGCGGAACTCGTCCGTCTTCGCGCGCATCTGTTCGTCCGAGAGCTGCTGCATCTCCGGCTCCAGGGCGTTGATGGCCTTGACCATGGGCACCATTCGCTTCACGGTGCGCTCATTGCTGGTGCCGAAAACTTTTGTTAGTGCATTGCCAATTGCTATCAAGGGAAAATCCAACCTTTTTCTTGCAATGTCTCTGCCTGTTCGCCGTCGAACGATGCCCCAAATTCGGCGTACACAATCGATTTTAAGCGGTTTTCAGGGCGGACAGAGCGCGCCGTCGTATGCGCGGCTCACGGGGATGGCCACATCTTTATTGTACTGGCCAGACAGCGCAGTCGCCAGTGTCAGGCCTTCGCTCGCGGATGCGTCCGGTCGTACACAGCCGCAACCTGCCCGGAGGTCAGATGAGTATAGCGCTGTGTCGTCGAAAGCCGCGCGTGGCCCAGGATCTCCTGAATGGCTCGCAGGTCCGCGCCGTCCTCCAGCATGTGGGTCCCAAAGGCGTGGCGCAGGGTGTGCGGATGAACGTCCGCCGCAAGACCATGGGAGAGCGCCAGATGCTTGACGATGCGGCCCACGCTGCGCGTCGTTAGACGCCCGTTGCCGCGCAACCGCACATTCAGCAACAGCGCCTCAGACATCCGATTCGCCTCCGCCAGTTTTTGCGCCCGCTGCGGCAGGTACGCGCGGATGGCGATTGCAGCCGCATCGCCCAGGGGAACATAGCGCTCCTTGCGCCCCTTGCCGCGCACCAGCAGGCATTCATTGCCCCACTGAATGTCTTCCAGATTCAGCCCCACCAGCTCCGCGTTGCGGATGCCGCAGCCGTACAGCAATTCCAGAATGACGCGATCTCGCTCCGGCCACGCCGTTTCCACGCCTGGAGCGTCGAGCGCCTGATTCAGTTGCTCGGCTCCCGGAACGCGCGGCAGATGTTTCGGCAGCTTGGGAGTTGACACCAGCCGCGCTGGATTCTGTTCAATGTGGCCTTTGCGCGCCAGCCATCCAAACCACGACCGAATGGCCGCCAGCGCCCGCGCCACGCTGGGCTTGGACAAATTCTTTTCATAAAGCGTCCCCATGTATTCGCGGATCATAGGATGTTCGATCTGCGCAGGTAGGACGCTCTTCCCGCAGCGCTTCGCCAGAAATGTGGCGAACGAGTCAAGCTCTCTCTGGTAGGCGCGAACGGTGTGCTCGGAAGCGGCACGCTCTGAGGTCAGCACGGTCATGTATTCCGAAATCAGCCGAAGAATCTCCAGCGCCTGCGGCTCGGGAACAGCCTCCGAAACGCGATCAGTGACGGCTTGGCTTGCGGTTCTCATGCAGTTTGATCCGAGGATTGACCGGGCGTCTGATCGACCTGCGCCTGCATCCGGCTGCCCCGTGGATGATGCTCTCGATGCACCGCCTTCAGCCTGCCCAATGCGAGATGCGTATAGATCTCCGTGGTCGAGATGTCCGCGTGACCAAGCAGCGTTTGCACCGTGCGCAGGTCCGCGCCGTGCTCCACCATGTGGGTGGCGCAACTATGGCGCAGCATGTGCGGACTGGCCCGATGATTCACATGCTTCACGATGCTCCATATCGTCTGCCGCGTCAGCGGCCTCCCGCGCTGCGATAGAAATACCTGCCGCACATTCGATTTCCGCAGCAAGCGGACACGGCCATGTTGCAGATACTCGGTGAGTGCCTGAATCGCAGGCTGGCCCAGCGGCACAATCCGTTCCTTATCGCCTTTTCCGCGCACCAGCATTTGTCCCTGCTGCAGCGAAACATCCTCGACCGCGAGATCCGCCAGCTCCGACACGCGCACGCCGCCGCCATACAAAAGTTCCAGCATGGCTCGGTCGCGCAGGGACTGCGGCGTGCAAGACTCCGCGCTGCTATCGGCGGAACGATGTCCGGCCTGGTCGATCATCGTTGCCACTTCAGCTTCCGATAGAGACTTGGGCAGCACCTTCCATCCAGCCGGCGTTTCCAGATGGATCGTGGGATCGTACGCGATGCGCTTGTCCAGCAGCAGCCACCGATACAAGCCGCGAAGACAGGAAAGTTTCCGCGCGCGACTGCGCGCCTCTACTTGGTGCGCTTGCAGGTGAGCGATGAAGCCCGCCAAATCTTCATGTTTGGCGGACGCAAGAAAGCCGGTTGCCTTCTCCAGGTATTCAGCGCACTGCAAAAGATCGCGCCGGTACGCTTCGCAAGTGAGCGGACGAAGACCTTTTTCGACGCGCAGATACGTCAGATAGCCCTGGATCAAATCGAGATTGCGATTGCTTTCCACGCTCCGCCTCGCCTGCACAAATTATCGGCTAGATAGGTAGCACCGCGGCGAACTCTTTGTATTGGAATCAACTTTGCCAGCCCGCGAGTGTACCGCGGGATTACAGGTTGGTTACTCGCCGCGGCGACAGTCGAACTGGCGGAGTTCGCGCCAATGCTGCATCATAGAACTGGCAGGTGGAATCACTCCGGCAACTCGACGGACCTCCCATAGTTGCATCGATATTGTTTCCCGATAAGGTCGTTTGTTTTGGCACAAGAACTCATATCACCTGAACTCCATACTCTTACCTCTTCTGAATTCTTCCGTCGCATCGACGCTGCCCAACCCTCCATCGCCGTCTTCGACTGCGATGGCACGCTGTGGGGCGGCGACGCTGGCGTAGGTTTCATGCAATGGTCCATGGAATCCGGACTGCTTTCCCGCGAAGCCTGCAACTGGATGGACACGCGGTATCGTGCGTATCTTCGCGGAGAAGTCTCCGAACTCGCCATCTGCGGCGAGATGGTGCAGATTTATCGCGACCTGCGTGAAACGGAATTGCGGCAGGCCGTGCATACATACTTCAACGCCTTGATGCGTCCTCACATCTTTCCGGAGATGAGCGAGCTTTGCCGTCAACTGCAGGCGCGCGGAGCTACCGTCTGGGCCGTCAGCTCCACCAACAGCTGGCTGATTGAAGACGCCATGCAACACTTTGGCATTCCAGCCGAGCGTGTCTTGGCAGCCCGCGTTCGGGTCACCAATGGTTTGATCACGGACGAACTGCTCGACACCCCTACGGATCAAGGCAAAGTAGAATCCCTGGCGCGCCACGGCGTTCAGCACCCGGATGCGGTCTTCGGCAACTCGATCCACGATGCCGCCATGCTCGCCATCGCGACGCATCCATTCGTCGTCAATCCAACCGCCGAGTTGAGCGCGCTGGCAGCGGCAAAAGGATGGCCGGTGTTCCAACCCGGTCCGATCGATGCCTGATGCGCGAGCCTGGAGACGTTCCGTCCGGCGCTCCGTCTTCCCCGCTGCGCATCGCCTCTCTCCAGCCTAGCATCACGCTGACGCTGGCGCGCCTGGGCTGCCTGGATGATCTGGTCGCCTGCACCCGCTATTGCGTCGAAGCGTTGCCGGAACTCGAATCGCGTGGGCTGACAGTGATTGCCGACTCATGGTCCTCCACCATGGAAGAACTGCTGGGCGTCCGACCCAACATGGTGCTCGCATCGGTTCCCTATCGCATGGAATCGCTGGCGGCCATTCTCCGCGCCGGCTGTCCGGTCCTGGCGCTGGCGCCCCATACACTCGCCGATATTCTCGCGGACATTCGCCTGCTGGCCTCGGTCGTCCATGCCTCCGATCGCGGCGAAGAATTGATCGCGGAGATCCTGTCGAACATTGAGGCGGTTCGTACGCAAGCGGAAAAATGCGGCGACAAACCGCGTGTGTATTGCGAAGAGTGGGGGAAACCGCTCATCCATTCCCAGCCATGGGTGAAGGAATTGGTGGAGACTGCCGGGGACGAGTTTGTTGGAGACCCAGGAAAAGCGACCACGGCGAAAGTCGTCGCGGCGAGCGATCCGGACATCTTGATCTTCGCCTGGTGTGGCGCTGGCGATCGTGTGCCGCTCTTGCGTGTCATCGAACAGCGGGGCTGGCAATCTTTGCGCGCGGTGACGCAACGCCGCGTGTACTGCATTCCGGATGAATTCCTCAACACGCCAGCCCACCCCTTGTTGCAGGGTCTGGCCTGTCTGGCAGCCGCCATACATCCAAACTCATTCCCCTCGCATCCGCGCTTGGTTTCGCTTCCCGATTCGCCGAAGCAGTCATAAATCACTATCCTAAAGAGGAGATGGAACCAGAAGTCCAAGTTGCTACTCAGTCCCAGCCGGAAAAGCCTCGCATGCGAGCCGTGGTGGCGGCATTGATTCTGCGAGGCAAGGAAGTATTCATCTGCCAGCGGAAGGCTGGCACCGCGATGGGCTTGCAGTGGGAGTTTCCAGGCGGCAAAATCGAGCCCGGCGAAACTCCCGAGCAGGCGTTGCGCCGCGAGTTGGAAGAAGAACTGGGCATCGACGCCCAGATCGGCCCCTACATCACAGAGGTCCAGCACAATTATCGCAATGGCGGCTCCATCCACCTGCAGTTTTTCGCTGTATATCACTTTGAAGGAGAAATGAAGAACCGCGTGTTTCAGGACATGCGATGGGCAGAGCTGCGCGACCTGCCCGCCTACAACTTTCTCGCCGCCGACCGCAAATTCATCCGCGATCTGGCGCAGGGAAAAATTCTTTAGCTGCATCTTCAAATCAAGTGTTAACAAAACTGTTATCCCATAATCCGTCGATAAGGTTTGGAAGGGGTTGCGGCGGGGGGATTTGGATCGCCGACAGGAGTTTATGCAGCGCATCCGCCCTGCAAACAGGCTGCAACGGCCGCCGGCCGCCGTCTCCGGTCGCCGGTCAACCCCTCCAGCGTCGCTTCAAGACATAGTTCCACCTGGGTCGGTCAAAATCGGCTCAGGAAAATCCGTCGATACGCGTACCACAGCCTTCTCTCATGTAGCGACTGGCAGCAGGCGCAAGGCCTCCTTCCATAGGGCGATGCGTTCTTCCAATGCGGCCAGCCGCAGCCGCATCTTCCGCGCATGTTGCACCAACCGCCCCGCCGTGTTGATGATCAGGAAGCGCAGCCGCTTCGGTCGCGCCCGCAATAATTCCGCCGGCAACGCGATCCGCTTCAGCGCCGTCAGCACATTGTGCGCGATCGCCGCCAGCCGCAGCCAGGCTGAAATACTTGCTCGGCATCACGCCTCCGGCCAGCTCGTTCTTCAGCACGTCATGCACCGCTTCAATCGTCCCCGCCTTCTCCCGATGCCACTGGATCAGCCGCTCCGGCGTCCACTCCCACAGGTTGCTCAGCACGGCAAAATGCTTCACCCGATTGCCGTCGGCAAACAGTTCCTCCTGCCGCGGACGAATGCGAATCGCCACGTAGCGCAACGGCTGCGTGTCTTTCTGTCGCGCTCGCCTTCATAGGTGCGCAGCGCCTGCTGCTTGTGGCTTTCGATGATGGTCGCGTCCTGGTCCACCGTGGCGATGCGCTGATCCGGGCAGCGTCGGCCCAGTTCCCGCACCAGCTCCCGGTTCACTTCGCTCAGGCCGGCCAGCGTATCGGCATCTTTCGGAATGAACGCGATCTGCTTCGGCTTCCGCTGCTGTCTGGCCTGCTCGATCTTCTCCTCGGAATGAAACCGGTTCAGAAACTGCCACGCCGATTCCGGAGATGGGACCTCATGCCCCAGCATTTCTTTCAGCCCGGCATCGTCGCGAAGATGCTGGAAGTCGTCCACCCGCTCGCCGCCCACCGCGTTGAGCACCACGAAGCTTTCCACCATCGTGGCCTCGTCGTAGCCGCGCTCCCGCTGCTTGATCTGCACATGCTGCCGCACGCGGGCCGACACGCCCAGAGAACGAAACGCCTGCACCACCAGCGGCACGCCGCCCCAGGCGGTCAATGTTTCCTGCAGCGGCTCATCGTCAATCTCAAACAACAGCGGAGATTCGGTCGGCGAAGGCTTCCGGGGCGGATTCATGTCCACATCGTAACCGCTGCGCGCACCTCAAAGGTGCAGGAAAAACGATGCCAGACACTCCTCATTCAACCCGCATCCTGCCACTCCACGCGGCTTTCTGGATATCGCATCAACTTGAACGCAATGTTATCCACGGATCAGGGGGAAGAGCAATGGCCAGCAGGCCGGCAAGGATCAGCAGAATGCCGACTATCGTGGCTCCTCCCTTTCCTCCGGTGTGAGGCGCAAGCCCTACCGTAGTTTCGTCCATGGAACTACCTCTTTCTTGTGCGAAGATGTTCGCTCTCTCCGACTTCCATACGGTTGTGTTCCGGGTCGCGACCAGCGCGTTTCGTGCCGGATCTCGCTGGCTCGTTTTGTACTGCGAGATAGTGTGGCGCAACACCCATTGCGGGGTCGGGAAAGTTGAAGGACCGCACCCTCCCTAGGCCGGAGAAAATGATCATGACGTTCCTTCGATGCAGTTGACAGACCGCCCAGGCCACGGTCGAATAGCTTTCGGAGATGCTCACACGATGAATCGTCGCGACTTACTCAAGTCCTCCCTGCTTGCTGCGGGTGCTCTCGCATCGAACCCAGCCCATGCACAAGAGTCCCTGCAGGTACCGCAACCCGGAGTCCACGTTTGGCCGGAAGTTCCTGTCGAGCTGAACGGCGGCAGGATGCCCAATATTCTCTGGATCTGTCCGGACATGCAGCGATTCGACACGATCGAGGGTCTGAACAATGACGTCATCCACACGCCGAACCTGCGGAAGTTGATGGCCGAGTCGGTGACGCTGACACATACCTATGTGCAGAATCCGGTCTGCTCCCCGTCGAGAGCGAGCTTTCTCACAGGACGCTATCCACACACAACAGGGCTGCGGGCGCTTGGGCAGAGGATTCGCCCGGATGAACGCCTGGTGACGCGCATTCTCTCCGACGAGGGATATGCTTGCGGACTTTCTGGAAAGCTTCATCTCTCGCCCACCTTTGGAGGAAGGCTCGAGGACCGCATCGACGATGGCTACAGTGTCTTCAAGTGGAGCCACGATATCAGCAATACCTGGCCG
This sequence comes from Acidobacteriota bacterium, assembly GCA_021802085.1. Classification (GTDB taxonomy): domain Bacteria; phylum Acidobacteriota; class Terriglobia; order Terriglobales; family Acidobacteriaceae; genus JAKAAZ01. The sequence goes on from JAKAAZ010000060.1 coordinate 9,801, forward strand.
GGCCATAATATGTGGCGCGTCTGGTTGAGCGAGCAGGGAATCAAGTGGCCGACGCCGCCGAAAGACCTGCATGGCCGCGCATGGGGTGTGCCAATCGACCCGGAGTACACGCAGACGGCCTGGTGTTCCGACATGGCAATTGAATTCATGCGCGGACAAAAGGAGTTCAACCCATGGCTGATGTCGGTCAATATTTACCAGCCTCACGCGCCGTATTGGCCGACTGCGGAGTATCTCAGTCGCTATCGCCCGGAGAATATACCGGCACCGAATTACCGCGAGGGTGAACTGGACAATAAGCCGATCTATCAGCAGATCGACCACCAGGCAGCCAGCGGCGGTCACGACGTCTCATTCACGCATACCAGCGATCTGGATCATCGCACGATCAAGGCAGCCTACTACGCGATGATCGAGCAGGTCGACACTGAAGTCGGCAGAATGCTGCAGGTGCTCGAGGAGACGGGACAAGGTGAGAATACGATTGTCATTTATATGAGCGATCACGGCGAGATGCTGGGCGATCACGGAATTTTCTTGAAGGGGCCCTATTTTTATGAGGGCGCCATCCGTGTTCCAATGATCATTCGCTGGCCCGGCAAATATAAGGCGGGCCTGCGCAGCGATGCTCTGGTGGAGATGATCGATCTGACACCGACATTGCTCGAAGCCGCCGGCCTACCCATTCCTGTCGGCGTGCAGGGGCGTTCTTTGACGCCGCTGCTTACGGGGCAGACAACGGAGCATCGCGATTCGATTTATTGCGAATTCTTCGATTCGCTGGCACTGTATAATCCGCCGCCGATGGCCGCGTGCGTACGGACGGATCGGTACAAGATTGTGTACTACCACAAGCTCAAGTCCGGAGAACTTTACGACTTGCAAAAGGACCCCACCGAGACATACAACTTGTGGGATTTCTCAGCGGCTCGCCCGGCGCGAGAGGAGATGATGCACACCCTGGTCGCTCGCATGGTCGATACCGTCGATCCCATTCCCGAACGCAAATGCATGTGGTGAGCCGATTGACATCTGGACTGTCGCTTTGATCGACAACCGGGCAAGTTACGGTTCGGTGGAGGGCGCTTTGATCTCTATGTGCGAGAGTTCCTCGACGAATGTGGCGATTGCGGAGTGATCGAGTTCCCCTTTGCCATCGCCCATCAAGGAGAGCAGCATCTGCTGAACGATGGCGGTCAGAGGGAGGAACATCCGGTTTGTCCCCGCGGTAGCCAGCGCATTCCGCAGGTCCTTCTGATGAAGGCGAATTGTGAATCCCGGCTTGAAATTCCGCGCGATGAGCATGGGGGCTTTCGCGTTGAGCACAGCGCTTCCGGCGAGGCCACTCTTGACCGCATTCACCACTACGTTCGGATCGAGGCCGCATCGTGTCGCAAGAGCCAGGGCCTCGCCCATCGCGGCGATGTTGCATGCCACCATGATCTGGTTGGCCAGCTTGGTGGTGTTTCCCGCACCCACCGGGCCGGTCAGCGTGACGCTGGAACCCATGGATTGCAGCAAAGGCTCGACTTTGTGGAACGTCTCCTCACTGCCTCCCACCATGATTGCGAGGGTTCCCTCGATCGCCTTCGGTTCTCCGCCGCTCACGGGTGCATCCAGAAAGTCGACCTTCTTCACGGCGCAGGCTGCGGCAATCTTCTGCGAAACCAGGGGATTGATCGAACTCATATCGATGATTAGGGACCCTGGCTTACATCCGTCAAGAATTCCATTTTCCCCCAGCACGACTTCTTCCACTTCGGGCCCATCCGGCAGCATGGTGATGATGATGGATGCGCGCGAGCCGACATCGCGATTCGATGCTCCGCGCTCGGCTCCGTCGGCTACACAGGCATCCAGTTTATTCGGATTGCGGCCGTACGCAATCACGGTGTGACCGGCCTTCAACAGGTTCTTGAGCATTGGGCGGCCCATGATGCCGAGGCCGATGAATCCTACTGTTGCCATCGTCGTTCTCCTTTGTGCGGAAGCGCTTCCGCTTCGCTAGCTCTTGTGAAACCGCGCCGCGACATTCTCGGCAGTTCGAGCCAGAAGGCCGACATCACTGCCCGCAGCCGTGAAGTTGAATCCTAGGTCGAAGAGATCCTCGACGTCGTCGACATTCCCCGATAAGGTGCCCGCGGATTTGCCGGCAGCTCGAATGCGCTGGCCTGCATCTTGGATTGCCGCCTGCACATCCGGGTGCTTGGGATTGCCAAGATGACCGAAGTCCGCGGCAAGGTCGCTGGGTCCGAGGAAAATGCCATCGACGCCATCAACGGCCGCGATCGCTTCGATCTCGTTCAGCGCGGCCCTGCTTTCCAACTGCACCAGAACGCAGGTGTCGAGGTGCGCGTTCCGGTGGTAGCCACGGACGCGGCCGTAGTCGTTGGCGCGTGGCGCGACTGAAACTCCGCGTATGCCGAGCGGAGGATAGCGAGCAGCCGACACCGCTGCGCGGGCCTCATGCGCGTTCTGGACGAAGGGGACGAGAAGAGAGCGAGCACCGACATCGAGAGCCCGCTTGATGGTTACTGCGTCGTTCCATGGGACCCGGAAGACAGGTTCGGCGGTTCCTCCCCGCATGGCCTGCAACTGCGCGAGCAGGGAAGGGATGTCATTCGGGGCGTGTTCGCCGTCGATGACGATCCAGTCGAAACCCGCGCCAGCGATGATCTCCGCCGCAATCGTACTCGAGAGACCGCACCACAGTCCAATCTGACGTTGATAGTTTGAAAGCGCCTGTTTGAAGGCATTGCGAGGCAGATTTCCCGGCCACTCGGGCATGAGTTTGATCTCCTGATTGAAGGCGCGATGGGCGCGCGCCCATGGTTGCTAGCTTACATAGTGGACGGTCGTGTCGTCCGGGTATGCCGCAGATTTCTACGGATTCCGTTTCTCAGTGGATGCCTCCAGCAGGCAGCGAAACTGACAGGTCAAGTCGCTTGATCTCCCCAACAATCGGGCCGTAGCTGATGATGGCGCACAGTGCTGTCATGCTGACGAAGATGAGGACGTCATTGAATGAACCGGTCTTCTCAACCAGATATCCGATGATGATGGGCGTTGTAATGCCGGCCATGTTTCCAATCAAATTAAACAGTGCTCCGTTGATGCCGACCATTCCCTTGGGAGATGTATCGGAGATGACGGTCCAGCCTAGCGCGCCGATTCCTTTCCCGAAGAAGGAGATCGACATCAGAGCCAGCATGACGCTTTGCGCCTGAGCATAGTTGCAGGCAATCATCGTTGTCGACAACGCCATCCCCGCCATGATCGGCGCTTTGCGCGCGAAGCTGAGCGAGCGTCCGCCGGAGAGGAGCTTATCGGAGATTATGCCGCCTAGTATCCCGCCGAATCCTCCGCAAAGTCCCGGCACCGCTGCTGCAAATCCCACCTTGAGGATCGACAGATGACGCGCCTGCGATAGGTAGATCGGGAACCATGTCAGGAAGAACCAGGTTAACGTCGTGATGCAGTACTGGCCAAGATAAATGCCGACCAGCATGCGATGGCTCAACAGCATCCTGACCGTGGCCCATGTGAGCAGGTTCCGCTTCGCGTTTGCCTTGTTGTCCTGGTCGGTGTTGACCAGGCCGCCGCCGCGTTCGATGGTTTCGATCTCGGCGACGGAGATGCGTGGATGCTGTTTTACGCTGTAAATGTTCGTGAACCAGACCATGGTCAATGCGAAGCCAAGTGCTCCCATGAACCAGAAGCAGCTCTTCCAGCCCGCCACATGAATGATCCATCCGAAGATTGGGGCAAAGACCAGCAGCGCGAAATATTGAGCGGAATTGAAGATGGCCGACGCCCGTCCGCGCTCCGTGGTCGGGAACCAGGAGGCGACGATGCGGCCATTGCCGGGGAAGACGGGCGCCTGCGCAAAGCCCGAGACCAACCGCAGGACGAAGATTGCGGAGAATGCGGCGCTGGCGGCCAGGTAGCCCGCGAACCCCGTCAGGAATGCGCAGATCGACCATACGATGATGCTGATGCCGTAGACCCGTTTTGATCCGAAGCGGTCCAGCAGGCCGCCGGAGGGTAATTGTCCCAATACGTAGGCCCAACTGAATCCGGAGAAGAGATAGCCCATTCTCACGGGATCTAAATGGATGTCTTTTGTCATCGCGGCGCCCGCGATGGAGAGAGCCACCCGATCGCCATAGCTGAAGCAAGTGACCGCGAACAGGATGCCGATGATGAGGTATCGAATCCGGGTTTGTCCTGCTTCAGGCAAAGTCAAGGCCCTCGTTCTGCCCAGGCTGGCCCGCTCTGAGCTGGATCATTCCAAACGTTACCATACCAGTCCGCTGGACCCGTGCGAAGTCTGTTTGCGGAAATGGCGTCGTCTCCCGCTGTCTCAGGTAGTGGAGTTCACAGACTGAATCAGGCCACGAATGTACCCGTAGCAGAATGCGAAGGACTGCAGCGATCCAGGGTCGGCCTCGGCCAGCGGAACATGATCGGGCATCAGCATGTAGGGATAGCCGACCTCCTTGTAAACTTTGATAGCTTTCACGAAGTCGACGTCGCCTTCATCCGGGAATACCTCGATAAAGTTATCGCGATGACCGCGGATGTTGCGGAAGTGTACATTGAAAATCTTCTTGCGAGTGCCGAAGTACCGGATGACATCGAAGATCTCCACCCCCGGATTCTGGAGATCTTCCGAGATGGTTCCCTGGCAAAAGTTTAGCCCGTGATAGGGACTCTCCCGAATGGCGATGAACTTCTTGAGCCCGTCGACAGTCCCCAGCACGCGGTTCACGCCTTGGTATCCTTCCGGCGGCACGCCTGGATCCTGTGGATGGCAGGCCATCCGAATCTTGTACTCATTCGCGACGGGAATCACGCGGTCGAGAAAATACGTGATGCGCTCCCAGAAGGCGTCGGCGTCCACGCGTCCGGCACGGGTGAGCGGGGGCGCCGGATGCGCGTCGGAGAGTTTCCACGTGTGGTATAGCGCATCGCCTCGGCCCGGCGTCCGGCCCGTGCGGAGAACACCGAGGATGCTCATGTTGTATTTGATGGACGGAATCCCGGCCAGCGCGCAGTTCCTGATCAGGGTCTGCAACTGCTCAATGTCCCGGTCGCGCTCCGGACTCTGGGCCAGCATGATGGCCGGGTGTTTCTCCCGGTCAATGAAGCTGGACGACAGGAATGGCGGCGCGATGCAGTCGATGCTGATACCGTATTTGCCGGCCATATCGTTCATGCGATTGAGTTCCTCCACGGTGGCGTATAGGCGATCGCCTTCAATGTGCGGATAGCCGCAGATGTGGCGCACACTATACCGGGCAAGGTACTGCAGGTGAACGTCATTCGTAGGCGCGGTCTGGTCGCCCAACTTCATTCGACTCGGCTGTGAAGCGGTCTCTGCGCTCACAGCCGTGGGAGTGGTTCCGCGTGCGGCAATCAATCCTGCCGCGCTGCCTGCGGCGATGAACTGTCTCCGATTCATGTTGTCCCTTCCTATGAAACCCTCTCTCATGGTTCGGCGTAGAGAGATCCGTTCCAACCCAATGTCATCCTTGATCCTATTGGTTCGCGCGACAGGAGAAAACTGTTGGCATGGCGGCACAGCACGGAACATTTCCGGTTCCCAAGAATTTTGTACGCACGTGAGCTTGTCTCTGTAAGGGAAAATGGATACATGAAACCGGTGTCGAGAATTTTCTCGATGATATGATTTCCGGCAGCAGATGCGATGATGGGCGGGCCTTCGCCACTTGCGTTGATTATGACGAGCAAAGCATCGGCTTAGTACTACAGTTGCAGTTAATGGATTTCCCTGATTTCCATCGCTACCCATTCGCTCACTGCTCTTTAAAAATCAATGGTTTACAGCGCAGCTACCCCAAACAATTCGCTATCTGCAACTGTAGTATTAGGAGCAGACACGTGAACCCGGCAACTACGAGCCTACGTGGACATACGCCCTCTATCACCGGCATGCGGGTGGTTCCGGTGGCCGGGCATGACGACATGTTGCTCAATTTGAGCGGCGCGCACGCGCCGTTCTTCACGCGCAACGTTGTTCTGCTCACTGACAATGCCGGCAACACTGGGGTGGGCGAGGTTCCAGGCGGTGAAAAGATCCGCCGCGTACTTGCAGAGTCGCAGTCGCTGGTAGTGGGGCAACCGCTGGCTGCGTATAACGCCATCCTGAATGCAATGCGGGTGCGTTTCGCGGATCGTGACAGTGAAGGCCGCGGCCTGCAAACCTTCGATCTTCGCACGACGGTGCATGCGCTGACGGCAATCGAGTCGGCGCTGCTCGATCTGCTCGGACAGTTTCTTGCGCTGCCCGTCGCAGCGCTTCTGTGTGAAGGTCAACAGCGATCCAACGTTGAGGTACTGGGCTATCTGTTTTTTGTCGGCGATAGAAAGAAGACGGATCTGCCTTATTGTAGCGAACCGGATGCGGCCGATGCGTGGCTGCGGTTACGGCATGAGGAAGCGCTGACCACGGATACTGTGCTGCGCCTGGCGGAAGCCGCGCACGCGCGCTATGGATTCAACAACTTCAAACTCAAGGGTGGAGTGCTGGCAGGCGCGCAGGAGATGGAGACCGTAGCCGCGCTTGCGGAGCGCTTTCCGAATGCGCGCATTACGCTGGACCCGAACGGAGCCTGGTCGCTCGATGAGGCGATTCGTCTCTGCACGGGCAAGCAGCAGGTGCTGGCATATGCAGAGGACCCGTGCGGAGCCGAGCAAGGCTTCTCCGGGCGCGAGATTATGGCGGAGTTTCGGCGCGCCACCGGCTTGCCCACCGCGACCAACATGGTCGCGACCGACTGGCGCGAATTGAAGCACGCGGTTCAACTGAATGCCATCGACATTCCGCTTGCCGATCCGCACTTCTGGACAATGCAAGGCTCGGTGCGCGTGGCGCAGTTTTGCCGCGAGTGGGGCCTCACGTGGGGGTCGCACTCCAATAATCACTTTGACATCTCGTTGGCGATGTTTACGCATGTGGCTGCGGCAGCGGTCGGCAGAATCACCGCCATCGATACGCATTGGATATGGCAGGATGGCCAGCGGCTTACAAAAGAGCCGTTGCAGATCGCTGGCGGCAAGCTGAATGTGCCCGATCGTCCGGGACTCGGCATCGAGGTTGACATGGAACAGATCGAACGCGCGCATTCGCTCTACAGTTCGATGAGCCTAGGCGCGCGGGACGATGCGAAGGCGATGCAATTCCTCGTGCCAGGTTGGAAATTCAACCCCAAACGACCCTGCCTGGTTTCGTAGATCGAAGGCAACCCCAGAGCGCGGCGGACAGTCTCGCGGTCTATTGCCTTTGATGGAAGATACTAGATGGGAGGAACGGAGACGCCCGCCGGTTGACTTGCCTTCTGCGCAAGTGAGGTCGCCGCAGTCAAGGTAACGAAAATGGCCAAGGCGAACAGGGGTTTAACGTCCAAGGGGAGTCTCCGTAGGTATTTTCAAGATGCGTGTTCGCGGGTCATCGGCTGGCACACCGCGCCGATCGAAGGTTAAGCCAACAGCGTGCGTCCAGTAATGCGAAAGATTTGCTCATAATACTTTCAATCCGCCTTAGAAGGAGCAGGCTGAAGCTCCGTCGCGGGAAGCGGGTTCTGAGTCGGTATAGTTGTCACTTCAATCCGGCTAGTACTACAGTTGTAGATATCGATCGGGTAGGAGTTGCCGGAAGCAATCGGGCAGGGGCGATTGGCGTTTTCTGTAGTGGTAGAAGATGGCCAGGAGTTGGTGAGCCCGACGCCAGTTAGACCAGTCGAGGACGTGCTGCAGGCTGTGTTTGCCGTGCCACAGCAGACGGGTGAGCA
>JAKAAZ010000061.1 GCA_021802085.1 Acidobacteriota bacterium
GTCGGCTGAGGAAATGCTGAGTGTTTTCTCGCAGACGCCGGAAGTGGTGGCGCGGACCATGCAGTTTGGCGAGCGTTGCCATGTCAAGATCGACAAGATCTCCAATTCGTTCCCGCAGTTCGATGTGCCGCCGGAATTTACCATCGACAGTTATTTTGCGAAGATTTGCCGAGAAGGATTTCGCCGCCGCCTGGATACATCGATTCGATTTTTACGTGATAGTGGACACCTGCGCCACACCACAGACGAATACGAGCAGCGTCTCGAACGCGAAATTGCCTGCATCCAGCAGATGAAGTTCTCCGGATATTTCTTGATCGTCTGGGACTTCATCCGCTACGCGAAAGAACAGGACATTCCCGTCGGCCCAGGCCGCGGCTCAGCCACCGGCTCGCTGGTCTCCTACGCCATGGGCATCACGGACGTCGATCCGCTGCAGAGCGAGCTTCTATTTGAACGCTTCTTAAATCCAGAGCGCGTGTCGATGCCAGACATCGACATCGATTTTTGCATGAACCGCCGCGGAGAAGTGATCGACTACGTGACCCGCAAGTACGGGCGCGAACAAGTGGCGCAGATCATTACCTTCAACACCATGGCGGCCAAGGCGTCCATCAAAGATGTTGGCCGCGCGCTGGCGATGCCATACGGCGAAGTCGACAAAATCGCCAAGCTCATTCCCGCCACCATCGGCATGACGATCGACGATGCGTTAAAGGAATCCGAGCCGCTGCAGCAAATCTACGAGAATGATCTACAGATTCGCGAGCTCATCGACATTGCGCGCAGACTGGAAGGGCTGGCGCGCGGCGCGGGCATTCATGCGGCCGGCGTGGTGATTGCTCCTGAGCCGTTGACGAATCTGGTCCCATTAAGCCGCGGCAAGAACGGCGAAATTGTTACTGCCTACGACATGAAGGCCATTGAGAAAATCGGCCTGCTGAAGATGGATTTTCTTGGTCTCACCGCGCTGACGGTGATTCACGAGGCGCTGCGGCTGGTGCGCGTCAATCTTGGCATCGAGATCGACATGGAAACGATTCCGCTCGATGATAAGCAAACCTATGAACAGGTTTTTCATCGCGCGCTTACCTCGGGCGTGTTTCAGTTTGAATCCCCGGGGATGCGCGATGTGCTGCGGCGCTATAAGCCGGATTCCGTTGCCGACCTGACGGCGTTGAATGCCCTGTATCGCCCCGGACCGATGCAGATGATCGATGACTTTGTCGAACGTAAGTGGGGGCGGAAACAGGTCGAATACGAATTTCCCGAACTTGAGGAGATTTTGAAGGAAACGCTCGGCGTCATCGTATACCAGGAACAGGTGATGCAGATTTCCAACGTGCTGGCAGGATACTCGCTCGGCGAAGCCGATCTGCTGCGTCGCGCAATGGGCAAGAAAGATCCAGTGGAAATGGCCCGGCAGCGGAACCGTTTTGTGCAGGGAGCGCTGGACAAGAAATTTCCGCAAAAGAAAATTGAACACATCTTTGAACTGATGGAGCGCTTCGCCGGATACGGTTTCAACAAGTCGCATTCCGCGGCCTATGCGTTGCTGGCGTACCACACGGCCTATCTGAAAACGCATTATGCAAAAGAATTTATGGCCGCGCTGCTGACCTCGGAAGTGAGCAAGCCGGACAATGTCGTGAAGTACATCAAGGAATGTCGCGAGATGGGCATTGCCGTCGAGCCGCCGGATGTGCGCGCCAGTGACGCCGACTTCACGCCCCATGGGGAAGCGATTCGATTCGGCCTGGCCGGCATAAAAAATGTGGGCCAAAACGCGATCGCCTCCATTCTGCAAGTCCGCAGTCAACTGGTGCAGGAAGGCAAGACATTTACTTCGTTTTGGGATTTTTGCGAGCGCATCGATCTCCGTGTGATGAACAAGCGCGTACTGGAGTCGCTGATCAAGAGCGGCGCCCTCGACTGCTTCGGACCGCGCGCGGCGCTGATGGCCGCTATCGATACGGCCATTGAGCGCGCGCAAAAATCGCAGCGCGATGTGGCTGCGGGTCAGCATGGATTGTTTGGATTGTTCAACGACGCGCCGGCGACCGGTCCAGCGCGGCAGGATGAATTGCCGAACATCCCCGATTGGGATGAAGTGCAGCGCCTGCAACACGAGAAAGATGTCCTCGGATTTTATGTCTCCGGCCATCCGCTGGGGAAATATGCAGAGAAACTGCGCAATCTGAAAGGTGTTGTCGATACCCAGACGGCCCTTGAAATGACGCCCGCGCCCAGCATGGGACGGCGGGATGCGCAGAATGAAAATGAAATTTCGATTGCCGGAATTCTGACTGGGGTACGTGTGGCCAAGTCGCGCAAAGGCGATTTGTATGCGCAGGCATCGTTAGAAGATCTCACCGGCAAGATCGATCTCGTCTGCTTCCCAGATGCCTATAAACGGATGGCTGAGAATTTGAAGATCGATGTGCCGGTGCTGGTTCGCGGCGTGCTGCGCGGAGAAGAAGACGCGGCGCCGAAGCTGGCGATTTCGAACATCACAGCGCTCGAAGATGTGAAGGTCAAGCTTCCCGGCAGCCTGCGGATTCGTATCGCGCTCGACCGCGTCAGCGAGCCTGCGCTCACAGAACTCCACGCGATGATGCTGGCCACGCCGGGGACAGGCAGGGTCCTGCTGGACTTTGAGCAGAGGGATGAATATCTGGTGGTGCTGGAACCCGAGGGTCTCGGCGTAGCCGCCGACAAAGACTTCATCGAACGCGTGGAGGAATTAATCGGAGCAGGCACGGTCCGGGTCATCGAGTAGCAAGCGGTTCTCTTGTGCCATGGAGCAGTTGGCCTCGGTCTCCAGGCTTCCGGCGCAGCTTTGGCCAGCCCATACCCCAGTCTACAAAGTCCCATGTCCGATTTGGATCGGCGGAAGATTCTTTGCGTTGACGTCCTTACCCCTGGGGTGTTTCGGCAATCGGGTTTTGCGGGCGAGATTTGCCATGGCCGGAAATTTTCTCCAATACAGTTTTCGTCAGGACATACAGCACAGGAATAAAGAATAGATTCAGGACCGTCGAAACCAACATCCCGCCAATGATTGTGGTGCCAATGGAGTGGCGGCCCGCCTGGCCCGCGCCGCTGGCGAATGCCAGAGGCAATATCCCAAGAATAAACGCGAACGACGTCATCAAGATTGGTCGCAGGCGCAGCTCCGCGGCTTCCATGGCCGCATCGGCAATGGAGCGGCCCTTCTTGCGCAGTTGTTCGGCGAATTCCACAATCAGGATCGCATTCTTGGCGGCCAGGCCGATCAGCATCACCAAACCGATCTGGCAATATACATCGTCCGACAGCCCGCGCCACGACACGGCGGCCAAGGCACCCAGCACGGCCATCGGCACGGAGAGAAGAATGATGAACGGCAGCATGAAGCTCTCATAGAGCGCGGCCAGCGTGAGATAGACCACCAGGATTCCAAGGCCGAAGATGGTCGCCGCCTTGCCGCCGGATTCGATCTCCTGCAGCGCCAATCCCGTCCAGGAATATTGCATGCCCTGCACCATGTGTTTCTTGGCCAACTGTTCCATCCCGGTCAAGCCTTGTCCGCTGCTGACGCCCGGCGCAGAGGAGCCATCAATTTCCGCCGAACGGAAAAGATCGTAGTGACTGATGACCTGCGGCCCGGAAGTATTCACGATCGTCACCAGGCTGTCGAGCGGCACCATCTGTCCGCTGCCGGACCGCACATAAAACGATCGCAGGTCCTGCGTATTCTTGCGGAATGCCTGGTCGGCCTGGATATAGACCTGGTAGGAACGGTTGTTAAAGATGAAGTTGTTCACGTACGCCGAACCCATGTAGACCTGCAGCGCGTCGCTGATCTGGCTTAATGGGACATCCAGCACTTGAGCTTTCTGCCGGTCGATACTCACCTGCATCAAGGGGTCATTGGCCGTGAATGGAGTGAACAGGCCGGTCACTATCTTGTCCTGTCTGCCGGCGGCAACAATTTGATTGGCGACAGCGGCCAGTTCGGTGAGCGAATTGCCCCCCGTGTCCTGTAACTCAAACTGGAACCCGCCAAAGCTGCCGATGCCCTGAATCGCCGGAGGCTCAAACGGGATCACCAGGCCGCCCTGGATCGCGAAGAGTTGCTGTCGCAGACGTCCCACCAATGCCGACGCGGAGTTATTGGCGCCTTTGCGTTGCGAAAACGGCTTCAGAGAGGAAAAGATGATTCCGTAGTTGGACGCGGTGCCGGAGAAACTGAAGCCCGTAACGGCGAAGGAAGCGGCGACTTCCGGTTGCCGGCTGAGAATCATCTGGGCTTGATTGGCCAGCTGATCCGTATAAGAAAGCGACGCACCGGGGGGCGCTTGAATTTGCAAAATAATGTAGCCCTGGTCTTCCTCCGGTACGAAGGCGGTGGGCACATGCAGATACATGTATCCGGTGGCCGCCAGTCCAGCGACGAACAGGAGCACCATGAGATACCGCCAACGCAGCACCGAATGGATACTTCGCGCGTATCCGCTGGAGGTTGCTTTGATGCCGCGATCCACGGCATGTAGGAGTCCGTGATGGATTTTTTCCCGCCGTAGCAAAATCGCGGACAATGCCGGGGAGAGCGTCAGCGCATTGAACGCGGAAATTCCGATCGAGAACGCAATCGTCAAAGCGAATTGCCGGTAGAGAATGCCTGTGGTCCCAGGGAAAAACGACACCGGCACGAAGACCGCGATCAAAACCAGGGACGTGGCAATGACCGCGCTGGTCACTTCTCCCATCGCGTCGGAGGTCGCCTGATGGGAGTCCGGGGCACCCTCCGTAATATGGCGCTGCACATTTTCGATCACCACAATGGCATCGTCGACGACCAGTCCAGTGGCGAGGGTAATTCCGAACAGGGTCAGCGAGTTGATCGAGAAGCCAAAAACCTTAATGAAGGCAAATGTGCCGATCAGTGAGACTGGAATGGTGACGGCCGGAATGATGGTGGCGCGCCAGTCCTGCAGAAAGAAAAAGATCACGACGATGACGATGACGATCGCCTCGGCCAGCGTGACCAGCACTTCGTGAATGGATTCCCCGACCACGGTGGTCGTGTCGAAGGCAATGGCGTATTTCAGGCCGGGCGGGAACGACTTCGACAATTTTTCCAGTTCGGCCTTGGCATCGCGATCGACGGTCAGCGCGTTCGCATTGCTCAATTGCTCCACGCCCAGTCCGACAGCACTGTATCCGTCGAATTTCAGGTCGGTTGCATATGTCTGGGCGCCAAGCTGCGCGTATCCGACATCTCTGAGCAGCACGATTCCGTTCGGAGTATTTTTCAGGACGATATTGTTGAACTGCTGCGGACTGGTCAGCCTGCCAATGACGTTGACGGCAATTTGATACTGCTGCTTTGGATCTGCCGGCGGCGCGCCGAGCGCTCCGGCTGCAATCTCCACGTTTTGCTGCTGCAGCGCGGTGACCACGTCGGTTGCCGTCAATCCGCGCGCCGCCATTTTGGTGGGGTCCAGCCACAGACGCATTGCGTACTTGCGCTCACCGAAAATAATCGTATCGCCGACGCCGGGCACTCGCTTGATGGCATCGGAAACGTAGACATCCACATAGTTGCTGATGAACTGGTTGGTGTACTGGCCGTGGTCGGAGTAAAACCCGGCGCCAAAAACAAAATTGGCATTCGCCTTGTTGATGATGACGCCGAAGTTGTTGACCGTCGCGGGCAACTGCCCTTGCGCGCTGGCGACGCGGTTCTGTACGTCGACCGCTCCGATGTCCAGGTTGTATCCCGTCTTGAAGGTAATGGTGATCGTGCTGGTTCCGCTGTTGCTGCTGCTGGAGGTCATGTAGTCCATGCCCTCGACGCCGTTGATCGCCTCCTCCAGCGGAATCGTTACCGCCGATTCGACCTCCTGCGCGCTCGCCCCGACATATGTCGCTGTAACTGTTACTTGCGGAGGAGCCAGTTGCGGATAGAGCGAGATAGGCAGGGTGGGTATGACGACGATCCCGGCCAGAATAATCAACAGCGCGCAAACCGTGGCAAAGACCGGTCGATGAATAAAGAAATCAACAAACACTTTGAGCTACCTCTGCCTCGCAAAATGGAACGCTGTATTTCACAATGCCGTCACCTGGATAGGCGCGATACGATGCGTCCGGAACCTTACGATATGGGCTGGACCGGTGCCCCATTTACCAGAAACTGCATTCCGGAAACGATGACTTTGTCGCCAACCTGCAAGCCGCTCTTCACTGCGTAGGAGTTGCCCACCGCGGTTCCCAGTTCGATCGACTTCTGCACGGCAACGTCATGGCCGTTCTCGTTTTCCGCGACGAACACAAACTGTTGCCCGCCGACTTGTGTTACCGCAAGAACCGGAACTGTGGGCGCGGACGCCGTGCTCCAGGTAACGACAGCGCGGACCAGTTGCGCGTTGCGCAGCACATCGCGCGGCGTGTTGACCGGTGCCTTTACCAGGATTGCCTGCAACTGGGTATCGACCTGCGGAGAAACGAAGTAGATCTTCGTACGGTCGAGCACTGTGTCTTCCCCGCTGGTAATTTCAACAGGCAATCCAACGTGTACCTGTGCCGCTCTTTCCGCCGGAATATAGATGTAGGCCTCCAGTTGGGTGTTGTCGTCCACGGTGGTCAGCGTGGTGGTCGACGAAACGTAGTCGCCCACATGAACCGGAACATCGCCCACAATTCCCGTGAACGGGGCGCTGACGTGGAAATACGCCAGTTGCTGCTGTGCGGATTTGCGCGCGGCCACGTCCGAATCATAGGTGGCCTTGGAACTGTTATAGGTCTGCTCCGCCTGCTGTAAGGCCTGCTTGCTGGTGACACCCGCAGAGAAGAGCGCACGCTGGCGGGCGATATCTTTCTGGTTGAACTGGTAGACGGCCAATGCCTGTTGTTCGGTCGCCTGCGCCTGCGCTACGATCGCTTCCTGCTGTGTCGGATCGATTTCCATCAGCCGTTGCCCACGACGAACCTGTTCTCCGGAGTGAACGAAAATCTGCGTGAGATTTCCGCTGACCTGGGGCTGGATGGTCGCCGACCGGCGTGATTTGATAGTTGCGACATAGCTGTCGCTCACCGGCACCGACTGCAAGGCCACGGTTTCGACCTTCACGGGCATGGCGTGGAATGTCTGTGGGGGCGCGGCGGGAGCACGACTGCACCCCACAGCGCAGAACAGAATCCCCATCGTTGCGACTGCGGCCGCCGGCAACATCTTGAGTCGGCGCAACTTCAATTCATCGTCCACCTGGCGTCCACCCGCTCCAAAATTTGTACGTCCACAAATCCGCGCTAAGAACATGCCATTCGATCCCGCATGGCCATGTCAGGAATCTTTCCGGAAGCATTCTCCAGCATACGATACAAAGAAACCCTGCACTATCATCGCGAATCTGTTCCCGCATGGAATATACGCGCGCGCCGCTCGCTTGGTTCCCCTTGCAAATCGTCGTCGGCACATTCTCGCAGGCGCAAAAAGTTTGCTCACAGTCAAAGATGCAGTCGGCATTGCAGCGGACGCAATAATTTATAACGGAAGTCACCTCGCGCCTTCACGGTCGCGAGGAAAGACGAAAGGGATTGAAGCTGGAGTGATCGTCGAACGCATCCACATGCTCTGTCCGCTTCAGCCATCCAACCACCCCATACGTCAGCGGAGTTGCCAGGATCTCGTAGACTACCTTCGCCATATACGCGGAAACAATCAACTCAAGCAGGGTCCTGTCGGGGGCTTTCCCCCAGAAGGCAATCAGCACCACGGTTGCGGTGTCGACCGCCTGGCCGGTGATCGTGGAACCGACCGTTCGCGTCCACAACCAGCGTCCGCGCGTCAGCAATTTCATTTTTGCCAAGATATAGGAATTGGTGAACTCACCCGCCCAATAGGCAATGAGACTGGCGACCACCAGGCGCGGAATAAATCCAAAGACGGTGGCAAACGCCGCCTGATTGCGCCACCCTGGCGCGGGAGGAAGAGCGACGACAATTGCGCCCATTGCCGACAGCAGCGCCGAGGCGAAGAATCCGATCCAGATGGCGCGCCGCGATGCCGCATATCCGTACACCTCGGTAAAAATGTCCCCGAAGATGTAGGTGATGGGGAATAACAGTTCCGCGCCGCTCAGGGTCAACGGCCCGATTCTGCAAATCTTTTGGGCCACAAGATTGGAGATCAACAGAACGACGACAAAAATCAGCGTCAGCGTATCCAGATGTTTGTACTTGCGGTCAGCGGGCGCGGGCATCCTGCAATGAAAGTATCAGGTCTACACCATGATTGATCTGAAATTTCGGCGATAGCGCGCAGTACTGTATCGCTGGCAGCGGCGGCCGGGTTCTCTATGCGCACAGGCTTCCTTCCTTCTACCGCGGCGGGAAGCTAACTCCTCAGCCATGCGTCTAAAATTGAGTATAGGCGGCCCGTGAGGGGAAAAGATGGATGAAAATTCTGTCGAATTGAATCTGGCTCCCATGTACGGACGAGGGTGCAACCTCCATCGAGCGGATATGTACTACCAGAAAATAATTGTTTCAAAAGGATGTCGTGCTACGGGCGAGACTGTTGTCGATAGTGCTGTTTCTCGGGGGACTGTGCCTGGTTTCGTTTGCCCAGCCATCCACCCGCATATATTCCGGCAATGTCGTCGGACCCACGAATCAGCCGGTTGTCGGCGCAACCGTTCAGTTGCAAATCGGAGCCCATACCCTGCTTCTGGTCACCGGAGCGGCGGGTGAGTTTCACGTTTCCACCGCATTGACCGGGCCGGCCACGCTGGTTTTGAAGGTGCCAGGCTACGCGCCGCTGCAGCAGAGTATCTCGCCGAGCCAGCCGCAACCGATCCGGCTTGCACTCGCGACAAATTCTCAGCGTGTCGTAGTCACGGCGGGCCGCACCGCGCTCGCTTTGAATGAGTCCGCCGATACTGTGCGCGTTGTCTCGCAGCGGGCGCTGCAAGAAAGCGCGACCCTCACGTTTGGCGACCAGTTGCGGCAAGTGACCGGTCTGCAGTTTTTTCGGCGCTCCAGCACGCTGGTCACAAACCCGACTGCGCAGGGCGTGTCGTTGCGCGGGCTCGGTTCCACCTCGGCCAGTCGCACGCTGGTTCTGGCCGACCAGGTTCCCCTGAACGATCCCTTCGGCGGCTGGGTGTATTGGGACCAGGTGCCTTCGCTTGCGATTCAAGATGTCGAAGTTGTGCGCGGCGGAGCCTCCGATCTCTACGGCAGCAGCGCGATTGGCGGCGTTATCAACGTCATTGAACGGCAGCCGAAACCGACGGCATTTGCCCTGGATGCCGGATACGGACAGGAAGATACACCGCATATTTCTGTGCTCGGCACGACGGCGCGCGGTCCCTGGGCCGGTCTGGTCGCTGGCGATTGGTTGACCACCGCTGGCTACATTCTAACGGCTCCCGCGGTGCGCGGTCCCGTCGATATCCCGGCGAACGTTCATTATCAGAATGCGGAAGCGGACCTGCGCCGCACCATTTCGGAACGGGGAGCAGCGTATCTGCGAGGAAACCTGCTGAACGAAGCCCGTGGCAACGGCGTTGCGCTCCAGACCAACGGCACGCGCCTGTGGCGTTACACCGGCGGATTGGATTGGACCACGGAGAATGCCGGCGCATTTCGAGCGATCCTGTTTGGCAGCCAGGAACATTACCGGCAAACATTTTCCGCGATCAATGCCAGTCGTACCAGCGAGTTCCTCACCCGAGTGCAGCATGTCCCAATTCAACAGATGGGCGGATCGATCCAGTGGACCAAGGCACTGCGTCCATGGCTGATGCTGGTGGCGGGCAGCGATGTAAATGACATTCGCGCGACGGATGATGAAGTTCCCATTCACAACGGGCAACCGAATGGAGTCTCGGACACCACGGCGCGGCAGCGAGATATCGGGGAGTATCTGGAAGGCCTGTTGCAGTCGAAGAATTGGACCGTGGCCGCGTCCGTGCGGGGCGATGACTTCCTCAATTTGGATGCAGCCCAAACCGTGCAGACAGGGAACGGCCCCATCACCCACACTTCCATCCCCAACCGAAGTGAGGCGCTGGCGAATCCCAGGCTCGGGATCGTTCGGCGGCTGGACTCCAATGTCGCTCTTACGGGGTCTGTCTATCGCGCCTTTCGTTCACCCACGCTGAATGAACTGTATCGGCAATTTCAGGTTGGTCAGGAGATCACCCTGGCAAATCCGAATCTCCAATCGGAGCGCGCAACCGGATGGGAAACCGGGTCTGAATTTGCATGGCCAGCGAGGAACACCGTCGTTCGCGCCAGCTATTTTTGGACAGAAGTGAATCGCCCCGTCACTTCGTTGACGTTAAGCATCACGCCGACAAAAGTTCTCAACCAACGGGAGAACCTGGGGCAAATTCGCAGCCGCGGTGTCTCGCTCGACTACGAATCGCAGCCATTTTCCTGGCTTTCCGTTACGGGCGGCTATCAATACGCGAACGCGACAGTGACGCAGTTTGCCCAGGACCCATCTCTGATAGGAAAGTGGATTCCGCAAGTGGCGCACAACATGGCCACCGCGCAGGTCAGTGCCATGAAACCGAAATTTGGAGTTGTAAAGCTGCTGGGAACGCTGAGCGGTCGTCAATACGACGACGACGGGAATGTCTTTCTGCTCCATGGATACTTTCAGTTGGATGGATACGTCGCCCACACGTTCCATTCTCATGTCGAGCTGTATGGTGCAGTGAGCAACATTTTCAATCGCGAGATCGAAGTGGGGAAAACGCCCCTCTTGACCCTCGGCACGCCGCGCATGGCAAGT
This sequence comes from Acidobacteriota bacterium, assembly GCA_021802085.1. Lineage (GTDB taxonomy): Bacteria > Acidobacteriota > Terriglobia > Terriglobales > Acidobacteriaceae > JAKAAZ01. The sequence continues at coordinate 10,793 of JAKAAZ010000061.1, forward strand.
TTCGGTGTCCGCCTGCATTGATGAATTCCAATCCGCGGTTTCGATAGGATTCCTGAAAAAACATCCTACTCATAATGCTGGATGCCCTCAACGACCGGGTCGTAGAGGGCGCGGGCGTTGTCGCTGGGCCATTGACCGGCAGATCCTATGGCCTCCGCCCGGCTCCGCGTGGATTTCACTGGGAGCTCATTCCATCAGCCGCGACCGGGGCGCATCGACGCGACTTTTCGTGGTCAGGAGCGTATTTTTATATGTAGGACACACTTCTTGACTACGCAGAAACAAAACGCTGGTGCGATCCCATTGAACTACACCGGGGAGCAGGGATACCTGCTGCTGGGACTTCTTTTTCTGTTCGCGCTGGTTCTCGTCGGACTGGCGATTGCCGCGCCGAAAATCGCCATGCAGATCCAACGAGAAAAAGAGATGGAAACCGTCCACCGCGGCGAGCAGTACAAGCGCGCCATCCAGCTCTATTACCGGAAATTCGGGGCATACCCCAGCACCATCGATCAGATGAAGGAGACCAGTCAGATCCGCTTCCTCCGGCAGGAATATGTCGATCCCATGACCGGCAAGAAGGACTGGAAGCTGCTGCATCTGGGCGAGATCCAGATGGTGGCACTGGGTTTTTTTGGCCAGCCGGCGCAAACTGCGGGAGTCACGCCGGCGGCGGGAATGCCGGGTGCCAGCGGAATGCCGGGTGCCAGCGGAATGCCTGGCGCCAGCGGAATGCCGGGTGCTAGCGGAATGGCCGCCATGGGCGGTATGCCTGGAGCTGCCGGCACGACGTTGAATAGCTCGCCGGATATTGGCGGCAACTCGCTCGACGGCACATCCGACGCAGGCGCAACCTCCGATCCAACGAATTCCAATCCGGGCATGAATGGCAGCGCCTTGGGTGCGAACCCGCAGAGTCAGCAGAGTGCGACCGACCTTGGCTCCGACAGCGGAGGGCCTGCATCCTCCGGCCTATCGATAGGTTCGCCAATGGGTTCATCGATGGGCGCATCGCCCAACGGCCTGCAGAGTGGCGGCCCGATGGGGATGGGCGCTGGCGGTGGCACCGGGCAGGGGAGTTCCGCCACGCCCGCCGCAGGCGGAATGTTTGGCGGCTCCACTGGCGCCGCAGCGGGAACGGCTGGCGGCGCGCTCGGCAGTACCGCGATGGGCGCTCCAATCGTCGGGGTCACCGTGCCGTTGAAAAAGAACTCCATGATCTCCTATCGCAAGAAGAAGATCTACAACCAGTGGCAATTTGTCTACAATCCGCAGGAAGAGATCACGGCTGCGACTGGGCAGTCCGGTTCGACGCCCGGCGGAGGCATTGGCACGCCGGCCGGAGCATCTTCTCCGGGAACAACTCCAGGCATGGGCGGAACGACAAGCTCAGGCCTGGGGGCTACACCTGGAGGCATCGGGAGTTCTCCGACGGGCTTCGGGGGCGGCATGGGATCGCCTTCGACCCAATCCAGTCCCGGCGGCAGTTCACCCTTCTAACGCAGGCCGGTCTCCCTTAAAAAACATACAACCCTCGCATTGTGGACGCGAGGGTTGTATGTTTTTTAAGAAGCGATTCCAGGACAATTATGCGCTGAAGAATTATGCGCTGAAGGAGGAGCCGCAGCCGCACGTGCTTTTGACGTTGGGATTCTCGAACTTGAATCCGGCAGCTTCCAGCGTTTCGACATAATCCACCACGCATCCGCTCAGATACATCAGCGAAGTGGAATCCACAAAAACCTTCAGGTCGTCGAAATTCAATACCTTGTCCATCATTCCCGACTGGTTTTCGAACGACATGGAATATTGAAAGCCGGAGCAGCCGCCGCCCACCACGCCAAGGCGCAGACCTGCGGGAACTGGATCCTGGGTCGCCATGATTTCGCGCACTTTCTTGATTGCCTCGGGTGTCAGCGTTACCGGGGGAGCTTTTACGGGTTCGGTTGTTGGATTCGTCGTCATCGTTGCCATGATGGATAGTCCTCGCGTTTCTTCTATCTGTACGTATGATACTGGGAAATCCTCGGCAAAACAACCGGAAAGGGCCGCTCGATATCGATCAAAGGTACTCCCTTGTGCCGGTCAAAGACAGGCCCGCTCCAGAAAAAAATACTCTCGCGATGCAAAAACCCTCTATCGCAAGTGTCAGGTTTGGGAGTAGGATACAGGCCAAAGTGGTGATTGTGTCGGCGAGGGATTGAATTTTCTCCTTCTTCCGCCGCGCCATCGCAGTCACGAAAGCTATGCCGATCGCGAGGTGATCCTATGAGCTACGTGTTGATAATCTGGACCGTCTGGATAGCATTGGGCGTGATCCTCCTGGGCCTCATTATTTATCGCAGCACCATCACCCGAAATGAAGAGGACCAGATCTTTCTGGATGATGGCACCGATATGCAGCATCACGAGCAGGAAGAGATTCTGCGTAGAGTCAAGCCGGTGGAAAGAATGATCCGTATTTTCGGCGGCGCGGAGGGTCTGGCGACACTGGGCCTTCTGGCGTTCTACGTGACGGATGCGCTGCGTCAGTTTTGACGCTCTCAACAAGCGAAACAGCGCGGGATCGGGCATAGCCGGTCGATAGTAGCCGATGGCGGAACGGCACAGGATGTCCCTGCCCGATCCCTACTTGATGGAGAGTTCTCCCCGGTTCCGGACGCGGCGCGGAGCTCCATCGCCAACGTACGCGTGTCTGGACACAGCGGAGCGCGATATTTTTATCCGTGATACGAACGGCATCTCACGGCGACAGAGTGAGGCAGAACTCGATGGCTTGGATTGAACGCATTTCCTGCGACGTCTGCGGTAAACAGATGGGTAGAGACGAAAAGTGGTGGATCGCCACGAATGAGTGTGTGCCTTCCGGCGACAGGAGAAGCGGGCAGCCGACTCTAAAATTGATGCCGTGGGATAATGCGCTGGCCCATAGCGCGGAGAGCAAGCACCTCTGTGGTGCGGGCTGTGCCCACACCTACATGGACCGGTGGATGGCGGGATTTCGCGCCGGTACCGAAACGTGTGTCGGCGTGCCAGTCAACTCCTGACCCCTTCCGCTGAAGTTACAGCACATGCGGCGACCTGCTTCCATCCGCCCTACTCTTCGGCGTGTTTGCTTTTCTGGCTGACGCTCAACTGCGGTGCCGGAGCAAGTGAGCTACGATACTGAAGACGACGAATCCCGCCGACACGTTGGGATCATGCGCATCGCGAGAGGACTGGCAGCTTGGCATACGACGACCTGAGGGACTGGATAAAGACGCTTGATAAACTGAAAGAAATCAGATATATCAAGTATGAAGTTGATCCAATACTTGAGATGGCTGAGATCGCCGATCGCGTCTCCAAATCGGCGCCTCCAGCCTGCGCCGCCGGTGGCCCCGCCCTGATGTTTGAGAATGTCAAAGGCTATCCCGGCGCCAAAGTCTTGATGAACCAATTCGGCAGCGAGCGCCGCATGTGCCTGGCACTCGGCGTCGATTCGCTCAACGAAGTGGCCGATCGCATCCGCGAACTGATGAATCTCCGCTCTCCCGAGGGCTTTCTCGACAAGGTCCGGATGCTCCCCATGCTCGCCGAGATGGGAAAATTCTTCCCCAAGCTTGTCTCCGCGAAAGATGCGCCCTGCAAGCAAGTCATCCTGCGCGAGGGATTCAGCGTCCTCGACTTTCCCATCCTGCAATGCTGGCCCCAGGATGGCGGCCGCTTCATCACCCTGCCGTGCGTCATCACGCGCGATCCGCGCAGCCCGGCAGGGAAGCGCAACGTCGGCATGTATCGCATGCAGGTCTATGATGGCCAGACCACTGGCATGCACTGGCAGCGCCAGAAGGTCGCCGCCGAACATTATCGCGAACGCCTGCGCCAGTCCGCCGAGGCCAGTTCTGACGATGCAGCATCCGCCCGCGTGGCGCGCATGGCGGAAACCGGTGGCGGCGCAATGCTTCCGCCCAACATGACGGAGGGTGCCCCATTCAAGCCGGCTTTTGGCTTGAGTGGGATAGAAGAACTGCCAGCCGCCGGAAACGTCACTGTGCGGACAAAATCTTCAGCGGAAATTTTAGGAGTGGCCGTCGCCATCGGCACCGATCCCGCGACCACATTTTCCGCCATCGTGCCCGCGCCGCCGGAAGTCGAGGAGTTCATCATCGCCGGCTTCCTCCGCCAAAAGCCCGTCGAGCTGGTCCAGTGCGAGACCGTCGATCTCCAGGTGCCCGCCTCCTCCGAGATTGTCCTCGAAGGCTACGTCCGCATCGACGAGCTGCGCTCCGAGGGTCCCTTCGGCGACCACACCGGCTTCTACACCCTGCCCGACGACTATCCGGTCTTCCACATCACCTGCATCACCCATCGCCGCGACCCCATCTACGCGACCACCATCGTCGGCAAGCCGCCCATGGAAGATGCCTGGATGGGCAAGGCCGTCGAGCGCATTTTTCTGCCGCTCATGCAGCTCACCATTCCAGAAATTGTCGACATCAATCTTCCCGTCGAGGCGGTCTTTCACAACCTCATGATCGTCTCCATCCGCAAAAGCTATCCCGGCCAGGCGCGCAAAGTCATGAACGCCATCTGGTCGCTCGGCCAGGCCATGTTCACCAAGTGTGTCCTGGTTGTCGATGAAGATTGCGATGTGCAGGACATGCGCGAAGTCGTCCTGCGCGTCACCAACAACATCGATCCGGAGCGCGACATTCAATTCACCCTCGGCCCCATCGACTCGCTCGATCACGCCTCGCGCCTGCCCAACTACGGCAGCAAGATGGGCATCGACGCCACCAGAAAATGGGCCGCCGAAGGCTTCACCCGCCCCTGGCCAGAAATGCTCCGCATGGACCCCACCACAAAATCCAAAGTCGACGCCCTCTGGTCCAAGCTGGGCCTGTAGCAACTTACCTCACTAAAACCTAAAAGGCTTGAATGGATCACTTTCTATTTGGAGAAACGGGGTAGGTAATATGAAAACCTTATTGTTGAAGTGGCTTGGGCTATTACTGATCACACTTCCAGTTAGCCTCTACACGGCATTCGTGGCTCAGTGTTTCTGGAATTGGTTTGCGGTTCCTACACTACACGTCTCGAGTGTTTCTTTTCTGGAGATGCTAGGCCTACTGTGGTTGGTACAGCTCCTGACGTCGCGACCTTCCGGTTCTGATGACAGTCATTGGGGGCTTCTGGCATCTCTCATCGAATTGTGTGTCCCCGCGGAGAAGCAAAAGGAGTTGGCCGACCTGAGCAGTCCTTTTAGCGTATTTATTGAGGAGTGTTCTGCTGTGTTCGGCCAAGTTGCCGGAAACACCGTGATGTTAGTTCTTGGATTCGTGCTCCACCTCGTAATTTCCTGAGAATCGGATTAGGTCCGGTACACCTAGCATCCCCGCAAAAACTTTCCACGTAAAACACTTCGCACTTTCTCTGGGTTGGTCTAGTCTGTGCTGGAGGAGGACAACTTAATGTCGACGCCACAAGAATATGCTCAGCAACGAGCAGCCAAATTTCAAGAGATTTTGCGACAAAGGGGTTACCCGCTCGCCCGTGTAACACATGATTGGAACCTCGATTCGTTTTATCGCTTTACTGTTGAGCTTCACGATGAAAGGATTCTTCGTATCGAGTTCGATGCCCAAGATGTCGCGGCCATGGGCACGAGCGACGAAAAGTGGACCTCAAAATTCCGCCACAAGCTTGAAAGCGCCCTTACCCGTAAAAAACGCACCCGCCTGGATGTCACAGAAATATCCTCCTCCGGAAGATCAGGAGAAGCGTTTTTTCTTGACATCCCCTTTTATAGAAGCCGCTATAGTCAGCCCCGAGCGGAATGTTTGTGCACAGGGAGAGTGTATGGCGAAATTCCTGAAAGTGAAGATTGAATATCAAGAGAAAATCGAAAAGATCGAAGCAACAAGGGCTGAGGAGAAGGGTGGCCGACTGTATGGATATAACGGATCAGAGAAAGTGGCTGACTTCAAGCTCGATAAGATAGAGAATTGGTGGCTGGCCGAGGAGTGACGCCATGTTACACGTGATGCACGCAGGGAAACATTTTGCGGTAACGGTGCTAACTCCTGGAGCATTCGGAATACTGGGAACCGTTGTAGGAGTATCCCTCGGACACCATCTCTCGCAGAAATCACAACGAGAGCAATGGGTCCGCGACAAGAGGACAGAAGAATTTCGAGAGTTGCAGTCGGCCCTGGCGGACTATTTCACAGAAGAAATCGCCGTGGAGAGCCGTGGGAGAACGCGGAACCCCGAAGATCAAAATAAGCTTCTGCAACTAAAGGCAACACTATTTCGCGTGATGCGTAGTCGCCTTTTCATCGCGCGCGAAATCCAGAGACTTGATGTGGAGGGCCGTTGGCAGGATGCGTTAGAAAATTTCCAGAGAACAGCGGAGGTCGACGTTTTCGTTGCTGCCTACGATGGAATTGTCCAAATAATTGCTGAGTCTGCGACCCGAGCACCGTAAGCGGGTGGCCGCCGGGCACCCAATTCAAGCCATGATTGTGGTGCTAGAGTAATCTCAGGGAATACCTTGGAGTACCCGATGCCCACCACTTCCAGTACCAGCGTCAAACTCGACAGCAAGATGAAGCAGCGCGTCCAGCGGCTTGCCGCGTCCCGTCGCCGGTCGCCTCATTGGGTGCTTCGCGAAGCCGTCGAGCAGTACGTGGAGCGCGAAGAAAAAAGGGAACAGTTCCGCCACGACGCGCTGGCCGCCTGGAACCACTATCAGGCGACCGGCCAGCACGTCACCGCCGGGGAAGCCGATAAATGGCTGGCGAAACTTGAAGCGGGGAAGGACGC
>JAKAAZ010000296.1 GCA_021802085.1 Acidobacteriota bacterium
GGCGGCGGTGTGCAGCGTCAAGTTTCTATATAAAAACTTTTGCCGCCATTCTGGATTCGGGTCGGGTTTGTCGCCCAGATCGAATCGCGAGCCCCACAGATGGGCATACCAGTCGCCGATGCGCAGGCCGGCCCAGGAATTGTGGCGGACGGTGCTTGCCATGCGGGAATCGAAGCGTTCCTTGTCGACATAGAATTGCAGCGGGCTGCCGGTCGAACCTCCGGTCTGGTTGCGTTCCCGTTTGGCGGCCGGAACATTGCTGGAAACCAGCAGATCCTGATAGTCCTGAATATCGCGTTTGGTAAGGACGGGCAGCAGGTGCAGATCCTCATGGGTGCGAATATCGAGCGGCGTCAGACCGGCTTCCGTCATGCGATGGTGGTAGAAGGGGACATAGCGAAAGGCTGCGATCAGCTGCTGGCGAAGACGGAGCATCTGCAGCTTTCGCAGTTCATCCGGATGCAGATACTGGTTGCGTTCAAACTCTCGCACGTAGCGGGAGAAGGCGGGGTGGGTCCATTTTACCCACAGGGGATGCACCACGTGGCGGATCACGGCACCGGTGAGATCGGACTGGAATAGCGAAGTCGATCCGGTCGATTTGGTTGTCATCCGGCCACCTGTGCCACTGCTTCCACATGCTGAAAGGTTGATTTGCGGGCCACGTATCCATTGCCCGCGAGAATGGCCTGGTACGTATCGCGAACCGGCGCGAAGCGAAATTGGGTCAGCAAACGTTGCAGTTTGTCTTCCATCAGGGTGGTTCCCCAGGTTTGGCGAACCGTGGATGGAAAGGAGAGCGGAATGTGCGGCTGGTACGGATCCAGCTCCCAGGGGTGCAGGTAGATCATCGCCGGCGTTTGCATTTCTTTTTCCCAGGCAGCCAGGCCGCAGTGAATGTATCGATAGGGAAGGAGGCGCAGATAGGCGCCGCCGCCGACGGACAGGTTGCGGCCGGCAACTTTCCAGGTCGCAATCGGAAATTCCATAAGCTGGTTGTCGGCCACGGCGTACGCTCCCCGTGGCGCGGCGGGATTTCCGTAGAGCGGGTGGTGAACAGGATGGACGCTGGAGTCATAGCTAAAGCCAAGTTTGGCCAGAGCGTCGAAGGCCCATTCGCATCCTGGGGTGATGGAGAAGCAAGGCGCGCGATACCCTAAGATCGGCTCCTGAATAATGGCCTCAATCAGGCTTTTTGCGGTGGCGGTTGTTTCGCAGAATTCAGCTTTGGTCATGCGGCAGACCAACTGGTGGTCGAGGCTGTGGCAGCCGATTTCATGGCCGCGTTGATGGATTTCGCGGACCAGGCGCGGGTAACGCTGGGCCACCCAGCCAAGAACAAAAAACGTCGCCCGTGTCTGATTGCGATCCAGCAATTCCAGCAACCGATGCGTACTGGCCTCAATTCTTGAGGGCTGATGTTCCCACTGGGCAAAGGAGACACCCTGGGAAGCAACTTCGGTGTGGAAATAATCCTCCAGGTCGATGGTGAGCGCGTGGCAGGGGCGGAGGCTCGAGTCGAACAAACATTTCCGGGGCACGCCGTCCCGTACGATGGCGGGACGGCCATTGGTTGGCTCTTTCGGCTGACTTGAAGAAACGGCTACGGCCTGGGCTTCCTTGCGGCGCGAGCGGGAAGTGATTGCCGTCCCGTACGCGATGCAGAAGAGACCAAAGCTGAACAGACCCAGAGGTTCAAAGTGGAGAGAATGAGAAAAGACAAGATTCAGGGCTATCGCCACCACCGACACCACAAGCAGGATGACGGTGGACTTGAATAGCGCGGAAGACCCATCATGGTTCATGCATGCCCTTTCGACGTTGAGCGTGTAGAGTGTGCTCGACGAACATAGCTGCAACTGCGGGGCCAAACTCTTCGGACCCGTGAGAACGTGTGATTCCGTGATGTGCTGGGAGTCTGTGCAAGGCGTGGAAGAAGCATCACGAAAGAACCATGACTTGTGTGCAGCGATTTGCACTGTGGGAGGGACCGCGGCGCACAGTTTACCCATCGACGGAGCTGGCCGGACTGCCATGGCAAGGGGACGGAACGAAGCCGCAGGCGGCTAGTCCGCAGGCGCAGGTTGACGGTTTACGGGCAAGACTGCTGATGGATGCGAGGAGGTCTGGGCAGCAAGGGCGAATTTTCTATTGCTGTGGACGGAGAAATCGCAGAGCAACTCGCCGCGGCGAGCCGCTCTGTCTGGGTGGCTTGGGGAAATTCCGATAGAAAACCGGTGCTAGGTGACTTCGAGCTGCGACGAGTGTTCTTCCAGGAGGCCGATAATCTGAAAACTGCGCAACGAGCCTTTGGGAAGGAACAGGCAGCGGTTGTTGGTCAACTCGTCGACGGGAAAGAGGCGGAACGCATTCTTGATGAGAATGTCGATGTCGTTGGAGACTCTGCCTTCCATGATTTCTCCATCCTGAAATGTCACCCGCACCCACAGGTAGGGATGAATGGAGAGAGAGTCGAAGAACCTGACATCCTGCTGACTGGGGCTGCCGGCAAAACTTTGGACAAAGAAAACTGCCTTGGCATCCTCGATACTGAAGGTCACGGCCGGACTGCCGTCCTCCGGTTCAATGGTCATGGCGATGGGGAGATCGCTGGGTATCGCCGACGGTTGAATGGAGGAATCGTCGGTTCGATAGTACCCGTGGAGGACGGCCGAATTTTTCAGATGGACGACTACGTTATGGAGCATCATGGACACTTCAATAAAGGAAAGATTAGCGTCGCATCCGAAGCAAGTAAAAGGAATCAGTCCTGCATTTTAAGCAGATTGCGCCGGGGCGGACAAATTGTACTGCCGTATCTTGTAGAGAAGCGCCTTGTAGCTGATGTTCAGGCGCGAGGCTGCAATGCGGCGGTTCCATTTGGTTTCCGCCAGAGTGTCGCGGATGGCCTGCATTTCGGCCTGGTCTTTCAAGCCGCGTACCATCGATTTCAGATCGGGACTGGTGGTTGCCGTGACCATGCTGGCGCGCTCAGGGACGGGTAGAAAGTAGCCGGGAATTTTCGATTCCAGGTCGGCGAGCGCGGCGGGTTCATCGCGAATCACCAGGTACCGCTTCACAAAATTGCCCAGTTCGCGAAGATTGCCCGGCCAATGGTAGGCGATGCAGGCGGCAATCATCCGCGGGGAGAAGTTGACGGGCTCCAGTTCGTGGATCGCCGCCAGTTGCTGGGACATTTGCGTCAGCACGTAAGGAATTTCCTCGCGCCGTTCCCGCAGCGGTGGAATATGAAGGATAAAGGTGCTCAAGCGGTAATATAGATCTTCGCGAAATGTTTTTTCTGTGAGCGCCTTTTGAATATCGATATT
>JAKAAZ010000297.1 GCA_021802085.1 Acidobacteriota bacterium
TTGCCATCTCCACGGAGAAAGGGGTTCCTCGCCGGCGACACGAACCTTCGTCATTTAAAACGCTACCTCGCACCCTGTGCCGCGTCGTATTCGCGCGGAGATAGAGCAATTGAGCCCCTTTTACTTGATTGTACGCTGGATTGTACGCCGAAGCATGTCGTGGGGGCGGGAAAATCGAGCCTTCTATCAGGAAGAACCTAGTGCCGGAAATGCCTCATTCCAGTAAAGACCATGGCGGCGTTCAGTCGGTCCGCTGCAGCAATGACTTCAGAGTCTCGTACCGATCCGCCCGGTTGGATTACCGCCGTAGCGCCTGCTCCTAGTACGACTTCCAGGCCGTCTGGAAACGGAAAAAAGGCATCTGACGCAGCCACGCAGCCGGCCAGCGGCAAAATAGCTTTCATGGCGCCAAATTTCGCCGCATCTACCCGGCTCATCTGACCTGCGCCAACGCTCAATACCTGGCCGTTGCGCGCATAGACGATTGCGTTCGACTTGACGTGTTTGGCAACTCGCCAGGCAAACAGCAACGCCGCGATCTCGTCCTGCGTGGGCTGGCGTTTGGTGACAATTTTCAGCGCGTCGGCTTCGATGTGGCCGCGGTCCGCATCCTGTAATAACAGTCCGCCGGAAATTTGCTTCAGCACGCGGGTGGTCTCTGCCGGCTGCACCTCGACCAGCCGCAGATTCTTTTTGGCGGCAAAAATCTCTTTCGCTTCTGTGCTGAATTTGGGCGCGACAATCGCCTCGACGAACAACTTCACGATCTCGGCGGCGGCTTCCCCGTCTACTTCGCGATTGATGCCAATCACCGATCCAAACGCCGAAATTGGATCGGAAGCCAGCGCCTTGCGATATGCCTCCGCAATGCTACCGGCTGTGGCAGCGCCGCATGGGTTGGTATGCTTGATAATCGCTACGGCTGGCTCACTGAACTCCTGTGCCAACTCCCAGCATGCATCCAGATCGACTAGATTGTTGTAGCTCAGCTCCTTGCCCTGGAGTTGGCGCAGCCCGGCAATGCCCGTCCCGCTGCCATCGGCATACAAGGCCGCTCGCTGGTGTGGATTCTCTCCGTACCGCAGCGACATGATCTGTGAATGGCCTAGGCGCAGAGTGTCGGGAAAGGGCGCATCCGTTGCCTTTGGAAATGACAGAGACGCGCCTGCATCCGGCAACTCTGGCAAGGCTTCCAGCGCGTTCGCGATTGCCAGGTCATACGTCGCAGTCAGCGCAAACGCTTTACGCGCCAGCCGCCAGCGCGTCTCTCGGCTGAGCTTCCCCCCATTCGCTCGCATTTCCTCACTCAGCCCCGCGTAATCTTCCGGCGAGGTGACGACGGCAACATCCTCAAAATTCTTCGCCGCCGAGCGCACCATGGATGGGCCGCCGATATCGATGTTCTCTATCATTTCCGCAAAGCGCACGCCGGGTTTGCGCAGCGTTGCCTCAAAGGCATACAGATTCACCACCACCATGTCGATAGGCTGAATTCCATGCGCTGCCACGGCCTGTTGGTGTTCCGCGTTGGAGCGAATATAGAGGATGCCGCCATGGACCTTGGGGTGCAGCGTCTTGACCCGCCCGTCGAGCATTTCAGGGAAACCGGTCAGATCGGAAATATCCTGTACCGTCAGGCCCGCTTCCCGCAGCGCGCGGGCCGTTCCACCGGTGGAAACAAGCTCGACGCCATGTTGCGCCAACACACGCGCGAACTCGACCAGGCTGGATTTATCTGTGACGCTTAACAAGGCACGACGAATGGGCTTCATACGATCCGCACTTCTCCACTAGGGGGATGGATTCAAACTTAAGTCTAATGCATCTGCCAGCTTGGGTTGCGGAGCGGCGGCGCGCCCGATACCGCACAGATTTCATCGAGAACAGCAAATCGTTGTTTGTGTTCTGCCGTTTCGCTCAGTAGCCTGTAGAAGAGAGCGCACGATTATCAGGATGGGAGTTCGATCTGATCAACAGGAACGACAGACAGAATGACTTGGGCGGTCGCCGGCCGGAGATCCTGCCTCCAGCGTCTCAGGAGTTAGCGCGCGATCACGCCGATCTGAATGATCGCTCCGACTACGATCTGCGTTCCGGATATTACACGCAGGCTCCTCCTCCGTCGCAGACTCGCTCGCGGTTTCTAACCGGCTGGGCCTACGCCCCGGCGACCTACGTTCTGGTTGGCATCAGCTGTGTCGTATATCTGGCGATGGTCCTCAGCGGGGTTTCCTGGTGGGACCCGACCGCGGAGCAGATTCTCCATTGGGGCGCGAACCGTGGCGTGAATGAAATCCTCTACGGACAGTGGTGGCGGCTGCTTACGGCGACTTTCGTTCATGTGGGCATCGTCCACATTGGCACCAACATGTGGTGCCTTTGGAACCTGGGGCTGCTGGGCGAGCCGCTATTGGGGCCGTTCGGCATCTTCGCGGTTTACATTCTGACCGGCGTCGCCGGAAATTTACTGAGTACAGCCGTGAACCCGGGCATCGTTGGCGCTGGTGCTTCCGGTGCTGTCTTCGGGATTGCCGGTGTCCTTATACTGTTGCTGAACTCGCCGCATCTCCCCTTTCCACGTGCCGAGTTGCGCCGACTGCGGCGCAGCGTCATTTATTTTGCCGCCATCAATCTGGTCATTGGCGCTTCCACCCTGCTGTATGCGGGGGGTATCAAGATTGACAATATGGCCCACCTGGGGGGATTTCTCTCCGGACTGGCCATGGGCGTCCCGCTGGCGCCTTTGCTCGGCACCGGACGGGAGCCCTATTTCCAACGCCAGCGACTCGTATTTTCTGCGGTCGCCGGCATTCTTGTCTTGTTCGGCTATGGGGTTTTTCGCTTCTGGAAGGTCTAGACATGCGTGAGTCCCGCAGTACGAGCGGGTCTTCAGGTCATTCGACCGTTGCGGCAAACGACCGCGCTAGTTCTTATCGGCCCCGGCAAACTTCTTTACCATTGCCAGCAGCAATCTTCGATCGCTTTCATTCAGATTGGCGGCGTAGCGCCGGATCTGCGTCAAAAAGCGCAATTCATCCTCGCTGAATCGCTGCGTCGGCATCTCATAACTCAGCGCATTTTCGGCGAAGAAATGCGCCATCGGGACGTCCAGCGCACTGGCAATTTTGTGCAATGTGTCCAGCGACGGCACCGTGTGTCCGTTCTCCACGCGCGATAAATAGCAGCGCAACAGGCCTGTCCTTTTTTCAATGTCCCCTTGCGACATGCCTTTCTGCAAACGCACGCCGCGAATTGTAGTGCCGATATTCAATGCTTCCATAATGGCCTCGTATGTCCCGTTTTGAGCGGAAGACCTTCT
>JAKAAZ010000062.1 GCA_021802085.1 Acidobacteriota bacterium
ACTGCTCAGAAAACGTCCCTCGATCAGCGGCAAGCGAATAGTCTGAAAATATCCGGAACTGATCCAGCGCCAATGCTCCGTCGGCATCTGAAAAACAGAACGTGTGTCTCCGGAAATACGAGCCATATCGATCCATCTATCGCCGCTAAGCGGCAGTACACTCGTGACCGCCGCGTTCTCAACTCCTGGCAGTTGCCGCAGCTTTGCCAGCACCTGGCTGTAAAATTTCTCGCTGTCTTTGCTTTTCGAATATTCCTTGTTCGGCAACTCGATGTTCGCCGTTAAAACCTGGCTTGCCTGAAAACCGCGCTCGATATGCATCAGACGATAGAGGCTTGCCGTCAGCAACCCGGTCATTAGCACCAGCGTCACGCTGACGGCGACCTCCGTTGCAACAAGTGCCTTGCGCAATCGTTTGCCGCCATGCGATTCACTGGCCGAGCGCGAGTCGCCGCGCAACGCTTCCTGGGGCTGCGTGCGCCAGCTCATCCATGCTGGTGCGGCTCCGGCCAGCAGTGTCGCCGCAATCGCCAGCAGTAGCGCAAACCCCGCTCCCGCCCAGTCGATATGCAGGTTTCCGCGAAAATTCAGCGCCGAGGGCAGAAAATGCTGCAGAATCGGGACCATCGCCGACGCCAGCAGAATCCCCAGCGCACCGCCCATGGCCGCCAGCACGCCGGCTTCCCGCATCGAAGCCCGCAGCAGGGCGGCGCGACTGGCTCCCAGCGCCGATGCCACTGCCATCTCCCGTCGCCGCCCGACGGCTCGTGCCAGCAAGAGATTCGCAATGTTGATGCAGCCAATCAGCAGCAGACCCGCAACCGCGGCCAGCAGAACTAAAAGAGATTTGCGATTATTGCCAATAAGATATTGCTGAAACGGCCTCAGCACTGCGGAAAGAGTTATTTTTTCGTCAGCGGGCATGCTGGCGGAGATGGCGTGTTGCAGCGCGTCGATCTCAGCCTGCGCCTGCGCGACAGAGACTCCCTGCTTCAACCGAGCCAGACCAAAGTAATCGAAGTCCCCGACCGTGCGCTGCAATTGATCTTTGCTCAGTGCGATGGGGATCAGTGCTTCCGCCTGGCGATGCCGGCTGATGTTCGTGACGCCAGATCCAAATCCCTCAAGGTTCGGCAGATGAAAATCTGCCTGCATCACTCCAATCACGGTGAAGGGATAACCGTTCAGCGGGACGGTCTTGCCCAAAATGTCGGGATCGGCATGAAATTGGTTTTTCCATAGGTCGTGCATGAGCACCACTACGTGGCTATGGCCCGGTTGATCTTCCTGCTCCGTAAACGGCCGTCCCAGCTGGGGAGCCGTGCGCAGCACAGGAAAGATTTCCGGCGTCGAACGCAAAACGGTTACCTGCAACGGATGACCGCCCGCCCCTAGCGGGACACTGTCCTGCTCCATGATTGCCATCGACTGAAAACCATTGCTGTGCTGTAGCCAATTCACAAAATGGTTCGCGTTCATCGGAAGCATGGGATAAATGTCCCTGAATTCCGCCACCTGTTCCTGCATCACCACCAGATGTTCCGGATGCTTGTAGGGCAGCGGTTTCAGCATTACGTCGTAGACCAGCGTGAAGATCGCCGTGGTCGCGCCGATCCCCAGCGCCAGCGTCAGCACTGCTGTCACCGTAAATCCCGGCGACTTGCGCAACTGCCGGAACGCATAACGAAGATCGGCCCAGGCCACGCTCATTGCAGCAATTCCCTTTCCGCCGCCAGTTTTTTGCGCAGATCCTCTTCGGAAACCACCTGGCCGTCGAACAGATGGACTTCGCGCTCCGCCAGCTTGGCGAAGCGCGGGTCGTGCGTGACCATGCAGATGGTCGCGCCGTCTTTGTGCAGCTCTTTCAGCAACTCCATCACCGCTTCGCCATTGCACGAGTCGAGATTTCCAGTCGGCTCATCCGCCAGTAAGATGGAGGGCGACCCGGCCAGTGTGCGAGCCACGGCAACACGCTGCTGCTGGCCGCCGGAAAGCTGCGACGGATAATGTCGCAGCCGATGCGCCATACCGACGCGGCTCAGCGACTCATCCACGCGCCGCTTGCGCTCGACTGAGGGCATTCCGGAGCGATAGGTCAACGGCAGCTCGACATTTTCATACACGGTCAGGTCGCCAATCGGGTTGAAGCTCTGGAAGATAAATCCGATTTCCTGATTGCGAATGCGCGACCGCTCCGCGAAGCTGAGGTTTTCCACCGGGCGCGTATTCAGCAGATAGCTGCCGCTGCTCGGCGTATCCAACAGACCGAGGATGGAGAGCAGCGTCGACTTACCGCAGCCCGAAGGTCCCGAGATGGCAACGTATTCCCCGCGGTCGATGGTGAGGTGAATGCCCGCCAGTGCGTGCGTTTCGATCTCATCCGTGTAGAAAATTTTGGTGAGCGCTTCGATGTGGATCAGCGCCTGGTCCCTGATTTCCTCGGTAGCTGCCATGCGGTTTTGTCCTCTCTAAAATCGAATGAACTGGATGTACTTCTCTATGTGTGTACGCAATCTTGGAAGCAAAGGTTCTCCGCCGGCTTCTAATCCAGCCGGATGCGGTCCACATTGTCCCAGCGCGACATGTCGGAAAGAATCACGGTATCTCCTTCTTTCAAGCCGCCGAGGATTTGAATTTCGTTGACCGACGCTCGGCCGACTTTTACCGGCACGCGCGTCGCGTAATTGCCGCTGGGGTCCAGCTTGAACAGGCTGATGGTGGAGTTTTCATTTCCAAACGCCGGACGGCCCACATACAGCACCTCGTTCAGCCGTTGCAGATCGACGGTTCCATCCACGCTCAGATCGGGGCGCGCCCCTTGCGGCAATGACCCATCCAGCCGCACGTCCACCGTCACGGTTCCGTTCACTACCGCCGGATTGATTCGCGTGACCGTGCCCGGAACGACTCCGTTATGCGTATCGATTTCGGCAGGCTGACCGATCTGGACATCGTGCGCCTGCGTTTCCGCGATCTGCAACTCGGCCTTCAGTTGGTCAGGTTGAATGATCTGGGCCAGTTCTGTGCCTACCGGAACATGTTGACCGATCTGCAAGGGCATCTGCACCAGCACTCCCTCAATGCCTGCACGGACGTTCAGCGCATCGACCTCGCGTTGTTTCAACTGTGCCAGTGCGCTCGCCTGCTCCACCTTCGCCTTCTGCACGGCGAGCTGGGTCTCGAGAGCTTTCTGGTTGATGGCAATCTCTTGCTTCTGCAGGTCTTCGCGCGTCGTCAGTGCATCCGCCTTGCCTTTCGAATCGCTATAGGAAAGCCCGCTGATGACGCCAAGCTTGTAGAGCGCTTGATCCGTCCGCGCCTGCAGCTGTGCCTGTTGATATTGCGCGTGGATGTCGGCGGCGGTAGCGCGCCGGTCCATCAAGCTGCTCTCCAGAGACACCTGGGTGTTGTGATAATCGGCTTGCGCTTCGTTCAGTTGCAGCGTGGCGTCCTGCGCCTCCTGCGACAGCTCGGGATTGGTCAATTGCAGGATGATGGTATCTGGATGGACGAGCGCGCCGGGCAGTTCGAAAATGCGCACCACCGTGCCGTCGGTCTCTGCCGGAATCGAGCGAATGCGGTCTTCGCGCGGCACCAGCGTTCCCAGTCCGCGCACCTGGCGGATCATGTTGCCGCGCTTTACTGTGTCAGTCCAGACCGTGTTCCGGTCCACTGTGGGAGCAGCCGGCTTCAGCCGCATCACCAACAGGGTGATCGCGGCTAACAGAACCAGTCCAATCGCGGACCAGAGAACCTGGTGGCGAAATTTGCGCTTTTTCAGATCGGGGCGTGCGATATCCATTGCAGAAAGATCTTGCATGTAGCGAGCCAAAGGGGAGGATGACAAACATGTCTGGAATCAATTATTTGCGGGGCGCGGAAGGCGTGCATTTTCTCGTCACTGTCCATTATCGAAAATAGGTGTTCATTTCTGGACACATTCACCCCCTCAGAGGAGCAGGCGAATCAAACCTCATACCGACGCTCCCTGCGATGCTGATGACATTGGAGGTGGCTCTCGCTCTGGTGTTGGTCAGTGGATCTGGGCTTCTCGCGATGAGCCTTGTAAGACTGTATTGCTCTGGCGCGGGGCTCGATCCCAAGGGGCTGGTGAATATCACCTTCAGTGATAAACAGCAGCTCGAAGGCGATCCACTGATGCAGACGTATCAGCAGTTGGGCGAGGGCTTGAGTCACCTG
Source organism: Acidobacteriota bacterium (assembly GCA_021802085.1). Classification (GTDB taxonomy): domain Bacteria; phylum Acidobacteriota; class Terriglobia; order Terriglobales; family Acidobacteriaceae; genus JAKAAZ01. Next base: position 4,201 of record JAKAAZ010000062.1, read on the forward strand.
CCGGGCATGAGAAATGTGAGTTTACAATTTATTGTGCCGCTATCAGTTAGAGGCTGGAACGGCAGCTACTCCGCAGATCGCAATTGCAGGATGCGGAGCAGGATTGGTTGCAGCCATACTTGCCTCGCACGTGCTGGCGAGCTTTCTTTACGAGATATCCCCGCACGATCCCTGGGTGTTTTTGCTCTCGATAGCTCTCTTGATGGCAATTGCGAGCGCCGCGTCGCCATTGCCCGCGTTGCGCGCGGCTCGAATCGACCCGATGGCAGCAATTCGATACGACTAGCCAGAAACGCAACCGCATTTCATGTGCAGCCAAGGATGTGTTGGAATCCAATCACCCCAGTTCGTTTCGCATCCAAGCCCATGATTTCTAGTCGGTGTGGAGCGCCGTCATCGGATCGACACTCGCCGCTCGGCCTGCGGGCACCGCACTGGCCGCCAGCGCAACCAAGGTCACTCCCACCACCGCCAACAGATAGCTCATCCCATCCAACGGCTTCACTCCGTACAGGGACGACGTCAATGCCTCCCCGACCATGAGCGCCAGGGGAATACCTAACACCACTCCCACCGCCGTCAACAGCAGACTGTCTTTCAGGATCATCCAGACTACCTGCCCGCGCCGAGCGCCGACGGCCATGCGCACACCAATTTCCGCCGTCCGCATGTTCACCCGATACGCCATAGTGCCATAGAGTCCGGTCGCCACCAGCACAATCGCCAGCAGCCCAAAGAACTCGGCCAGCCTTGCAAACATCAGCTGCTGCGAGATTGTCTGCTCAAACTGCGCGCGCTGGGTCATCGGCTGAATCAGGGGCAGGTTCGGGTCCAACTGCAGCACGACTTTGCGCGCCGATGGCAGAATCGCCAACGGATCGCCATGGACGCGCATTTCCACATTCATTTGGCCGATGATCGGAATCTGAGCATACATGTACCAGGCCATGGGAATCGGGGTTTCAGCGATGCTGCGGTACTTGTGGTCCTTCACTACCCCGACGATCGTCATCTGATACGGGAAGTGTACGGGTCCAATGCTATGTCCCAGTGGATTCTGATTCGGCAGGAAGCGCTTCGCAAACTCCTCGTTGATAATGCCGACGTGCGGCGACGTTGCGTTATCTGAATCCGTGAAATCGCGACCCTGGAGCACAGGTACGCCGAGCGTGTGGAAGAAATTCGGCCCCACGACATTGCTCCGTACGGTTCTGGATGTGCCGTTGGCTACGTCCGGCAGCTTGCCGTCGACGTTCATATCGCTGTTGTCCGACGCACCTGATCCAAGGCGTTCTTCCATGACGGTCACAGACTCCACGCCCGGCAGAATACGCAGCTTACTCATGAGTTCCTGATAGAAAGCAACGCCCTGGGGAACGGAGGTGACATGCGGCTTCAGTTCAAAGACGACGAGCCCCTTGGTCGAAAAACCCAACGGAGTATTTTCAAGATTGCGCAGCGTGCGAATCAGCAATCCGGCGCCGACCAGCAAAACTACGCACAATGCCATCTGTAACGCGACTATGGTCTTCCCGGTGCGGGTCATTCCAGCATCCAATCTTGACATCGCCGTCGAAGGCTTCATTGCCAATTCCGCGCCCCCTGCAATCGCCACGCGAAAGGGCGCCAGGCCGAACAAAACTGCGGCAAACGCCAGCACACCCAGGGTGAACAGCAGCACGGTTCTATCTGGGGCCAGGCTCGACTGAATCTGTGCCCAGGCCGCGAGAGCCCTCGTTGCATATACGGCAAAGACCCAGGCAAGTATGCCTCCCATCGATACCAGCAGTAGGCTCTCAGTCAGCAATTGCCGAAACAACTCCCCGCGTCCGGCACCCAGCGCGAGCCGCATGGAGAATTCCCGCTGCCGCGTCGCATTCCGCGACATCAACAGCATCACGACGTTGCTGAGAGCAATCAGCAGAACGAGCCCCACCATCGCCATCAGCATCCGCAGCGGCTTCCCGTACTCTGCGTCATAGCCGGGGAAGCCCTTTGCATCCACCAGGCTGAGTATGGGTTTCCTCTCTCCGGACTGCGGATTTCCGAGCCCAATATATGCGGCCCTCTGAAATGAGAACTGTAGTTGCGCAACCGCCTGCACCTTGCTCGCGCCGGGAGCAAGGCGTCCAAGCAGCCGCAGACACCACCAACTGGGATTGTCAATGTAGGTTTTGCCATTCTCCAGAGGATTGCCCCACGCATTCAGTTCTGCGCGGCTCTGCAATGGAATCCAGAAATCGGTCGAACGGCCCGCCTCGACACCCTCAAAGCCTTCTGCCGAGACTCCCACGATGGTTGTGGGAACACCGTTCACATACAGGGTTTTCCCCAATACATCCGGGTTTCGTCCGAAGCGCCGCGTCCAGTAGTTGTAGCTGATCACGGCAATGGGCGCATGGTTCGTCTCGTCCTGTTCGCTAAAACTGCGCCCGCGGGCCAGTTTCACGCCCAGGCCAGAGAAGAAGGCGCCGCTCACCATGTCGCCATCCGCCTCCTCCGGCTCTGTTCCGTAGCGGACAGCAACCTTGAAGCTGGACAAAGGCACATAGGCGATCACCCGTGACAGGCTGCGGCCTTGCCGTCGCAGCGCATCGTACACCGGGTACGAGAACGTTGCAGTCGAGTCGATGGTGCCCGTCCCGCGAGGTGAGTTGGAAGTCCTCAAATACACCAAACGCTGCGGATCGGTCACCGGCAGCGAGCGCAGCAGCACCGCATTCATTACGCTGAACACGGCGGTGTTCGCGCCCATCCCCAGTGCTAGCGTCAGGATTACCGTCGCTGCAAATCCCGGGTTCTGGCGTATCAGGCGCAGCCCGAAGCGCAAGTCGCGCAGCAGTTTATCCAGCCACACCCATCGACCTTTGATATAAAAGCGTTCCTGCGCAACACTTACATTGCCGAACTCACGCCGCGCCTTGGACCGCGCCTCATCTTCGCTCAAGCCTTCTCGCTTCAGATCGTCGGCTTCGAGTTCCAGATGCGCCTTGATCTCTTCCACAAAATCCTCTGTACTGCGCTTGCGATGGAACATGCCTATGCCTCCTCGCCGCTTGGTCCGATGCTGCTGTCGAGAATCAATCCCATCGCCCGCGCCAGCCTGCGCCACTCGCTGGTTTTCTCGACGAGGTGCTCGCGCCCTTTCGGCGTCAACGAGTAAAAGCGCGCCTTGCGGTTGTTCTCGCTCACACCCCAGTTCGCCCGAATCCACTTCTTGTCCTCCAGCCGCTGCAAGGCGAGATAGAGCGAGCCGTGGTCGACAAAAAACACTTCTTCCGACTGGCGTTGAATCGATCGCGCCACGCCCTGCCCATGACACGGTCCCAGCACAAGCGTCTTAAGAATTAGCAGGTCCAGCGTCCCCTGCAACAATGCGATGCGGTCGTCTTTATTCTTTCGGGTAGTCATTCGACCCAAGTATGGCTCCGTTTGGGTCGGATGTCAACCCAAACGGAAATTGTGGATGATGCTCGGTGACCACTATCCATGCAATCGCGTATTTGCGCAGCTTATTCCGGCAACAAAAACACGAAGCCCGCGAGGACCTTTCGCACATTGCCAAAAACGCAGGTATGTTTTTGTTTTCAGTCGATTGAACGCCTGCTGCATTAAATCGCAGTCCAGCAGCGATCATGATATATTGACACAGATTGACAGCCATTCGATAACGACCGTATATCTTTCCCTGCAAGATTCATACTGATAGAGTTTCTAATCTCTCCGGACGGAGGTGCTTCGAGGATGGCGAAACCCGGCTCTGAGCCTTTTTCTCACAGGCAGGGATTGTTTGTGGTGCTGCTTCTGCTGCTGGGAGCAATCCTGGCTGTGGGCGCGATTTGTTACCTCGATCGGCAGTCGCAAACTCGGCATGGTACGACACCGTCGAATTCCCAGCGGAGCGGCGATTGATGACTGGAGTTGCAGAACGGCAGCGGATACCGGTAGCAACCGGTCTGGTGCGGGCGCATACCTACGCGGCCTTCGTCGGGTTACTCGTATCGGCGCTCTTCGGGTTGACGGTATCCATCAAGTTTCATGTCCCCGAGTTCCTTACGAATCACGCCGCACTGACCTGGGGACGATTACGGTACGACCACACGCAGGGCATCCTCTATGCCTGGCTCGGGAATGCATTTCTGGCATTCATCTACTACGCAGTTCCCTTTCTGACACGCCGCCGCGTCACCAGCGAACGGCTCGGTTGGATCATGTTCTTCACCTACAACGTCGTCGCCGTGCTGGGTGGATGGACGCTAGTGCTGATGGGAGTGCTGCAGCCACTGGAATGGGCAGAGTTCCCCCTGGTCGTCGCGGCGGTCATTGAGACCTGTTTCGTTCTGATGATTGTGCAGTTCGGCATTCCCTTTCTGAAATGCGGCGCCTCCGAACTCTATGTTTCAGGCTGGTACCTGCTCGGCGGAATCACGTTTACGACTCTCGCCTATCCGCTCGGCAACATTGTCCCCCATCTTCTTCCGGGGGCCATGGGAGCGGCTTTCAGCGGTCTTTGGATCCACGATGCGGTCGGACTCTTCGTCACTCCGCTGGCGGTCGCAGTGGAGTATTTTGTGATCTCCGCCGTAACACGGAAGCCCATCTACAGCCACTTTTATTCGATGGTTGGATTCTGGCTGCTGTTTCTCGTCTATCCGCTGAACGGCATTCACCATTACCTGTACTCTTCCCTGCCAATGATGGCGCAGCACGTCTCGGAAGCCGCGTCCATTTATCAGGGAATCGATGTCATCCTGGTGGTCACCAACCTGCTGCTCTCCATTGCCATTGCGACCGAAGGAACAGTGCTGCAGGACGTCCCGCTGCGCTACGTTTGGACGAGTATTGTGCTGTATCTGATCGTGAGCCTTCAGGGCTCCGTGCAGGCGGTGATGGCATTCAACCGCTTCATCCACTTCACGGACTGGGTGATCGGCCATTCGCACCTGGCAATGATTGGATTCGCATCCTTCGCGGCGATGGGCGGTGTGAGCCATGTCTGGCAGCGAATGCCGGGAGTGCGACATAGCCGCCGCGCGCTGGCGTGGTCCTACTGGCTTCTTCTCATCGGACTCGGCCTGATGGTGCTGGATCTTTCCGCAGCGGGGCTTGTCCAGGCAAGCCTGTGGCAAAAGCACCTTCCATGGATCGATTCGGTGCGCGCTTCCCGGCCCTATTGGGTCTTCCGCACGGTCGATGGATTGATTTTGTTGTCCGGCTTTCTTGTCTTTGCATGTAGCTTCCTGACCGGCAAGAGAAATCCCTCTGGGTTCCTGGGAGTGGACCTCAACTCCGACGCGTATCATCTGCCCCGTCACGACAAAGCCGATTCCTGGTTTACAACCGCATATGCAGCTACCTTTGGCGCGGGAGTGGTTTTTTTCGTCCTCTCATTCCTGATGCTAGGCGTCTATCCGGCCATTCACCTGCACGAGTCCATTGAAAGGACCACACCTGCCGGAGCGCACCTCGCGCTCACCCCCTCCGAGCAGCGCGGAGCCAAACTGTATGGCATCGATGGGTGCGCCTATTGCCATACGCTGCAGGTCAGGTACACCGCCGCCGACGAGTGGCGCTTCGGCAAGCCCACCCATGCATGGGAAACTCGTCAGGAGTATCCGCAGATGTGGGGCACCCGGCGCATCGGGCCGGACCTGGCGCGCGAATCCGGCAAGCGCCCCGCGGATTGGCAACTGGTTCATCTTTACGACCCGCGGTACATCGTTCCGGATTCGGTCATGCCTTCGTATCCCTGGCTATTTGACGGCTCACCCGATCGACCCACGCAGGATGCCCGCGATCTGGTCGCCTATCTCAATACCCTGGGACGCGCGGCGGCGCAACTCGCTCCGGCGAAACCCGCTCCAGTCTACGTGCTGCCTGTAGCTTCGCCGGTGGATGATCGCGAGCAGGGGCGCGCGGTCTTCATGGCCAATTGCGCTGGATGTCACGGCGTCCAGGCGGATGGCCAGTCGATTGGCGGTCGCGCTCTGCGGCCGGTCGCCTTCGATCTTGCTGGATTTCGTCTAACAGATGACTCCATCTGGCGCGCCCTGGAGCAAGGCGTTCCCGGATCGTCCATGCCCTCGTGGGAAATGCTGCCTGCCTCGGATTTCCAGGCGGTGGCGGACTACGTCGCTTCGCTCGGAAAGACCGATTCCCTGCCCCTTGAACGGCAGTATGCATCGCCGGAGGTGCTGAAGGAGGCCGGAAGAAGGCTTTTCGAAAGCGACTGTGCCCGCTGCCACGGCGACAATGCGGACGGAACTGGACCCGACGGCGCGGAACTTTTGCCCCATCCGGCAAACTTCCATCAGATGATGCCATCCTACCAGGCTTCAGCCAGGATTCTTCATTCCGGTGTGCCCGGCAGCGGAATGCCCGCTTTCCCCCTGCTCACGCCGCCGGAGGTCCAGGCCGTCACTTATTACATACGCTCGTTTTATAGTGAGGCGAACAAGCAACCCCCGGCCGCGCCAGTTGCCTCCCCACAGATGGGAGACATGCAATGACAGCCTATCTGCTGGGAGCCGCCACCTTGATTCTGCTGGTGCTGATCCTATGGCGCCGCTCTTCTCCGGAGTTCCGCAGAAAAAGCGAGCAACCCAAGTTCCAGTTTCTTGCCAACCTTGGATTCAGACCCGACACCAATGCCACAACCGATGCTTCCAACAAACCCGTCACTCCTGAACGGAAAGGACCCCATGAAGAACATGAGCCGTAGGTCGTTTGTTACTGCCGCTGTCGCCGGAGCCACCTCCCTGAGCGCCATCGGAACGCTGTCCGGGGTTGCAGACGCGCAACTTGTCTACACCACGAAGGACTGGAATACAGCCGAGTTCGATCAGATTGCAAAGAATCCGGCCCGCATCAAGCAGGTCTACGACGTTATTCCCGTTGGCGGCGGCAAGTTCCTCAACAACATCAAGAATTCGCTGAACGGTTTGCATTTTGGGTTCGGCATTCCAGACAATCAAATCAAAGTAGTGGCCGCGCTGCACGGGCCGGCGAACATGCTCAATTTCGACGACTTCATCTGGGAAAAATACAAGATCGGGGCATGGCTCAACATCGACGATCCTGCCACCGGGAAGCCGGCGACAAAAAATCCTTTCTATGCCAGCAAGGCGGGTGCTGATCTGCACTACGTTTCACGCGATCCGGACAGCAGGGACTCCATCTATCAGGACACCAGCATCGCGGCGCTGCAACATCGCGGCGTGAAGTTTCTCAGCTGCCACACTGCAACCGAAGAGCAGGTACGCAATCTGATTCCGCACGACAACCTCTCGGAGCAACCGGAGCAGATTGTGAAGGAGATGCTTTCCCACGCGCTCCCAGGCGTTCTCGTCGTGGCCTCCATGGTGGCGGCAATCGCGCTGCTGCAAACCGAAGGTCATTACAGCTACATCACTGTCTGAACGACACGACGAATCATGGAGGAAAAGATGAGGCTGCGCCCAAGACGATCGATGCTTCTGCCCGGAGTGATTTTGATGGGCCTTGTGCAGGGGCAATGCAAAGGCCAGACGTCTCCCCCCTGGAGCCGAGGCGCGAACGATCCGGCGGTCAGCAAAGGGTATGTATTCCAAGTACCGGACATCGATAACGTTCCCGACCTTCATGGGAATCCTGCCGATGCGAAGCTCGTGCTTTTTATTGGAGGCAACCAGTTCTTCGTTCTTCCAAGTCTGATCGAAGGCTTCGTCAAGCAGCATCCGGCTCTGCGCGGCCGCATTTTCTATGAGACGCTGCCGCCGGGCATTCTTCGCAGGCAGATCGCGGCGGACGACACGCTGACGCTCGGGAATCTCACGCTGCGGGTAAAGCCGGATGTCTACGAGGCGGGCGCGCGGGTGGTGCGTCAGATGGAGGAGAAGAAACAGGTCACAGGCGTGGTCGAGTATGCGACCAATACGCTTGCAATCATGGTGGCCGCGGGCAATCCCAGGCACATCGCATCGCTGAATGATTTGGGCCGCGCGGAATTGAAGCTCTCCATGCCCAACCCGCAGTGGGAGGGGGTCGCGAACCAAATCATCGGTTCGCTGCGCAAAGCCGGCGGGGAACAACTCTATGAGACTGTCTATCGGAAAAAAGTGGCGGACGGAACCACAGTTCTCACTGAAGTCCATCATCGCCAGACGCCCATGCGAATCATGCAAGGTCGAGTGGACGCGGGCGTGACCTGGGCATCCGAAGTGGAGTTTCAGAAGAATATCGGCAACCCGATTGCGGGTGTCGAGATTCCGCCGTCACAAAATACCACGGCGACCTATGCGGCTGGGATGATGGTGGATGCTGCCCATCCGCAAGCCGCCGCGCAGTGGCTGGCTTATTTGAAGAGTCCAGAGACGCAGGAAAGCTATCGCCAGTTTGGCTTCAAGCCCGTGGAAAGCGGATCGAAGTAGAGGGAATCGGATGAAGCATCAAAGTCCCGCGTTGGCGGGTATGTGCGCGATTGTACTCGGAGGTATCCTGGCTGGCTGCTCCAGCCCACGCCCGGTTGCCCCTCCCGTCTCCATGGCGGAGCAATCGCGTTTCCAGACGGCCAACATCCCTGCCGGCAGCGCAGGCGAGGAAATCCGCAAGGGCAAGCTGATCTTCGACGAGACTCCGAAATACGCCAGTGCCTATGTTGGAAACCGGCTCTCCTGCGTCGACTGCCATATCAACAGCGGCACCATGCCGCATGCCTCGCCGATGATCGACATGGCCAATATCTTCCCGATGTACAATAAGCGGGCCGGTCGTGTGATCTCCATGCAGGAGCGGTTCCAGGAGTGCTTTGCCCGCAGTGAAAATGGGAGCCCGCCCCCGCTGAACAGCGAAGCGATCCAGGCCCTGACTGCCTATGTGGACTGGCTCTCCAAAGACGGAGTGAAGGGCAAAGCATTTCCGGGCCGCGGGTTTGCCAAACTGCCAAATCTGACCGGAAACCCTGTCCAGGGAATCGCAATTTATGCCGTCCAGTGTTCGGAATGCCACGGAGGGGATGGAGCGGGGGTTCCGCCCATCATTCCGGCGTTATGGGGACCGAATTCCTACAATGACGGCGCGGGCATGAACGACCCAGCAAAGATGGCCGCCTTCCTCGTCCCGACCATGCCGCAAAATAATCCCGGTTCACTGACGCCACAACAGGCTTTCGACGTTGCATCGTTCATCCACACCATGCCGCGACCGAAGTTCAACGAAGCCTACAAGCATTACTAAAGCGGACTTACAGTTGCTGTAGTCATTTGTGGCGGGGAGTCATTCTGAACCCTTCGGCTACGCTCAGGGCAGGCTCCGCGCAGCGGAGTGAAGAACCCAGACGACATGCACACTGTAGACTCTGCCATCACCCTCTGGATTCTTCGCTGCGCTCAGAATGACTCGTCTCATTTTTAAAACCAGTATCTATCTGTAAATCCGCCTTAAGGATGCGAAGACTGCGCACTCGGCGTTCAGATCTGCGACTCGGCGGCGTCCAGGAGAAAATCAAAGTCGCATCCTTTGTCGGCCTGCGTCACGCGCTCCCGATAGAGAGCCAGGTATCCACGTTGTTCCTTGGGAACCGGCCTGATCCATTCCGACCTGCGCCGTTCGAGTTCCTGCTCCGGCACGAGCAGGTCAAGCTTTCGACTGGGAATATCGAGCGTGATGTTGTCGCCGTCGCGGACCAGGGCAAGCGGCCCGCCGATATAGCTTTCAGGGGAAACGTGCAGGACGCACGTGCCATACGCGGTGCCACTCATGCGCGCGTCGGAGATTCGCACCATATCACGCACACCGCGCTGCAACAGTTTCTTGGGAATTGGGAGCATGCCCCATTCCGGCATCCCTGGGCCGCCCAGCGGTCCGGCGTTTTGAAGGACGAGAACAGAATTTTCATCCACGATCAGGTCCTCACGGTCGATGCGCTCCTCCATGTCCTTAAAATCCGTGAACACGACGGCGGGCCCGGTGTGCTGCCAGAATCTCGGATCTGCGGCAACTGTCTTGATGACGGCTCCATCCGGCGCCAGACTCCCGTAGAGAATCGCCGTTCCGCCGCTCTCCATCAGCGGCGCTTCGCGGCTCCGGATCACCTCCGAGTTGACAACACGCGCGCCTTGCAGATTCTCCCCCAGCGATTTTCCGTTCACGGTAATGCAGTCGAGGTTGAGAAGGTCCCTGATTTCAGCCATCAAGGCGCGCAATCCTCCGGCGTAATAGAAATCCTCCATCAGAAACGTTCCGGACGGCCGGATGTTGGCAAGTACGGGAACGTGGCGCGAGATTTCATCGAATACGCGGAGAGGTAGATCGAATCCCAGCCGCCGGGCGAGCGCAACCAGATGAATGATGGCATTGGTCGAACCGCCGATGGCCATGTCCACCGTGATGGCATTCCGCAAAGCTAAGGGCGTCAGAATATCTCTGGGTTTCAAGTCCTCCCAAACCATCTCCACAATGCGCCCACCGCAGTCGATTGCCAGTCGTACATGATTGGAATCCACAGCCGGAATCGAAGACGCGCCGGGCACCGTCATTCCCAATGCCTCCGAAAGAGCCGTCATGGTCGAGGCGGTTCCCATGGTCATGCAAAAACCGGGCGACCGGGCGATCCCGCTTTCGATGCCGTTCCAATCTTCGTCGCTGACGTTGCCGGCGCAGCGCTCCGCCCAGAACTTCCAAACGTCGGTACCGCTGCCGAGCGGCTGGCCATTCCAGTTGCCGCGCAGCATGGGACCCGCGGGCAGATAAATCGCCGGCAGGTTTGCGCTGATCGCACCCATCAGCAGACCGGGAGTTGTCTTGTCGCAGCCTCCCATCAGCACTGCGCCATCGATCGGTAGACTACGCAACGCTTCCTCGGTATCCATCGCCAGCAGATTCCGGTAGAGCATCGGACTGGGCTTCATGTAGGTTTCGGTGATAGAGAACGCCGGAATTTCTACGGGAAATCCTCCAGCCTGCCATACCCCGCGCTTGACGGCCTCTGCCCGTTCGCGAAGGTGGGTGTGGCAGGGGTTGATTTCACTCCACGTGTTCACAATCGCGATCACCGGCTTGCCGGTGAAGTCTTCCCGACGATAGCCAACCTGCATCATGCGCGAACGATGACTGAAGCCGCGCATCGTGTCCGGGCCAAACCAGCTATAACTGCGCAGGTTCTCAGGCTTTTTCTTGGATGTCATTCTGTAGCCTCATATGCAAAACGGAAGGGTCTCCGATTTGAGTAGCGAGCACACCGGCCACCAGCATACAACCGGATAGAACCCACAATCCTGTGTCGTAGCCGCCGGTGATCGTCTTCAGATACCCGAACAGCCAGGGTCCGACCACGCCCCCGAGATTGCCCAGACAAATCAACCCAACCGCGGTGGCGGCGGCTGACTTGCCCATCAGAGTGGTCGGCAACGTCCAAAATGCTGGAAGGTATGCTTGCGCCGTGAAGCCAGCCAAACAAAACAGCGCAATCATGAGTCCAGCGTGATTGTGGGCGAGAACTGTCAGTCCCAGAGAAACGCCGGTCGCAAGCACTGGAACCGCCGTGTGCAGCCGAAGTTTGCCCGTGCGCTGCGCCCATAATCCATTGATCAAAATCCCACACGCGCTGCACGCATACGGAAGGCTTGCCGTCATCGTACGGATCGCAACCGGCATGCTTTTCATGCTATCGCCGATCGACGGAAGAAAAAAGATCAATGCCTGATTGCCGGTGACAATCAGAAAGTACACCCCGATCAACAGAAAGGTCTGCGGGTACTTGAGGGCATCGATGATCCGCACACGGTGCGCGATGGTCTTGCGGTCCTCGTCCGCTTTCAGCGCGCTCATCAACCATTGCTTCTCGTCATCGGGCAGCCACTTGGCCTGACGAGGCCGGTCTGTGAGATACCAGAGCGTCACAAATCCCATCAGCACTGGAACAACGCCTTCCAGAATAAAAATCCATCGCCAGCCGGCGAGTCTTCCCCAGTGGATTGTGTCCATGATCCATCGCGAGAGCGGAATACCCAGAGCGATCGCAATCGGCTGAGTCACCATAAAGTAGGCTTTGGCGCGGGACCGGTCTTCGGGCCGAAACCAGTGCGAGATGTAAACAATTACGCCGGGAAAAAAGCCCGCCTCCGCAATTCCGAGCAGCAGTCGCAATCCATAGAACTGTGTAACAGGGTGAACAAAGTTGAGGAGCGGCCAGCCCAGAAAACCCATCAGCGATGCAACCACGCCCCAGGAAACCATGATGCGCGCGATCCATTTGCGGGCGCTCCAGCGCTCCACGATCAGGCTTCCAGGAATGTCGAGCAGCAGATAACCCAGAAAAAATATTCCCGCCCCAAAGCCGATCACCGCATCGTTGAATCCCATATCGCCTTGCATTTGTAGCTTGGCGACTCCAAGGTTGGCGCGGTCCAGATAGGCGAGCAGATAAACGAACATCAGATACGGAATCAGACGACGCGTGATGCGCCTTCGCGCGCGAACTGACACATCCACATCGGCGCCAATGCTCATCCTTCTCCTGTTTCCCGATCTGGCTTGTTGGGTCCGGCAATCTCTACCGGGTTCAGAAATTACATGCAGCAATACTATGGTATGTTCCTCAGGTGCGGCTACGGCGCCTCGACACAATCAAGGCTCAGGGAGCGAAGCCGAGACGCACGATTGCGAAACCGAGACGGTTCTTTTCGTAATGCAATGGACGGGAGCCTTTTCTCCCGCTCAGTCGTGACCGTGGAGTCTGGGCGAGTCGAACTTCGTTGTCATCGTTTGACGTGTCGGCTCGCGCTCATAGCCAACGCGCTGACGCGGAAGGAACGCTCTTTCGCGGTTGGCGAATAAAAGACGAATCGTTCCGGTACAATCCACTGCATGTCCCCTACGTTGCAAACCGGTGTCGACCGTGCTGCCCCTGCCAGTCTCGACTGGGCCCACCCGATTACGCAGGAATGGTTTGTTCAGCGCTTCGGCACGCCCACAGAACCGCAGATGGAAGGTTGGCCAAGCATTCAAGCGGGCCAGACAACGCTGATTTCTGCGCCGACAGGCTCGGGCAAAACGCTGGCTGCCTTTCTGGTTTGCATTGACCGATTACTGCGCAAAGCGATTGCCGGCACGCTCTCGACGCACACCGAAGTGGTATATATTTGGGAATTATACACTTTACTCCCTGAGCTAACCTATCTAGAATGAGCACATGAGCAGATCGACGATCAGTGCTTACGCCTTTTTCAAGCGGTTCCCCAATGAATCAGCCGCTCGGGGACA
>JAKAAZ010000298.1 GCA_021802085.1 Acidobacteriota bacterium
GAGGAAATGACGGGATGTGGAAAGCCCGGAAAACGATAGCACGTGTTTTCCGCCCTTCCCACATCCCTTGGAAATCGCTCCGAGAGAGCATCGGAACATGAAGATCTTGCGCAGCGATTCCCACATTTCCTCCGCCCCGGCTGCTAGCATGAATCAATCTCAAAACCCGAAAGGACAAAACCCGCTTCGCCTACCCTTCGCTTCCTTCAGGCTCATCCTTCGATTGGAAAAGACTATACGGGCGGAAGCATCTGCATGTTGGCCACTCATCTAAGGTACGCGGAAGGTTGCCTGGCGGATTGAAAATAGCCTTGAAACCGGTGCTTCTCAGAAGCTCGAAGCGGCATGTCCCCGTGATGGCCCGTTTTCATGAGATGTTCTGGGAGCTGTCATTCTTACCCTGCTTCTACGCCTGGTTACCAAAGGCAAAGTTCGGCAGATCGAACGGACAAACCAATGTTGCAGCAACGCGCAGTCATTTTCTCCGGATGTTCCCATGCCCGATGGGACCAGAACGGATACGGAGCTGACGGTTCCGCAAGTCGTACACGCGCTTTTGTAGGAAATGTGTGCCCAGGAAATCGAGCGAAATACCTCTCTTCTTCGTAGATTCACCATCCAACACAATTGCATCCAACTAGCTAACATTTGGAGTCGTTCGCTGTTTCTGTCTGGGAATCTGTGGGGGAAAAGCAAATCGTGATCAAGAAGAAAAAATTTCCGCTGAGAGAAGGTCTTCCCTATCCGCGGGGCGCGTCCTGGGATGGTAGTGGGACAAACTTCTCAGTTTTTTCCGCCCATGCCGCCAGGGTGGAGCTATGCCTCTTCGACGACCAGGGCCGCGAGGAATTGCACCGGATTGAATTGCCCGAGTATACCAATCAGATCTGGCACGGATATTTGCCGGAGATTGGCCCCGGCACAGTCTATGGATATCGCGTCCACGGAGCCTATGAGCCGGAACAGGGACACCGGTTCAATCCCAATAAATTGTTGCTCGACCCATACGCGACCGCCCATACGGGAGAACTGAAATGGGACCCCGCCGTCTTCGGGTACCAGATGGAATCCGGAGACGATCTCACATTCGACACGCGGGACAGTGCGCCATTCATGCCCAAAGGTGTTGTCGTCGATCCAAATTTCGATTGGATCGGCGCGCCCGGGCGCCACAGGCGAGGCAGTCTGGCCCACTTGGCGGTCCCGTTTGAAAACACCATTCTGTATGAGTTGCATGTTCGCGGTTTTACGAAGAAGCACCCCGCGGTGCCGGAACACCTTCGCGGCACCTATGGCGGACTCGCGCAGCCGGCGGTACTGGACTACGTCAAATCCCTTGGCGTTACGTCGGTGGAATTGTTACCCATCCATGCCTTCGTAAACGACAGCCATTTGCTTGAGCAAGGCCTCACCAATTACTGGGGATATAACAGCATCGGCTATTTCGCGCCCGATCCACGCTACGCCTCCGACCGTGCCCAGACGCTTCGCGAATTCAAGGAGATGGCGGCCTGCATTCATCAGGCAGGGCTCGAAGTCATTTTGGATGTCGTCTACAACCACACCGCCGAGGGCAACGAGCTTGGCCCCACCTTGTCGTTCAAGGGAATTGATAACGCCAGCTACTATCGCCTTCTGTCCGACAACAATCGCTACTACATCAATGACACCGGCGCCGGCAATACCGTCAACCTGAGTCATCCGCGTGTCATTCAAATGGTGACCGACAGCCTGCGCTATTGGGTCGAGCAGACACACGTGGATGGATTTCGCTTCGATCTTGGGACTATTCTCGCGCGTGAACCGAATGGGTTCGATAACCAGAGCGGATTTCTGAAAGCATGCAGCCAGGATCCGGTATTGAACACGGTCAAGCTGATTGCCGAGCCGTGGGATTGCGGCCCTGGCGGCTATCAGGTCGGGGAGTTTCCGCCAGGCTGGGCAGAATGGAACGATAAATTCCGCGATGACGTTCGCGAGTTCTGGAAGGGGAGCGGTTCCACCTCTGCGTTGACCCAGCGCCTCTGCGCTTCTGCATCGCTGTTCAACTGTCAGGGAAGGAGACCGTGGGCAAGCATCAATTTTGTGACCGCCCACGACGGCTTCACGCTGAACGACCTGGTTTCCTACAACGACAAGCATAACGAAGCCAATGGCGAAAATAACCAGGATGGAAACTCCAACAATCATTCCTGGAATTGCGGCGTGGAAGGCCCTACGGACGATCCAGAGATTACCGCTTTGCGGCAGCGTCAGATGCGCAATCTGATGGCGACCCTGCTGCTCTCGCAAGGCACTCCCATGATGCTGGCCGGTGATGAATTTGCCCGCACCCAGCAGGGCAACAATAATGCCTATTGCCAGGACAATGACATCAGCTGGGTAGACTGGGACTTGATCGAGAAGAACAAGCCGCTCACCCGTTTCGTGCAAAAACTTACGGCGCTGCGGCACAAGTATCCAATCCTTCACCGCAATCTGTTTTTGACCGGGCAATACAGTAAGAAACTGCGCGTCAAGGACGTGACCTGGATCAACGCCAATGGCAAGGAGATGCAGGCCGGCAGTTTGGGCGATACCAACATGCGCTGCTTTGGAATGTTGCTGGATGGTCGTGCCCAGACCACGGGCATCCGCCAGCGCGGACATGAAGCGACCCTGCTCATGGTGGTAAATGGCTATTTCGACCTGGTGACATTCACCCTGCCGGAATGCCCAGGAGGTTCTGCCTGGCTCCGACTCATGGATACCAATATCGACGGAACCGTGGAGGAATCCGATGGGAACAAAATGTTCCAAACAGGCGACACCTATGACGTCACCGCACGTTCTCTGCTGCTGTTCGTATTGGAGGAGAATACGGCGAAAGTATCGCAGACGTAGAGCGGAATTTTCGGAGCATTTTACTTGTAGGGATATTTACATTACTCAACCTGCCCCAACCGGTAGTGTATTTCCGTGGAAGACTATCCCCGGGCGTTACTGGAACTGGAGCTGCGGTTCGCGACAGAAGATGCTTGCCGGTCGTATCTGTTCTCGTTGCGCTGGTCGGAGGGGCTCGTCTGTCTGCGGTGCACAGGTCGAGAGACATGGGCGATGGAGCGAGGACTTTAGCTCTGCCCAGAGTGTCGGTCGCAGGTCTCGGTAACGGCGACAACGATCTTCCAGGACAGCCGTGTGCCGTTGATGGTCTGGTTCCGTGCCATCCGGTACGTGACCACGCAAAAGAACGCGGCAAGCGCGTTGGGCTTGCAGCGGGCTCTTGGATTGGACAGTTACA
>JAKAAZ010000063.1 GCA_021802085.1 Acidobacteriota bacterium
ACGCCTTCACCCCAGGCGCGGGACGCTGCCCCGTGCGCAGCAGAAATTTACTCAGCCGGTGACGCGCCCGCAACTGGTCCTGCTTGGCCGCCTCGCGCGCCCGCACCAGATCGCGTAGCGCTTCGGAACCTGCGTCCGGGACCCACACCGGGGTCAAATCGCCGGACCGGAAACTGCGCGCCAGCCTCTCGGCATCCCGCCGGTCCGTCTTCACCCGGTTCGGGCTGTAGGTTGGCTTGCGGCCGCGACCCGGCGCTATCTCCCACAGCCCCTGCAACCCTTGCCGGGTGAAACGGTCCCGCCAGAGTCGAACCGTCTTGCGATTGATCTGCAATGCTGCAGCGATCGCCGTCTCGGGCTCGCCGGACTCGGCAGCCAGAACGATACGGCACCGCAACGCCACCTGCTGTGGCGTTCCAAGTGCTGCCAACCAGCGCTCGATCTGCTCCTGCTGACATTTTGAAACGGCAAGCGACTGGGTAGAGCGGGGCATGACTCGGCATGCAGTTGTCTTCGTTTATATGTCCATCGATTTGTTGGACACTACGCTAGCTATGGCGTTTGTCAAAAATAAACACCTGTTGTTGAGAAGTGATCCGCGCATTGAAATCATGGATTCGCGGCCATTTTCACTGCGAAATAAGAAACGGCAGACTCGCCAGCGTGAGTGTAACCTGTGCCGCCACCACAGCCCCCGTCAGCCACAGAAACATGCGCCGATGGCCCGATTCCAGCATGTCGGCGAACACGCCGCCGATAAATGTCAACACGAACGGCAGCGCCCAGAGCCATGGCTCACTCCGGACTCCCGTGGTTTCCAGTGCCAGCAGCAGTGCCGCAACGATCAGCGGCGTCGTGTTCCCAAAATACCTGGAGCGGCGGTGGAACAGGTAAATTGCAACCGTGCTTAGCGCGGCGATGGTAATTCCAGCATTTGGCAGGCCCTCCATTAAAGGGAAACCTCCCTGCCACCCCACCCACATGCGCGCATCCGCGCTTTGGAAAACATAACTGAGCGCATCCAGACGGAATGCATAGGACGCAACCATGATCAGGAATCCGCCGCCCGCCGCCATGGCCAATACGGGGATCACCTGCGCGCGTCTATCCTCCGCCAGATACAGCATGAATCCCAAGGCCAGCAGAAGCCCTAGAATGGCTGCTGCTACATGCGCCGTGGCCGTCAGGCCCAGGGCCACGGTCAGCAGAAGCAGCCGAGGGCGCCACTTTCTTTTCGGCCCCTGCATCGCATGCGCGAGACCAATCGCCGTATAGAGAGCGCCATACAATCCCCAGGCCGCAAGAATCTCATTGTTGGGCAGCACGCACGCGCGGATCATCTCCGGCGAAACACAATACAAGGTCAGCGCAAGAAAGCCTCCCTCATTGCCATACAACCGCCGCGACACCCACCAGATGCCGCCTCCCAGCCAGACGCCAAACAAAATAAACGGCAGCCGCAGCAACAGCAGCACGTCCCCGGCGAGATGCCGTATTTCCCAGGTCGAAACGCCGCTTGGCTGGCCTAGGAGAATGCGCTCCAGGGTCAGCGGCAATCCAGCAACCCTGTACGCAAATGTCCCATCGCTGATGTTGCCGCAGGAGGTCAAATATCCAGCCAGTGGGGAAGGCCGTTCCCACAGCTCGCGCCCGCAGCGCGCGTATTGATAATCGAGGCCTGTCAGTGTCTGGTGGTGAACCACCCACAGACACTGCGCAACAAACAGCAGTAGCATCGCAGCAGCCAGCATCTGCGGTCTGTGAAATTCAAACTTGGGCGCGCGCATGGTCTGTTGCTGAGTTTACTAGAGGAGGACAGGCAACCGCCCGCACCCATCCGATCATCGTATGTCAGCGAATCGACTTCGCCAGTCAACCCCGCTGGAACTCGCTATAGCCTGGACGAAACCTCCAAAAAAATCAGACACTACTGGAAATCATGGCTGAAACAAAACCGCCTATGTCTCGGATTATCGTAATCGGAGCGGGCGTAATGGGATTGGCCGCCGCGTATCAGGCGCTGGTGAATGGGCATCAGGTAGATATTCTGGAGGCCTCCACGGAACCTGGCGGCATGGCGGCTCACTTCGATTTCGGCGGCCTTTCGATCGAACGTTTCTACCACTTCGTCTGTCGGTCAGATCATCCAACATTTGAATTGCTGGCCGAGCTCGGCATTGCCGATAAGATGCGTTGGGTGGAAACCAGCATGGGTTTTTTCCATCACGGAACCTTGCACCATTGGGGCGATCCCATCTCTCTGCTCATGCTTCCTGGAGTCAGTCTGACCAGCAAGCTGCGCTATGGACTTTTCGTCTTTGCTTGTACGCGGCGCGATCAGTGGCCTTCGTTGGAACACCAGTCGGCGACAGAATGGATTACCCGCTATTGCGGCAAGGATATTTATGACCGGTTCTGGCACCCGCTGCTCGATTTTAAGTACTACGAGTATGCGAACAATATCTCCGCTGCCTGGATTTGGACTCGAATCCGAAGAATCGGAAAATCTCGGAAAAATATTATGCAGGAAGAACTCGGCTACATCGAGGGAGGCTCGAAAACCTTAGTGGACACTTTGCTGGATGCGATCGCCCGACGGGGCGGTCGTCTGCATCTCGGTACGCCTGTGCAGCGCGTAGTGATTGAAAACAACCGCGTCACGGGCGTCGCCACGTCCGCAAGCCACTTCTCTGCGGATGCCGTCATTTCTACCGTCCCGATTCCGCTCATCGCGGGAATGATTCCAGACTTGCCGCCGGAGTGGAAAGCTCGCTACGAGGCCATTCACAGCATTGGGGTGATTTGTGTCATTTTGAAATTAAAGCAGTCGGTCAGCCCACATTTTTGGGTAAATATCTCAGAGCAGGGCATCGAAATACCCGGTGTCATTGAGTTTTCCAACCTTAGGCGCGTCAACGACACGACCATCGTATATGTTCCCTATTACATGCCAGTGACAAATGCGAAGTTTTCATGGTCAGACGACAAACTGAGGGATGACGCCTTCTCCTGCCTGCAGCGGATCAATCCGGCGTTGACACGCAGTGACATCATCGACGTCAAGGTGGCGCGCCTCAAGCACGGACAGCCTATTTGCGAGCCAGGATTTGCTGCGAAAATTCCGCCGATCCAAACGCCGATTCGTGGCCTCCAGATTGCCGATACTTGCTTTTATTACCCAGAGGACCGCGGGATTGCAGAGAGCGTTCGGCTGGGTCGCAACATGGCCCGATCGATCGAAAGCAACTGCCCATGATGACGGATGAACCCATACAAAAAGAGGAGGGCAGAAGCGAAACCATGCCAGCCCCGCTTGTCCCCACGGAAAGGGCCAAGCCATCCGATTCAAATCGAAATGCGCTGCTATGTGCCTTGATCGTGACAGCTTCCGTGTTGATCACGAATCCCGTCGCAAATATGCCGTTTAGCGACGAGTTTTCCTACGACAAGACCGCACTGGAATTTGCCCGCACTGGACATATTCTTTACAACGGTTGGGCCACCGCCATGCTGGGATGGTTGATTCCATGGGGCGCCCTCTTTATCAAGGCCTTCGGATTTTCCTTCACGGTGATGCGGCTATCGATGCTTCCTATCGACGCGGCGACTGTGTATCTGTTCCATCAGATATTGCGGCAGTTTGGGATCAATTCAAGAAATGCGGTATTCGGTACCCTGGCATTCGCGCTTTCACCCGTTTTCATGCCTTCCGCGGCGAGTTTCATGTCCGATATACCCGGAATATTCGTCATTTTTGCCTGCATGTACATGTGTCAGCGGGCAGTCTCGACACCTGGCAATAGGATCGCTCTCTTGTGGCTTTGTTCCGCAGCGGTGTTCAACGTGGCAGCGGGTACCGTGCGCCAGATCGCATGGCTGGGAGCGCTGGTCATGGTGCCATCGACCGCATGGTTGCTGCGCAAACATCGCGGCATCAAGATCGCCGGAGTTGCACTGTGGGCGGGCAGCCTCATAGGTGTGCTTGCTTTTCTGCATTGGTTCAAACACCAGCCATATTCGGTACCAGAACACATTATCTGGGCACCCATTAGCTTTGTGAGGTTTGTCCATCTGGCCGCGGAGGTTCTAAAGACTGTCCTTTGCCTGCTCCTCGTCATTCTCCCTGTTTCTTCGGCTTGGCTGCCGACCGCGCGCCAACTGAATCGACCCGCATGGTTGAGACTCACCGGTGTTATGGCCCTATCCATTTTCCTGGTGTTCCTCGCGTCTGCCACGGGAAGGATTGACAGTTGGCTGATGCCTTGGCTCATGTTCCTTCTGGCCGAACAATCCAGCCTGCTACCGGGCATGTTCGGTACACCTTTCGCAATGACTCTGTGGATACGCCTCGCTATTTCTCTAGCTGTAGTTGCATCCGGGGTTATTACCGCGGAACAGATAGCGAGCCGAAAGCCGAATCGGCGCCTCTACTCCGACAGCCATGAAAAATCGTGGGCCGAGGTGTCCTGGATCCTCGGCCCATATTTACTGAGCTACCTGCTGTTATTGGTTCCAAGAGGGGCTTTCGACCTAATCCAGGACAGATATCTTGTGGGCGTGGTTCCCGTCGTAATCGTCTTTCTGCTCAAGCTGTACCAGGAGCGAGTCAGCGCGAAACTGCCGTCCTTCAGCCTGATGATGCTCACTGTATTCGCGGTGTATTCCATTGCTGGTACTCATGACTTTTTTGCAGAATCTCGTGCTCAGGTTCGGGCGATTCGAATGGTTGAAAGCGCCGGCGTGCCAAGAAAATTCATTCAAGCGGGTTTCCCGTCGGATGGGTGGCTGCAGATTGCCAATAGTGGCCATATCAATGAGCCGCGGATACAAGTGCCTGCCGGAGCATACAACCCGAATCCTCCGACACAGGTCCCTGAAGAGTGCCGGGACGGATTTACCAAATTTGCACCAATCATCACTCCCAAATACTTCATTCTCTTCCCTTGGTTCAAAAACTCTCCATATCCCATTCCTGAGTGGTGTTTTGTTCCGGCAGATTTCCCTCCGGTCAAATATACGGGATGGCTGCCGCCGTTTCATCGGGCCCTTTATGTCCAGCAATTGAGGAACGGACCGCACTAAACCTATTCGCGTTGCATCGCCTCGCCGCTCACGATACCATGCGCTTGCATGGAGTTGAATCGCCCATCCGACCGCATTGTCTCCGCTGAGCCGCTCGAAGACGACCTCGCCATCGATCTGAAGCTGCGCCCGCAGCGGCTGAATGAGTTCATTGGTCAGCGTAAGGCCAAAGAGCAATTGTCGATCGCCCTCGAGGCCGCCCGCAATCGCGGCGAGGCGCTGGATCACGTTCTGCTCTCCGGCCCTCCGGGACTGGGCAAGACCACACTCGCCAATATCATTGCCAATGAACTGGGCGTTGCTTTTCAACAAACCTCCGGTCCGGCGATTCAAATTCAGGGCGACCTGACCGCCATCCTGACCAATCTCAAGAAGCACCAGGTGCTGTTCCTCGATGAGATTCATCGCCTGCAGCCGGCTCTGCAGGAGAAACTGTACACCGCGCTGGAAGACTACAAGCTCGACATCATCATTGGGCAGGGACCGGCCGCGCGCACGCACGTGATGGATCTGCATCCATTCACGTTCATCTCCGCCACCACGCGGCCCGGCCTGCTGGCCTCACCGCTGCTCGCGCGCTTTGGCATTCTGCTGCGGCTGGATTTTTATACCGACGAAGAACTGCGCGTCATCGTCCATCGTTCAGCGGAAGTGCTGAACGTGCCCATCGACGATGACGGGGCGGCAGAGGTTGCCATGCGCTGCCGTGGCACACCGCGCATTGCCAACCGGCTGCTGCGCCGCGTCCGCGATTACGCGCAGGTCCGCGCGAGCGGCCACATCGACCGGCCCACGGCGATGGCGGCGTTGAACCTGCTGGAGGTGGACGCGCATGGCTTCGACGAAATGGATCGTCGCCTGCTGCGCACCATCATCGACAAATACGATGGCGGCCCCGTCGGCCTGAATACTCTGGCGGCAGCCCTGGCGGAAGAAGAAGACGCACTGGAAGAAGTGTATGAACCATTCCTGATCCAGATTGGTTTTCTAGACCGCACGCCGCGCGGACGAGTCGCCACGCGACTGGCCTACCAGCACTTCGGCCTGGAGCAGCCCCGGAAACAGAGCCAGCTTTTTTAATCGTTTGTTCTCATCATCTCGGTCATCGCCGTTTCTCGACCCATTCGCCTACCGAATACGTCTAAGCATGGTGGCTCAATAGGTTGTTCCGATCGAGGCCGGAGCGGCGTGTGGAATCGCCACGATCACTCCCCTACAATGGAATGTAGCCTCCATTCGCTCACCACCTAAGGACACTCAAACCGATTGACGCGACGAAGCTCATGCAGACGACTGATGGCTCTGGCTGTGTTTTTGCAATGCCTTTGCCTCCAGGCGTTTTCCGCTGGCAGTAAAGCAATTCCAGGGGCGGACCCTTTGGCGGCAGCTGGTTCCTTACCGTCCGCGCCGGGACTA
Organism: Acidobacteriota bacterium; assembly: GCA_021802085.1. Taxonomy (GTDB): domain Bacteria; phylum Acidobacteriota; class Terriglobia; order Terriglobales; family Acidobacteriaceae; genus JAKAAZ01. The sequence continues at coordinate 6,499 of JAKAAZ010000063.1, forward strand.
TCTCTGAATCTTCACATGCATGGTTACGTGCGCCATCCGCCACATGTCACCGTGCCGCAGCTGGATTCTGCACCCACCTTAAGCGACTTCCTGGTAGCGCCAGCCAGATCGAACGCCGCGCGGCAAATGCTGCGAATCAGCCATTTCGTGGAGCGGTATCCGGACGACGGCAAGCCTTCGACCGAGCCAACAGTGGCCTATCTGGGATACACGCATAAGTACTTGTACGTCGCTTTTGTTTGCCACGACAAAACACCGAAACTCATCCGGGCACACATGCTCGCTCGGGATTCCCTGGGTGACGATGACAATGTCGAAATCATGCTGGATACATTTCACGATCAGCGTCGAGCATTCATATTCAAGACGAACGCCTTGGGCATTCAAGCAGATGCCCTGTACAGCGAGCAGAATGGTGCCGACTACTCCTTCGACACGGTGTGGGACACGTGGGGAAAGCGCACGCCCTATGGATATGCCGTGTTGATGCGAATACCATTTGCCAGCCTCTATTTCGCCAAGTCTGCCCCCAACCAGATGCGGACCTGGGGCATCATTCTGGAACGTAACATATCGCACGACAACGAATTAGTGTTTTGGCCGAGGAATACCCATAATGTGGCCGGACGTCTGACCCAGGACATTGAGGCCGACGGCTTTATGAACATTGCGCACGGCCAAAACCTGCAGTTTGAACCCTATGTGCTGGGCCGCAACCTGCGCCAGTTGAATACCGTCAATCCGGTTAACCCCTATTTCCAACACAAGCATCTGCAAGCCTATGCCGGGCTGGACGCAAAGTTCATCCTGCACAACAGCCTGGTACTGGACACAACTCTCAATCCGGACTTCAGCCAGGTGGGCATCGACAATCCGGCCACGCCCAACCAGCGTTTTCCGCCATACTTTCCAGAGGTGCGGCCATTCTTCATTGAGAACAGCAGTTACTTCATGACCCCCATCAGCTTGTATTACACCAACAATATCGTGTTGCCGCAGTACGGAGCGCGACTTACGGGAAAGCTGGGCCCATGGGCGCTGGGAATCCTGGGCGTGGACGATCGCAATCCGGGCCAGGCTGTCCCTCCAGGAAATCCTGAGTTCGGGACCCGTGCCCACTTTTATCTCGCGCGCGTAAACCGCGACGTTGGGGCCTTGTCGAATGTAGGCCTGATTTATGCTGACCGGGAATATTTGGACTCCTTCAATCGTGCGGGAGGGTTCGATTATCGCTCCCGCTTGAAGAACCGCTGGACGTTGACCGGCCAAATCATATCCTCCGCGACCAAAAATATAAGCAACGCAACTTCCGGCGAACAGGAATGCGAAGTGCTTACCTTGACTTGCAGCGGACAAGTCTATTCGCAGCAGCTAAGTTACTCCGATTTGCATAAAACCTGGTGGGTTGCCTACAACGACACATCGGCTGGATATGTCACTGACACTGGTTTTTTTCGGCGTCCAGACGTGCGTGAGCCAAATGGCTATTACGCCTATACCTTTCGGCCAAAGCGCGGATGGATTCTTTCCCACGGCCCCGGTATATACAGTGAGCGGATCTGGGACCACACCGGATTGCCTCTCGACTTTTATATCAATCCTGCCTACAGCGTGAACTTTAAGTACCGCACATCCATTTCCGCCAACGTCGATCTTGGGCAGGACCGTCTGCGCCCTGTGGACTACACCATCCTGACTCACAATGTGGAATATCACAGCCATACCAGCGGCGTGAATTTCTATAGCTCGCCCCTGCCCTACATTGCTGTCGGTGGCGGGGTCTATACTGGCACAGTCATCAACTATTCTCCTCCGGCTGACAGCGGCCCCGACCCAGTCAATGTAACTTCGCCGAATCTGAACCTGGAAATCAAGCCGATCGGATCGATCGACCTGCAAAACGATTATGTGTATACACACTTCACTAGTCCTTCGAACGGCGCAGTCGTCTATGACAACCACGAGTTAATTTCGCGCTGGAACTACCAGATGACGAAAGCTGTCTCCTTTAACCTGATCGGGCAATATATCTCCACGCTGCCCAATCCTCAATACACCAGTGCGACAAACTCGAAAGACCTTTTCGCGGACGCATTGTTTACCTATCTGCCGCATCCTGGCACGGCCATCTATTTTGGATATATCGGAAATTTCGCCAACATTAATCGTGCTCTTTGTACTCGCGATACAAACGGCCTTTGCAACACTAGCGATCCCATCCTGCCGCCCACGTACTCCTCGCTGATGAACGACAGCAAAACCATTTACCTGAAGCTGACATACCTGCTGCGGTTCTAAGCCTGGTTACCGGGTCCAATTACTCAGGGCCCGATAGATATCTGCCGCGCTTGCTCCATATTTGGGTTCGCTGCGCCTGGAGGCGCCCACCAGCAGAGCCTTGAGATTGTCGGCGATTGCGCTTGCCGCACCCACGGCTTCATGTTTGGTCAGCACTGCGATGGCAATCTTGTCCTGCGGCAGCACCATGTTTTCGCCGGTAAAGCTGAAATCAAATGATGAAGAGGGCTCACTCTCCGCGTGCCAACCGTGACAATCCTAGTAAACTAAGCACTGGATAAGCAGTCAAAACCATGACGGAAAGTTCAACCCATTCAATGAAGCTTCCTCTTACGGCCGCAATAGAGACTGCGGCGCAAACTGCTGGCTTAGTCGTTTTGTCCACCCGCGCAGGCGCGGATTTTCACGGAGAGCCGACAACCTGTTTCACGTTCGGCCTGCACGCAAATACAGCCGGCGACCGCACGCTACCACTTGAATTGAGTTCTACATTCGATTGCAACCAGCCCTCTCTGTTGCCAGAGTTGACCAGCTATCTGCGCGAAGCCGCACTGCGTCTGCGCAATCCTCGGCCCGATTGCTACGTCACGCTGGCTGGATTGCCGATCCGATTCGACGGCTTCAGCTGGCCTTTTCATCGCTCCACCTCCGGCTCCGACACGTATGTGGTTCATGGAGTCGCGCATCTGGAAGACGGTACGGCAAGCCCCCTCCATGCGAAGATTGCCGCCAGCATGACGGTCACCTTTGCCGAGATTGTCCCTGCGCCGGAGCAACCCTACGCCGAAACGTTTATCTACAATGCTGTTCGCAAGACGCTCGACCAGGGCCAGATGGAAATGATCAAGAGCGGCAATCGTCAGCCGGTGCCCGTCACCACGCGCTATTACAGTCGCTGGCAGAAGAAGTTCGTTTTTTCCGATACCGACGATGAAAGCCGCGCGGACTTTCTGGCGCTGAAACTCTACTGGCTCTCTGGCGTATTGGGTGGCAGCCAGCCGGTGTGGATCGCCGACCATCGAGATGCGCAGTACCTCAATACCGACACCCAGCATTTGCAGGACGCCGTAAACATGTTGGCCAGCGAAGGCTTTGCCGCGCTGAGCAGCGACCCGCAGTTCGCCATGGCCACACCCTTGCTACTTCAACGAGCCGACCATTATCATGCAATGCTCGCGGACGCGATCGCGCGCACCAAGCCGGCCTTCAATGAAGAAATGCGCCACGGCCACACCAATATGTAAGCATTGCTTCCATCCTCGAGGACCATTCCGGATTGTTCGCCACGCAAGTGGCATTGCGCCAATGGAATGTCGGCAATGAATCGCGGTCTGAGACCGTGCTCTTAGTGCGCTAATTGCTTGTCGAAATAGGATGCCATAATCTGGTCGGCTTCTTTGGTCTCAGGCAATTCCGGATGGTTCCAGAAGGCATGGGGCAACCCTTCGAACACGACCAGTTGCGCGGCAACGCCAGCCCGCAAGAATGCGCGGTGCAGAATGGTCGTCCCGCTCAACAGCATGTCGCGTTCACTGGTGATGAACAAGGTTGGCGGGAATCCTGTCAGGTCGGCATAGAGTGGCGAACGCAACGGATCCTTTAAATTGACGCGTGCTACCTGGGTGCTCGCAGCGGGGTGGTGCTGAGATTGCGGCATATTCAAAGGTCCTGCCAAACCAAAAAGACCGAATATCGACTGTGAATCGCCGCGCTGACTAAAATCTCCCAAGCCGGAAAAAACACCCAGACAGCCGGGCAGCGGTAATCCGAGCTGACGGAGCCTGACAGCAACCTCAGGGGTGAGGATTGCGCCGGCGGACGTTCCATAAATGCAAATGTGCTGCGGCTTGTAGGCTTTGAGAAGCTGTTTGTACACCGCGATGGCATCATCCACTTGTGCCGGAAACGGATGCTCGGGCATCAGGCGGTACAGCACGGCCACCACTTCGGTTTGCGTCAAATTGGCAATGGGGACTGTTTCTGTCAATGAGCCGGAGTCCGAATCGAAGCCGCCTCCATGCAAGTTCATCAGAACCCGGCCACGATTTTGTTTCGGAATTTTGAGCGGAGTGATGATCTTGACTGGGACGCCGCCCATGGTCTGCTGCTGCACGTGGACTGGGTACGCGGCCTCGAACTGTGCCCCGCGGGCCGCCTGCCAAATATCTGTCTGCTTGCGCCGCTCTGCCAGGGTCATGGCGCCCAGGTCCGGCGGAGGCTGGGCAAGAAACCTCTGAGCCTCACGGCTAATCGTCGCCGGAATCGGTACCATGCGCGTAATGTGCGCGGTGCCCTTGGCATCGATATAACTGGTGTCCGTCTGTGGAACCTGCTGCGGAATCGGCGCGGAGTTGTTTTGCTGGGCAAAACCAGCCGCATGCAACACGGTTGCGGCACACAATGCTGTGGCCAGTGCGGCCATGCCCTTCTCGATCCAGAATCTCCGAAATCCGGACATCGCTACGCTCCTAATTTGCAAGACTTTTTGCTTCTTGTTGCACGAGTGGGAGCACCCCCCTTAGCGCATTGCCGGACGCTTCCTGCGTTCATCACGCCAGCAATACTCCAGCCGACTGATAGATGCTCCCGTCACGGCTGGTCTCCACAACCGGCAGCCGTGGCGTCCTGGTAAGGGCTTCGATTTTCCCGTGATGTAGCACCACCGTGTCTTCAATTTTTGCACCCTGCAAGCTGGGGTTCCAAGCTATCCCTTGCTGCTTCAGTACCCGCTCGCTGCCGCCTGGGCGGGCAACCCACTCGCGCTCCCAATAGCCGGTGGCGCCGCCTTGATGATGCATCTGCTCCTCACCCGGGTATCCCTGTTCCGTATATGCGCGCTGCGCCATCGTAAACAATTCGTCGGCCCTCGTGCCTTCCCGTGTGCCATGCAACAGACTGGCGTTGACTCGGGTCACCGCCGCAAATTTTTCTTCCAGTTCCGCCGGCATGTCGCCAAAGTGGACGTACCGCGTGATAGAGACCGACAAGCCCCAGCGGCGAGCACAGAAATTCAGCATGCCGAACTTCTGCAGCACCCCTTCCCGCGGCACTGCATGTCTGTAATTCCGAATCCGCTCGTCGACCGAGGCCAGCAAAACGGAAGGCAAAATACTTTGGGCCAGCAGTCGCCTGCACACCATAGCCTGCATCGTAGCTTCCGTCATGCCCGGACGCAGTTCCAGTAGCGTATCCGTAGTCGCCTCCGCAATGTGCTCGCCAAGCCAGCGATAACGCGCAATTTCTCCGTCTGTCAGCGGCAGCCGCAAAGGTTTCATCGAAATGGCTGGAACTCCGATCGTGGCATCGTCGCTGGCAACTTTGCCGCTGCCAACAATTTTCTTTATCGATGCCTGCACATCGTTGTCATACCAGGGCTGGATCACGGGCTGGTAGTCGAGATGCACAAACTCTTCCTGCGCCAGCCGTGGAGCTTCGTTGTTGGTCGTCAAGTAATAGGAGCGGCCATCGCGGGTGACCAGAAGGCTGCCAACAGCAATTTCGCGCGGAATACCCACGCGCATCTCGACCAACCCGGCAGTTGCCCAGGCAATGTTCTCGTGTCGCGAGATCACGAATGCATCGAGCGAGTTTGCCTTCAGGAACTCCTGCAGAACAGAATGCTTCTCCTCAAGCTCGGCCTTGCGCTCACTGGCCGGGAACAGCATGTTCGCATCCACCTTGTCATTCTTCACCTGGGACCTCCATCACCTTGAATGCGCCAAGACATTTTCTTCTACGGCCGAGATCCTGCGCCGTCCGTCTTTTCGGACAGAATCGCAACGCCATACACAGGCAACGTGACGCTGCGCACAGACCCGCCTGCCAGCACATCCGTCATAGTATGCGCCAACGGGATGGTCTGCTGGCTGTTTGAGAAATTCTCCATGAAGAAGATCGTCTGGGCTGGCCCGATGCGGCGCTCTACTTCCACTCCTTCAGGAGCCTGCAACAGGTCTGGCTTGACGCCACTCATGCCAAGCATCCACTGGGCTGCTTGTTTCATTCCAGCATCGTCCATCCAGATGCCAATGTAGGTGATGGTCCCTCGCCCTACTTTGCGGGTAATCGCAGCCGGAGATCCATCGAGCCAGCCATTGCTCTTGTCGTAACGCATCAGCACTTTCACGTCCGGAGCTTCCACCTGAAGCCGCTCCGCAAAGAGTTGGCTTTCATTCGATCCCCAGTCGCCGCTCACCGGAACAGAATGGATCAGCGCGAAGTACTGCTCTACGCGCCCACCCAAAATCTTCGCGAGCGGCCCAGGCTGCCGCTCTTGCCAGCGCGAATTGTCGCCGTCCTTCATTCCTGAACGCTGCCCCAGCACCAGGTTTCCTCCCTGCGCGACATAGCGCATCAGGTTGTCTACCACGGCCTGCGGCATCACATACAGCCCCGGCGCTACAACCAGCTTGTAGCGGGAAAGATCATCTTGCGGCGAGACAATGTCGATCGAGTTGCCTAGCTCATGGAGTGGCTTGTAATAGCTCATCAATTCATCGATCGGATTGTAGTTTGGATTTTCTCTCTGCCAATTGATGGTCCACCGGCTTTTGTAGGATTGCAAAATGGCCACTTGCGATCGGATCGTGGTTCCCTCGATGGCAGGACCGGCCTTTTCATATTCACGGCCAACCTGCGCAATCTCCTCATACACCGGAGTGGGCGTGCCATCGACTCCGACAAGGACTCCCTTGTGGTTCTGCTCCTGTCCATTCAGCGAATCGCGCCATTGCCAATAGCTTGTCGTGTTGGCGCCATGGCCAATGTCCTGCCAGATGCCGGCGCGCATTTGCCCCTTCGCCATGTTGGATCCGGCCGTTGTTTCCATCACCCAAAAGTCCTGATCTTTGAATCCCCGCGCCAGATCGTTGGTCGCAGCATTCTTTACCGGCTTAAAAGGATTGGCCCAATGGCCAAGCGGATCATCCCACGATGCGAAATTCAAATCTCGTGCGACGACATAATGGTCATAGCCATCGAACCAGCCCATCATATTCGTTGTGATGCCCTGCCTCGGATCGGCATATGTGTGAATGGCGTCGATTTGGTTTTTCTGATAACTCCGCCAGGTGTCGCTTACGAATTCCTTCCAGCGAAGCATCAATCCTGGATTTCCGTGTGCATCGGGAATGGGAATCTGGTCCCAGCTTGTAAACGTCTGGCCCCAGTACGCCATCACCAGACGCCGATTGAGCGCATCCAGAGACCCATATTTTTGCTTCAACCAATCCTGAAATTGCTTGCGAGTGTTCTCGTCATAGGAAGGAAAGTTGTATTCATTGTCGATCTGCCATGCGATGACGTAAGGATTGTGCCCAAAATGTTTTGCCAACTGCTCGTCAATTCCGCGTACCAGCTCGCGATACTTCGGGTCCGCAAAATTGAAATTCGCCCGCTCTCCGCGTCCTACTCGCTGCCCATCTTCCAGGACGCGCAGGGTCTCCGGATACTTTTCCGTGAGCCACGCTGGAGGCGTCTGGCTTGGCGTTCCAATCACCACAAATATCCCGTGCTTGCCGGCATCGTCGATGACGCGCTCCAGCCAATCGAAATCGTACTGCCCCTCTGCTGGCTCTATTCGGCTCCACGTGTACTCACCTAGACGCACCATGTGCAGGTGGGCTTTTTGCATCAGCTCCAGATCAGTATCCCATCGAGTTTCCGGCCATTGCTCCGGATACCATGCGGCCCCCATCAACAGAGGGGGCGGTGTGGGTGCCACAGCTTGCGCCTCGGTGCGATTTTGAGAATATGCGCAGGAACTCGCGGCGATTGCCAACGAAAGAACACCCAGCAGAATGCCGAATCTCCGCGATTTGAATAACTCATCGATCTCCATCATGCTTCGCCACATTGAGTACATATCTCCTGATCTCTCAAACAGTATTTCCGGTCTGGCCCTACCCATTCGCAGCCGGACTATCCAACTCCCCAGTCCTATATTTCTTTCCTAAAATAAACAACGCCAGCGTCCCTAACAGGGGCATAAACGCGACCATGATAAATACGGGCTTGTACGATACATGGTCCACCAGGATTCCGGTAAGCAGCGGGAACAAGAGGCCGCTGAGACCTCCCGAAACACCTGTCAGGCCAGTGGCCCGACCCACCAAGTGGTCAGGAAATAAATCGGTAATTGCTCCAAACATATTTGCGGAAAGAAAATTGTCCGCCATGACCGCAATGCCGATCATGAGCAAGGCCGGGACCGCATTGTGCAAATACGGCACTATGAGGCTGGTGACGCAAAGCAGACTGCTGCCATACATCGTAATTTGGCGGACGGTGTAAATGTTGAGCTTTCGTTTTTGCAGCCATCCAGCCGCCCATCCGCCAAAAACCCCACCGGAATTTCCAAGGAAAAACGGAATCCAGCCAAGGACTCCAATCTGTGTCAGCGACATGTGACGAACGCTGTACAGGTAGCTCGGAATCCAATACCAATAAAATTGCATCACCGGGCCGATCAGAAATCTGCACATCATGACCGCCCATGCCGACGACTGCTTCAACAGGGCACTCACCGGTATCTGTGTCGATCCTTCTTCCAGTAACGCTGAAGCTTTATGGTGGGGATAGACGTACCACCAGAGGGGAACCCAGATAGCACCAAGAAGCGCGGGAACCACAAACGCTGCCCGGAACCCATATCGCTGCATCAGAAAGACAATCAGCGGTGGCGCAACCGTGGCCCCGATCATGCTTCCGCTATTGAAGATGCCGATGGCAAGTGTCCGCTGGTCCCTGGAAAAGAAGCGGGACACGGCCTTCATTCCACCTGGGTAATTGCCCGCCTCGCCCGTCCCCATCCATAAGCGGGTCGCCCCCAGTTGCAATCCTGTGCGGGTGAAAACTTGGGAACCTGTCGCCGCCGACCACCACAGCACTGCCGCGGTCAGGCCAAGGCGCGCTCCGATGCGATCCATCAACCATCCCATCGGAAACTCGCTCGACATCATGCCGAATTGCAGGGCGGCGACGATTCTTCCATACGCTTCGTTGGAGAGATGGTAGCTGACTCGCAGCACGGGAGCCAGCACAGACAGAGTCTGGCGGTCGATAAAGTTAATGACTGTTATGGAGAAGATCAGGGCCAGTACGACCCATCGCCGGGCCGATTTCGTTGGCGCCTCAGAGGTGTCCGTCTCCTCCTCTGGGAAGTTAGGTTGATTACCCGGCAATCCTGCCTCCGACCCACATCACGGAACGATCACTTTCGCGAGCCACCATCACGCTACTGGCCCGGCTTGCTCAAACGCAGCAGTACAACTCCATGTCGCGGCACGATCACCGTGGAGTGGTCGTTCACAATACCCAGATCCGTGTGGTTCCACACATCGCGCACTGTTGCCTGCCCCTGCCAGCCTATGCTTGCCAGTTCCAGAGTCATGCTCGCCGGTTCACTGCTCCGATTGAACAGTGCGACGGCCATTGCCCCACCTTGTAGAGGCTTCGTCCAGACTTCCAGCGGGCCGGTGGCGTGGGCCCGGTCCCCCTGCTTGCCCAGCGGGTCCTGATCGATGGCGATCACTTCCTTATTCATCAGGATGCTCCTCGTGACGGCAGACATCTGAGTGAGATCGTTGCCGGCAATCAGAGGCGCTGCAAGGATTGCCCACAGAGTGAAGTGGGTGCGTTCCTCGTCCGGCGTCATGCCGCCATTGCCAACTTCGAGAATGTCCGGATCGTTCCAGTGGCCCGGACCCGCGTAGCGAGAGAGCCCCGCCTCACGGAATCCAATGGAAGTCATGCGGCCATAATTGTCGCTGATGTCGCCTGTGGTCCGCCACAGGTTTCCGCCCACCTCCGGACCCCATTCCCACACCTTTCCCCAGCCGTATTGGCACATGCTGAAGACGATCGGACGACCCGTAGCCAGCAAATCCTGATGCATCGTTTGGTAGGCAGCCTTCATTATGGCGTCTGATTTTTGCAGGTCGCCATTCGATTCCCGCTGCATGATCCCGCGAAAGCTGCATAGGTCGTACTTCAAATAATCCACTCCCCACGAGGCAAACATCTTGGCATCCTGCGCTTCATGGCCATAACTCGCGGGTGCCCCTGCGCAGGTTGTCGGTCCAGGCCCGGTATAAAGACCGAATTTCAGTCCTTTGGAGTGGATATAGTCTCCCAGCGCTCTCATATCTGGGAAGTTGGGATTGGGATGAAGAACACCGGACGCATCGCGATATCCTTCCCAGCCGCCATCGATATTCACATAGACGTACCCTGCGTCCCGCATACCGCTGGAGACCAGCGCATCCGCCTGCGCGCGCACCAGTGCGTCGGAGATGTCATGATGAAAATGGTTCCAGGTGCTCCATCCCATCGGAGGAGTGACCGCCAAAGTTCCGGTCTGAGCAGTGGCATATCCCAGGCTAATGCAGAAGATGCTGACAGTCTGGATCAGGAATCGATTTTTCATTTTGGTAATCTCACCTCAGGCGCACCATCGACACTGCTATTCAGTGTGGAAACTATCCGAGCTTGTCGTACCACGGGCTTGCGAATTTCAGAATTCGATTGATCTGCTCGATATTGTTGGCACCCTCGGTGTTCAACCAAT
>JAKAAZ010000299.1 GCA_021802085.1 Acidobacteriota bacterium
CTCCACCGCCGCAGGGTCGATCTTGTCCGGCTGCTCGCCGAGCAAGCCAAGAAGAATGGCGCGGTCGGTGCCGTGGCCATGGCCGGTCAGCGCCAGCGACCCATACATCTCGACCGTGACGCGCGATGTTGTTTTCAGCAGGCCAGCCGCGTCCAGTTCCACGCAGAAGCGCCGCGCCGCGCGCATCGGCCCGACCGTGTGGGAACTGGAGGGACCAATCCCAATCTTGAATAAATCGAAGAGGCTCGTCATAAGGGTTTGAAAGATTTTCCGCGGGCAATTCCTGGCCACCGGCAGAAATAGCGTAACGCACTACTCTAAACCCTTGGGAGATGTCACGGGTGCTTTACGATCCGCGGACGATCATGGACGTTGACGATTCCCTCAGGCAGAGCGCCAGATATGGATCAAATGTATTCGCGCTCTCTGCCGCGGATCTGTTTGTATCGGGCGAAGGCGTGCCGATCGTCTTCCAGCCTGAGCACGCTGCGCAGCGTCGAGCCGCGATAGGTGTGCGCAGCCATTGCCAGCGCGTTGCGCGCAACGAACCACGGATCATGCAGGAACACTCTGGGCAGGTGACGCGTCTTCATCCCGCGCTCGGCCTTCCAGCGTAGATACTCGATCTCGTCCGCGGACAGGCATTCATTGCGCACGACTGAAGTGGTCCCATCGTACTCTTCAAACCGCTCGTGCTCGATGAGTCCGCGGCGGCGAAAATCGTCTGTCATGGGCGTGCGAGGATAGGGCGTCGGATGCTGAATATACGGCCAGTCCACATACTTGCGCGCAAAGGCGAGGTTCGCCTCGATCGACTCGACCGTATCGTTTGGACTGCCGACGATGAGTCCTCCCACGACGTATATGCCGTTGCGATGCAGATATTCGATCGCCTGCAGGGTTGCATTGCCGGTATTGTGCCCATTGGAGCGTGCAGTGTTCTTTGCGCTCGCCTGCAGCAGCTTCAGGTCGCTCTCCAGAATGTTCTCGATTCCCAGAAACACGTAGCGAAATCCCGCGCGCTTCATCAGCGGGGCCAACTGCTCTCCATGGTTGGCGATTGCCGAAGTCATGCCTTGAAGAAAGTAATCGAGGGTGTGGAGACCGGCCTCGATGATCGCATTGCAGAGCGCTTCGAAACGGCGCACGTTCAGCGTGATGTTGTCATCGACCAGGAAAAGGGTACGCGCTCCGTGCTCCCTGGCGTCTCGAATGTCGGCGATCACCCGGTCAAAGGAGTACGTGTGAAAATTGCGACCGCGCATTTCAATGATGGAGCAGAAGCTACAATCGAAGGTGCAGCCACGCGATGTCTCGATCACATCGACCTGCCGCCCCAGCATGGTGTATCCCTGCAACACCCGGGCGCCTCGATTTGGCAGACGGATATCCTCGCTCTCCAGCAGGCTCGGCGCGCGCAACTGGTTGTGAATCCAGCGGCCTTCATGGCGATGCGACAGGCCGGCGATAAAGTGCATCTCGCCCCGGCCTTCCAGCGCACGCGTCAACTCACGGAATGTGACCTCTCCCTCACCGCGCACGATGAAGTCGATCGGCATGCCGAGGTATGCCTCGGACGCCAGACTGGGATCGTATCCGCCGACTACGATCTTGGCGTTCGGTTTCAGGCGGCGAACCATCCGGATGATTCGTTCGGCGGTCCTGCGCTGGAAGGTCATGACCGAGAGTCCAACCACCTGAGGATTGAGTTCATCAAGCAGACGCGTTACCGTCTCCCGTACACTTCGCTGGCACAGGATGAGATCGGCGACCGCCACTTTGTGATGTTCATCGACGTTGCCGGCCAGCGAGCTTAACGCTCCGTTTGGCATCCGAATGACGATGGAAGGCATGTGTTCAAAGGAGTCCGGCATTGACAATAGCAAAATGTTCATGGAATCCCACCTGCTATATCTACTTGCGTCTTCTAGCAAAACATTCTACAGCCAAATATCCGCATCGGGCGCTTGGGAAACCCACTTCGGGGCCCGGTTTTAGCTCCGCATTGCGGCGCGAAAATTAGGTTTGCCGGGATGAAAAGTCTGGTTTGACAGGCCAATCGCGCCGTTTGTATCCTTCCCGCAAGTTCGATGTTTTTCCTGCCCAGGCTCCATCCACTGGTGTGAGGAGACCAAACATGAAACACGCGAAAAGGCGGCCAGCCTGTGCTGTTCTCCTGTTCCTGTTAAGTTGGCCTGCCATCGGCCACGCACAGGATTCCTCGCAAGATCCATACCGGCTGGATGCATCCGCCCTTCAAACCATGCATGTAACGATGGTAGCCAGGCAGTCCAACCTAAAGAATTTGAATGCGAGCAAGCAAGCCGGTATAACTCGCGTCGACTCCATCGTCAACTTTGAGGGAAGTTACAAAACTGGCGGCTACGGACCGACTGGCAAGTTCCAGCACCACTGGTACTACACCATGGTCGGACTGCCTCCCGATAGAAACCAGACCATGACCTTCCGCGCTCCCATCATTCCCGTTTCCATTGAATTGCTTGCACCGGTCGGGATCCTGGCCAACTACAACGGCCATCCGCTTTACTATGACGCGACCCAGTATGTGCAGCCGGTCGTGAGTTCTCCCATCTTCCAGAATGCCCGCTATTCCAGCAGCAAGCAGCCCACCCAGTTTACCGACGCCGTGATGCGCGCCGAGTTCCACCATGGAGCCAAAGACCGCTGGCACACGCTCCTTGCTCCTGTCGTCGCACCCAACTACGTGATGAAGGTCCCTTACGGTTCGTATTACTATGCGCTGAATGCGGATGGAAGCTGCTGCGCCTTTGTTCTGATCGACTACAACAAATTCTCGAGTCTGTTTTTGCCGACAGGTACGGCGGACTCCTCTACCCCCGCGGGAAATGCCGAAATTTCCGGTGAGATCGCGACCCGGGACATTTCCACCTTCCTCTTTCCCAATACATATCTCTACGTTGGCAATCCCAGGAATTGCTGCATCCTCGGATTTCACACCGTCGATTACCAGCCTGGGACAGCCAGCCATGGCAACGCGCCACGCGGGTATGTCCTCAACTACTCAACTTGGATCACACCAGGGACCTTCGGCTCCGGCCCGGAGGACGTAACGGCGGTCAGCCATGAAATCGCGGAAACCTTCAACGACCCGTTCGTTGCCGGTGACGGGATTCACGGCATCACTCCCTGGTGGCTGTCTCCCAATGGCAACTGCGAGGACATTCTGGAAGACGGCGACGCCATTG
>JAKAAZ010000300.1 GCA_021802085.1 Acidobacteriota bacterium
CCCGCCGATCTCTACGCAACCGGACCCAGCCGCATCATCCCGCTGGATCTGTCGCAGGCGCTGAAGTGTGCCGCGCCCGCCAGTACGCCGTCGCTTGCCGCCAGCTTTCTTCGCATCGAAGCCGGCGATCGAATCGAGACGTCTGCCAATTCGACCTCGGAACTTTTTTATGTCATTCGTGGAAAAGGCACGTCGACCATTGGCGACAGGCAGATTGCCTGGTCGCAAGGAGATTTTTTTACCGTCCCCGGAGGCGGGGCACTGCATCATGGTCAAGAGACATCGGCATTATATTGGGTCAACGATCAGCCGCTTCTCGAGTATCTCGGTGTGCAGCGGAGCCATGCGCGTTTCACCGCGGCACATTACACCCGAAGCGAGTTGGCGAAAGCACTGGAACAGGCAGCCAACGATCCTAAGGCGGCGACGAGAAGCCGCGTCAGCCTGATTCTCGGCAATCCAAACTGCATGCAGACCATGACCGTCACCCATGTTCTGTGGGCCATGTACGGCCTGATCGAGCCCAACACCCGGCAGCTGCCGCACCGTCATCAATCGGTCGCGCTGGATCTGATCATCGACGCCAAACCGGGCTGCTACACCTTAGTCGGCACGGAACTAGGCTCCGACGGCCATATCAAGAATCCCACGCGCGTTGACTGGAAGTCCGGAGCCGCCTTTGTCACCCCGCCCGGCTACTGGCATGAGCATCACAATGAGTCTGGTGAGCGCGCCTACCTGACGCCGATTCAAGATGCGGGTCTGCACACGTACCTGCGCACCCTCGACATCACCTTTTATAAGGGTGACGAATAGCGATTGCCTCGAAATCGGGTAGCGTCCTAATTTGGGTTCTGCTGATTGCGGTACTGTTTCCATTAGCTCTATTTGGCAATATGCGGTCATGTACCCGACTTTATTGAATCCAGTACCATCAGGTTTGAACCAAGGATCGAAATCCCTGAATACTATTGTCTTTGCCATATCGGAATCTTTCGGCGTCTCTACACCCACGCTTCCGGCGTAACAAACTCGCAGACTTCGCCGCGCTGCGCGAATTCATTTTTCCAGGTTGTGATCAGCCGGTCGGTCGCGGCAATCGTATGACGGCGATCCTGGCCCATGCCAGCCTGCCCGCCATCGTGCAGCAGCGCGTTCGTCGCAAATCCTCGGCGAAGATTTTTGCGAAAGCCGCGCAGAATATTCCGCTCGACGGCCTCCGGCGTGGTCGGCTTCCAGTCGTAGCCCATCGCATTCCACAGGACGGGCGTCAGGCCCAGTTCGCGGGCCGCGCGCAGGACATCTGGCCTGCGTCCGCCGTGCGGCGGGCGAAACCAGCGGACAGGCGTGCCCAGCGCATCTTCCAGTGCCGCATTGCAGTCGCGCAACTGCTGCCGGACGATGCGCGGCGTCCGAACCAGCAGCAGCGGATGCGTCATCGTATGGTTGCCGATTAAATGCCCGGCAGCGGCGACCGCGCGGGCAATCTCCGGCCGCTGCCGGACAAATCGGCCAATCATGAAGAAGGTCGCGCGAACTTCATGCCTGGCCAGCACTTCAAGCAGCCGAAAGGTGTCCGGATCGTTGGGTCCGTCGTCGTAGGTCAGGGCAATTTGCGTGGGCCTTTTCGCAGCCACCACGCAGCGGCCAAAGAGCTGCGACGTGGGCCACATTCCCGCGTAGGCGTAGGCTCCCGCGGCAAGTACAGCCGCCGCCGCAACGGTCGCGGCAATCGCGCCCGCGCTGGGAGATGTGCCCAGGCTGGCGGCCAAAAGCGGCGTTTCGTCGGACGCGATGGAGAAGATTCGAACGGGTGCCATCGCGTTTGAGTGTAACGGAACTGCCGGGGAGGGTATCCGCCGAGTATCGCCCACCCCTTGCGGAGTCCCATGGCGCGTGGTAATCTTCGTTTTTCATTCGCTTTTACTGCGAGAGGAATTCGCCATGGCAAAACTATTCGAAAATCCACGCTCGATCGCGATTGAGGGGCCGATTCGCGCCGGCAAGTCCACCCTGGCCACGCTGCTGGCCCAGGAAATCGGCGCCACCTGCGTCGTCGAGCCGCGGCAGAATCCCTTTCTTCCGCGGTTTTATCGCGGCGAGAAGAGCGCCGCTTTTCCGGCGCAAATGTGGTTCCTGATGTCCCGCTATGAGCAGTTGTGCGCGGCGGCGGAACGCGACGCGAAGACGGGGAAGTCTGCTCCCATGGTCGCCGACTACATCTTCGAAAAAGACAAGCTGTTCGCCTGCCTCAACCTCAGCGACGACGAACTCGCCCTGTACGAGCGCCAATACCAGTACTTCCGCGACCAACTGCCGACCCCGGACCTGGTGATTTATCTGCAGGCCTCGCCCAGGGTGCTGCGGACGCGCCTCGAACGCAAAGGACTCCCCGACGAGCGGACAATTTCCGGCCGCTATCTGGAGCAGGTCGTGCAGGCCTACGAACATTTCTTCTTCCACTACACGGCCAGCGATCTGCTGGTGGTCAACACCGACGACATCGACTTTGTCCATAACAACCGGGACCTGCAAATCCTGCTGCGCCGGCTGAAGGAGCCTGTCCACGGCACACAATATTTTCTCCCGCTCGGTGGCGGCGACCAAAGCAGCCCTCGCAACCGCCTCCGCGCGATGCGGACGCAAGCACCCTCGCTGCGGTCGTTGATCTCCACCCCGCGAGCGCTGACTCCAACACTCCGCTCGCTGACTTGGACCTTTGCACCGGGCATTGTCCAAGCCGCCCAACGCCTCTGCCGCGCGTGGTAGGAGAGGCGCAAGCCGCAGAAGCTTAACGTGCGTTTCCCGCCAATGTTTTGGATACTGGTATTCGTCAGACAAGAGGCCTCGTTATGAGCACCGCACCCCAGCCGCCCGTTGCCCCAACCGGACCGGGATTCCTGACCGTGATCCTTGATGTCCCATTTTGTCTTGCAATCCCTAACAGTTGCTATACCGTTTATGACCCGGTCAAGAGAATCGCCATTGTCCAAGCCACTCAGAGGGAAGGATCAAGGACCTTCTTTCGAAGCATGCCGATCATTGGCCCTACGTCCTTCAACGAACTCAAGACTAGCCAAAGATATTTGAAATTTTGAAACCAGCGGTCGCCTGTCCGATGATCTTGTTATCCCGACGAGAGCAAAGGGAGGCGACCGATGGAGAGGTTCACCAAGCTGTTTGGCAGCCTGATCG
>JAKAAZ010000064.1 GCA_021802085.1 Acidobacteriota bacterium
TTCCGGGCCGGATGGGTTCTGGAAATGGCATAAAACGGCGGGAAAAGGGGCCCGTTGAACCAAAACGGCACAGAAAGCCTGCTATAAGCTACCAACGGGATTACGGCCTGCGCCCCCCAGATCGAACCCCAACTCTGCAAACCGCTGAATCGGCCTTGGCAAAACGCTATGCCCGACAGACTCCTAGCCGGTCATAGCCCACGATTGCCCGCATGAGCGCGGGCAATTCCTCCGGCCTTACGGCGGCCTGGTGCTGCTTCAGGTGCGGTGTCAGAGCGCCGTACAAGTCTTTCGACAGATCGCGGCTGCATCGGCCTGTGGCGATTCCGTAGCGAAAGACTTGTCCGCAGACCTGCAACACGCGATGCGCCAGATCGTAGGAACCGCGCGACTCAATCTTGCGGATGGCCGCCAGCAATTCCGGCGCTTCGATTTCTGTAATGGGACGCTGCCCCAGAATGGGGAAGATGTTGCCCTCCAACCGCCGTTTTACGTCGCGTATATGCGACGCGCCCCACACGTGAACTTGCTTTCCATACCATTCCTTCGCGACCGCCTCAAAGGAATTTGCGTCGGCAATCCGCTTTCGCTGAGTCTCCACCATACGCTCCGCTGAGGGGTCAAGGTCATGCTCGCGCTGGCTCTGCATTTTGTCGCGGCGCTTGCGGGCCTCCGCCAGACTGACGTGCGGATATTGGCCCAGCGCCAGCAACCGTTCCTTGCCGTCAGCGCGCCAGCGAAAACGCCAATGCTTTCTGCCGTTGGCGAACACCCAGAGATACAAACCTTCCCCATCGTGCAATTTCATAATGGATTGCCCTTTGGGGCACTTGGAATTTTTTAGCTTCGTATCGGTCAACGGTTTTGTCGGCATGTGGTGGTAGATCTGTGGTAGAGCTTTGCGCTTCAGTGGTGGTAGGGATTTTTCTACCACACAATCCTGCCACCTCTCAGTGCGGGACGTGGTGAGACAGTATTGCACCAAGCTGGACGCTAATTCCGGCTAAGTGATTGATTTTCTGTAGAGGATTGGACGTTTTTGGAAGAGGCCGGATATAGGTCTGGCGGAGAGAGTGGGATTCGAACCCACGTTACCTTGCGGTAAACACGCTTTCCAAGCGTGCGCCTTCAGCCACTCGGCCATCTCTCCAGCGCAATGAATAGTTTACGCGCACCATCTCCCGAAAAGGCATACACGCCTGGAGCCGCGAATGAATCACTTCACCGAGTTTACGCGAGAACGCCGTTATCTGCACAACGTCTCACACTCCCCTCTCTCTTGGTACACACACATTTAATTCTACAGTTGCAGATAGCGAATTGTTTGGGGTAGCTGCGCTGTAAACCATTGATTTTTAGAGAGCAGTGAGCGAGTGGGTAGCGATGGAAATCAGGTGGAATCCGTGAACTGCATCTGTAGTACTCAGTATCCCAGCAAGAATAATATGAACATTTAGGTGTCGGACGACTCCACGCGTGGGCAGAAACGATAGTTCCACTCTCCGTGAAATTGGTCGCGCTCGATTGCCAGTTTTGCCCACTCATCGTCGGACACCTTGATGCCCGCCTCGTAGGGGTTTTCGTCCAGTTGCGACCGGATGCGAAGCCCAGAACCGGTGGTCGTGCTGCCAATCAGATTGACCACCACCTCACGACTCACCCAGGGACGTCCCCTCCTGTTGTTCGTGATATAGCAAAACATCCGATGTTCAATCTTGTTCCACTTGCTGGTTCCCGGCGGGAAATGGGAGACCTGGATGGTCAGGTTCAGATCATCGGCCAGTTTTTGCAATTGAATATGCCACAGGCGAACGCGGTATCCGTTGCTGCCCCTGCAGGCGGCGGTAATCAGCAAGCGGCGTGCCCGTGGATAAAGGGGATTTCCCATTTCCCGCCACCAGCGGCGAATGCTTTCCACAGCGAATTCGGCGGTGTCATGGTCGACTCCGACACTGACCCAGCCTTGATTGGCGGCAACATCGTAACCCCCGTAGGGCGCTACCTTACCCAGTTTCGGGTCGGTGAAATCGTAGACGCGCACCGATTCTGGATTTCCCTTTGGACGCCACGCCTGCCCGCCATTCTTGAAGTCGCCGACTAACTCCTTCTTTTTGGTATCGACGGAAATTACCGGATCGCCTGTCGTTTGATATTGCGCGGCCATGGCGGCGATATGGTGGAATTGAGCATCCCTGTCGGGATGCAGCCCGCCTTCGCGCGTCTTGCGCGCCGACTGCAAGCTGTAATCGAGTTTTGCGAGAAGATTGCAGACGCTTCGCTGACTCACTCGGTGACCTTGTTCGGCCAACTCCATGGCCAGCTGCGGCGTGCTTTTACAGGTCCAGCGCAGCGGCGATTGCGGGTCTCCGCGCGACGTCGGTTCGACCAGAGCATCGAGGTCGCCGAGAAGCGTCGCATCCTTCTCCGTCAATCGCTTGCGCCCGCCGCCCTGGGCGCGAACCCGTCGCGCGGCCACGCCGCCTGTCGGAGAGGACTCCTCCGATGCCGCGATGGACGTTGATTGCAACTCCTCCAAGCCTGCATAGATGGTGGTACGAGAGATGCCTACAGCCTTGGCTACCGCACTTACGCCGCCACGGCCCAAGGCCCGCGCCTCAACCGCTGCCCAAAGACGTAATGTCGCTGCGTCAAAACGACCGGCAAGCGCCCGATATTTGCCCTCGACGACCCCGCTATCAGTCATGCATAAAGAATGCACGATTGCCGCAACTTGTTCAAGTTATTATTACTAGACCAATTACTGGATGATCGCCGACTTCCCCATCCACTTTTCCATGATGTTCCTGATTTCGTCTCGCACCGCCCGCCTCGACTGGGCCCGGTCTTCGCCTTGCAGCAGCAGATCGTCGTACCGCGTGTGGCGATGCCGAATATGGGCGATCACGGCAAGCCGCAGTGCTTCCTCTTCCAGATTTCTGCCGCTTTTACTCCGCCCGACCCTTCCGCTGCCACGCACGCTGGTATGACGCGCAATGGTCTCCGCGTCCGCCCTCGGACAGGCGGGAAACATCTCCAGAATTTTGGACCGCATGGTTTCGGCCAGCGTCCGGTCTTCCTCTTTGCGGTGTTCAGCGGCCTGGATACGGCGGCCCTGCCGCAGATTTTCATCGGCGAGACATTTTTCCTGGGCCAGCGTCAGGGCCTCCTCTTCCACCAACAGCCCTTGCCGTTCATACCGCTTGCGCGCCCGGCTGAAGCGGACCGCCACCGCCCACAATTTGCTGTGCATTCTGGCCCGGCGCGTCAAAGCAGTATTTCCCGCTGGGAGAAATGTCAGGTGTTCCATGTCGGCGCAATGCAAACATAGGGACTGGCCTTCATGCATGGTCAGCAGGCTTCCCCCGGGCAATTCCTGCTGGCATTGGGAGCACTGAGAATCCCGCAGGACCGAATACACCACCACCTCTTGAGAATCGCGTGCCATGGCTCAACGCTTCTTGGAAGCGGCTTTTCCTTGCCGCGCTGCCCGTTTCGCAGGCCCTGTCTTGGCCTTCGTTTTGGCCTGCTTGCGTTGCGGCCGGGCAGCCGGCTGCGCAATCCGCGCTTTGCGCAGAGGCCCCTTGGACGGCGCTGGCGCATCCAATTCGATGCCGAACACCTGCGCCAGGTCTTCCCTGGCAATAGTCTTCTTTTTGCTGGCGGACTTTTTCACCAGAGCGGCGGAATCGGCGGCAGCGGTAATCAATTCCAGATGGTTCACCTGGCGCAGTTGGAACAGCAGTTCCGGCTGATGATCCAGCCGGTTGCCCACGCCGTACAGCACGGCCGCAACATGCTTGCACATCTCCGCCCAGTCCGGACAGGAGCAACCGAGTTTGATTTCCTTGGGAGAAGGAAACAGTCCGCTGTCGCGGCGCGTCACGATTTCCATCACCCTCTGGGACATCCTCGCCTGCAGCAATTCAATCAGCGAGCCGATCTGGCCACGGCATTCCGACTGGATCGCTTTCCATTTCACCGCCGGCAGCGGTCCAATCTCAATCTCAATCCGATACAAATGCGATCCCGAGACAAGCGCGCGAATCTTCCCCGGCTCAATTTGTAAGTCGACCACCGAACCATTGCGAACATAGGTTCGGCCGCGCGGCAGGCGGTTCTCGAAGTCGCTGTACGACTCCAGATTGTCGCACCAGGCCTTGCCCCAGAACGTCGCGGCGATGGTGCGCCCGTTCGTGGCCACCGGCGCGACCTTGCGACCGCCCTTGGCCAACTTCTGCGCTGCGCGAGCAGCTTTCGCGCGTCTTTGGGCCACAGGAACATAGGGACGATAACTCCACCAACCCATATCTTCTTCCCTTCCCTTCCCTTCCCTTCACGCTTCCATTGCCTGGTGGAGGTCGAGCGCCACCAGCCGCAGAAGCTGATCGTTGTCCAACTCGGTTAGCAGCGCTTCCCCGCCCCGATCGTCGAGCATCTCTTCCGACAGGCCGGTTTTCGCCGCAATGATTGCATCGATCTTTTCCTCTACTGTACCCCGGCAAACGAACTTGTGGACCATCACGTTGCGTTTCTGGCCGATGCGAAACGCGCGGTCCGTCGCCTGATTTTCCACCGCCGGGTTCCACCAGCGGTCGAAGTGAATCACATGCGACGCCGCGGTGAGGTTCAACCCAGTGCCTCCGGCCTTCAGCGACAGCACGAAAAATGGCGGGCCGTCCTCGCGCTGAAATGCCTCCACCATCGCCTGCCGTTTGCCCACGGGCGTTTGCCCATGCAGCACCAGCCCGGCGCGTCCGAAGATGTCGCAAAGAAAACTCTCCAGTGGAGCGGTGATCTCGCGAAACTGCGTGAACACCAGCGCCTTCTCCTGCCGCTCCGCCAGCTCCCGGCAAATCTCCGCCATCCGTTGAAACTTTCCGCTACGCTCCGGCGCATACTCGCCCTCCGCGCCTCCATCCCCAGCTCCCTGCGAGGGATGGTTGCATATCTGTTTCAGCCGCATCAGGCTGGCCAGCACGATGCCGCGCCGCTGGATTCCATCGACCTTCTCGATTCTCTGTTGCAACTCGCGGACCGCCTGCTCGTACAGCGCGATCTGATATTTTGTCAGCCCGCAAAATGCGCGGACCTCGGTCTTCTCCGGCAGATCGGCAATCACCGTGCGGTCTGTCTTCAGGCGGCGCAGAATATAAGGCCGCACCAGCGCGCGCAACGGGCCATAGGATTTCTTCTGGCCCGCTTCCCTTTGCTTGACAAAGCCGGCAAATGCTTTCGCGTTGCCCAGCAATCCAGGATTGAGAAAGTCGAACAGCGACCACAGGTCGGAGAGCCGGTTTTCAATCGGCGTTCCCGTCAACGCGATGCGCCCGCCCGCGCGCAGCTCCTTCGCCGCCCGCGTTTGCCGGATGCCGGAATTCTTGATGGCCTGCGCCTCATCGAGAATCGCCAACTTCCACTCCCGCTGGCGCAGCCAATCCAGCCGGCAAAGCATGGTGTAGGTGGTGATGACCAGGTCGTGACCGGAGGCGGCTGCGGAATCTTGCAGATCGATCCCCGGCTCCGACGGATGCGCGATATAGAAAGACAAGGATGGAGCGAAGCGCGATAACTCCGCTTTCCAGTTGGCAATCAGCGACGCCGGAACCACCAGCAGACTCGGCGATGGGGAGGGAATGCGGGTGCCCCAGGTCTCGCTTTTGAGACCTGGGTGGTCGCCTCGCTGCACAGCCTCACGATCAGCCGTGTCCTGCCGTGCAGTCTTTGTCGGCAATCGCTGCTCCGCCGGGTGCTCCATATTTACCCGCGTTTTTTGCGGTGAGATGTGGGATGCCTGCTCCGCTTTCAAATGCAGCAGCAGCGCGATCACCTGAACGGTCTTTCCCAGTCCCATGTCATCGGCCAGGCAAGCGCCCAACCCCAGGCGCGTCACAAATCGAAGCCAATGAACGCCGGTCTGCTGATAGGGCCGCAGCGCGGCTTTCAAGTCCGGCGGCGCATTCCCTTCCCGTTCCTGTGGCTGGCGCAGTTCGCCAAGCATGGTTTCCAGGCTCGCTCCAGCGGAGATGCCGACCCATTCCCTGTCCGCTTCCGGCACCGTGATTGCCGCGTCTCCTGGGAGATTCGCGCCAGCCAGCAGCCGCATCCCCTCAAAGAACGAGATGCCGCCGTCTTCCGTCTCGCGCTCAATCTTCTTCCAGTGATCTAACGCCTCTGCCAGCTTCTTGCTGTCCAGCTCCACCCACTTGCCCTTCAGCGAAACCAGGCCGCCCGATGAGGCCAATATCGCCTGCAATTCCTCCTCGTTCAGCGCCTCCCCGTCCAGCGTTACGTTCACGGAGAAGTCGAGCAACGCGTCCACGCCCAATTTTGCCTGGGTGCTCCCGCCGATCTTCACATTGACCACCGGGCGCGGCGGCTTCGCCGCCTTCCACCAATCCGGCACGCGAACCATCAGCCCGCTCGCTTCCAGGTTGGGAACGTCCTGAAGAAAGCGATAGGCGTCGCGCGGCCCCCAGGCCAATGGCTGATACATCTCCCCGGATTCGGTCAGCTCCTTGACCCATGGAATTCGCTCCGCGGCTTGTTGGATCGGCTGCAGCAGCGACAACAGCGCGGCATGATTTTTGGCCGCGCCATACTCCCGCAGCGCCCGCTCCAGCGGCAGATGCTGCAACTTGCCATGCGCGGAAAGACGGCTGCTGTAGGTCGCGAGAAAAGCAAAAGGAAACTCCACGTCGCGCTTGTTCTCCGCCAGATGAAACGTCACGCGCCCCACCATCCGCCACAACGGATTCCGTTTCTCTAAAAACTGCTGGACGTTTTTTCCGCAGGCCTCCACCTCTGCCTGCACCAGCCGATCCAGTTCCTGCCACCAGTTCTCCAGAACCTCGGCGTTGAGATATTCCGCGCCTCGCATCGGCGGCGCGGTCAGGGCCATTGCGGTCCGTTCCTCAACTGACGGAACAGGAACAGACCAGGAGAGCTCCTCGCTTCCGATCTCCGGGCGATGACACAGTTGTGTCAGGTACGCGCGGCCCCATTCGCGGGCAAAGGAAAACGCCGCGGGCAGATTCGTCTCCAGCTCCACCGTCGCCAGGTGCAACAATCCCTGCGCTGCGCTCTCAGCGAAGGCCCTCTCGATTCGCGTGGCGACAGCTTCGCCGGCAACTGCGCCTTCCTCATCGTCTGCGGTTTCCACATGCAGGTGGCCGTGAGGCGAAATGGACAGAACGAGGTTCATATCTTCAGCAATGCTATCGCCATCATCGCAAATCGGAAATCGTGGCGCGAGAAACAATCCGGTTGCCCCATCCTCCGCCCGCGCGGTTGTGGGACGACGCAGTACATCTGTTCCGGCGAAGCGGCTGCGCGCTCGCCGTTCATCCCGCGGCTGTCAGGCGCAGAAGCTGCTCAAACTGTTGCCGCGATTCTGCGGGAATGCTCGCCCGCTTGAGGTCGTCGCGCGTGATCCTCTCTCGCCTCAGCATCTGAAGAGTTCTCGCTCCAGGGCTGCAGGACCCACAGAGAACCGTTCTTGGGACACGACGCAACTCCTTCGGGCTTTCCCTGTGTGCAGACGAATACGTGGTGAGGAAACGGCTCCATGTACGCTCTCTCCTGCAGCCCGGCTGGGAACCGGACTCTCAATTCCAGCGTAGGCTGCACGACCCTACGAAGCAACCCATCCATTCGTGGCTTTTGTTTCAACCAAGCTGAAGATTTCTGTGCTCACCGAGTGGCCCTGGTAAGCCCGCGCATATTGCCGGGGAACAGGCACAGGTTGGTGCAGTTGCACGGCCGCCTGCATTGGCCAGTGAGGATCACGCAGTGCAGCACGGGCAATCAGAATCAGGTCGGCCTGCTCCTTCCGCAGAATTTGCTCCGCCTGTTCTGCCGTCGCGATCAGCCCTACGGCACCGGTCAGGATTACCGCCTCCCGCCGCACCTGCTCGGCAAAGGGCACCTGAAAGCCGGGCGCAGCCGGGATCGAAGCGTGCGGGACCGCGCCGCCCGAGGAGCAATCGATCAGATCCACTCCGAGCGGCTTCACTTGACTGGCCAGAGCCACGGTGTCGTCGATCTGCCATCCACCCTCGACCCAGTCGGTTGCGGAGACGCGAAGGAACAAGGGATATTTCTCCGGCCACACGCTTCGAATCGCCACAGCCACCTCGCGCACGATTCGGGTGCGATTCTCGAAGCTGCCGCCATAGCGATCTTCCCGATGATTGCTCAGTGGCGAGAGAAACTGATGCAGCAAGTATCCATGCGCCGCGTGGATTTCCACCAGCTTGCATCCCGCCTTATAGGCACGCATGGCTGCCGCCTGGAATGCGTCCACCACGCGCTGGATGCCAGTGTCATCGAGCGTGTGCGGCGCGGGGTTGCCTTCGTGAAAGGCAAGCGCGCTCGGCGCGTACGGGACCCATCCACCCGACGATGCGGGAACCACTTTGTCCCCTTCCCAGGGTGCGCTGGTGCTTGCCTTTCGTCCGGCGTGCGCCAACTGAATCCCCGGCACCGCTCCCTGGCTCTCGATGAAGTGAAATATCGGGGCCAGCATCTCCGCCTGATCGTCACTCCACAATCCGAGATCGTTGGGGCTGATTCGTCCCTCCGGCAGGACAGCGGTGGCCTCGGCGAATACCGCTCCCGCACCCCCGACGGCCAGGCTGCCCAGGTGGACTCTATGCCAGGGAGTGGCAAATCCGCCCTCCGCCGAGTACTGGCACATGGGAGAGATGACGATGCGGTTGCGGAAATGGATCTCGCGAATCTTCAGAGGCGAAAAGAGCTTGCAGGGGGCGTTCAAATCAGCGGCGTTCTCTTGTGACATGTTTGGGAAGTCTCCATCGGTAAGTTTTCGTGCAGCGCAGTCAACCGGCGGTTTGCGATACGGGATGAGCGGGAAGCCGTCAATCAGCGATTCCAACCAACTGCCATCTATGCTCACAGAATACCAACGAGAACTCCCGGCACCGATGGTGGGTGCCGAAGCGGCCACGATCGACGTGCAGTCTGGACATCCGCAATGCCGCCCAATCGCATGGTTCGCGCGAACGATTTTCCACGCAGTCATTTCGATGTGCGACGAAGCGAATTGACGCGCATCGATATCCAGCTTCGCCATCCTCCTTTCACAGAAAGGAAACTCTCGGCACACTGGCATCGTCCAATCTTCCATGCGCACCATCACGATTGAAGAACACTTCGTTACCGAATCCTTCCTGCGAGCCACCGGAGCAGGGGACAGGGAAACTCCCCCGCAGCTTGCGGAACTGCAACCGAAACTCCTTGACCTCGGCGCTGGCCGGATTGCCGACATGGACAAGTCGGAGATCGATCTTCAGGTGCTCTCGCTGGCCGCGATGGGTTTCGATGCACTGGATGCAGATACGGCCACCTCGCTCGCCCATGACATCAATGACGAACTGGCCCAGGCGGTACGTTTGCATCCAGCACGTTTCGGCGGCTTTGCAACCCTTTCCATGAAGGACCCCGTCGCGGCAGAGCCCCGCAGCCTGAATCGGACCGCATCCATCCGTCCACGCTGGTGTCTGGCACTCCATCTGAATCGGGTAAGGAGAGGGCAGGTGAGCAAGGCGGAGGAAGGGAAATCGTCAAGCACGCAATTCCACAGGCGGGGGAAGCATGCTTTGTCCGTAACGCGTGATGCATGTCACTGTTCGCTGGCGGCGGGCTGCGTATTTTGAAGCAATGGCAAACCACAGCGTTACAGAAAAGCCAAACTCCGCGCGGCATACTACGGGAGTAGTGCCCGTCTCCTCAGCCGTCGACGGAGAAATGACGCGCGCGGTGCGTGTGATAGGACTGGCGATGGCCTGTCTGGTGGCTGGCGCCATCCTCGCCGGCATCTGGAAGGCGAGCGTTGGCCCGCAATCGGGCAGAGCGGCGCTGGTGAGCGGGCTGTTTCTCACCGAAGTAATTCTGGCCGGTATCCTGATTCTTCTCGGCAGCCTTGTCGAGGGATTTGGCTATGGGCTCTCTCTCGGGACCCGCTGGCCCTATACCCGGAATATCCTGGTGTTGATGGTCCGGGGAGATCCCGAGGCGGCGCATCGGTTGGTGGCCACTCTGGTGGGCCTCATCGCGCTGGCCCTGGTTTTTCTTGCGCCAGGTTCGGCGACCATCAATGGCTTGGTGCTGGTGATCATCGCCGCACTGTTCGGAATAGGAACCCTCCATGTTTTGTCCGGCCGGATACCGGCCTTCGTGCATGGCATCCATGGACTCCTGGCCTACGGAGTCTTTCTCAGTTATCTCACCGGACTTGCTTTCCCCGGCGTTGAATTTTGGCGGTATCTCAAGTTCACGGTCGCCCTCCATGCGCTCTTGCTGGCGGTGTTCCTGGGGGGTATGACCACTGGGCAACGCGGCTTCGGCCAGCCGATCGGACCTTTTTACCGACCGCAGCGACTCGCCCATTGGACTGTGGCAGTCCATATCCTTGCTGCACTGACCGTCGTGGCTACGTTAGGCTGGCTCATGCCAGCCTATTCTGTGGCCTTTTATCTGGCCGTCGCACAGGTCGCAGTGGGATTCCTGCTTTTCCATGCCGTCAATCTCAAACCGAAAAATCCGGGAACCATCGTGGCATTTCACCAATCCATGGTGCTTCTTATCACGACGGCCATCGTCGTCTCATTACGATGATGGTGGATGTTTCGACTTGCCGGTTTCATGAAAAATGGGGCATTGAGATTGGCGGAGTCGACAACACGGCTTCCTGCATACATCAACCCGCTGTCAGACCAAGGGTTCAGTCCCGATAGAGGTGGAGTTATACCCACTTTTCACAGATAATACACAGCATTTTCCTGTCGATCTGATGAGGATATGGCGAGCATCCTCCGGTAAACTTACGACAATCGGCTGCATTCGTTACGAAATGTGATCCTCAATGAGGAGACGTGGCGACGAGGTTATCAAGAGGATGGATTGACTGTTGACATCGCCATATTGTCACACGCCCGTGGCCCTCCTGAAATTCACAATGTGGCCTAGCCTTGGGCTGACGGCACGGACTCCAACGGTACCACGACGCGAATGAAGGCATACAACTTTTTCTGGCCGCGCACAGAACCCGTTCCGCCGCTCTCCGCGAATCAGGTCCACGTGTGGGCCTGGAACCTCGACCTCGCGCCCCTGCCCCATGACTGGGAAATTCTCAGCGAGGCAGAGACTATTCGGGCTCGGCGCTTCGTGTTCCCGCGGGATCGCGACCGCTATGTCCGCGCCCACTCCGCGATGCGGTCGCTGCTCGGCGGCTATCTCGGCCTCAGCCCGGCGGAGATAGCATTCTCGACCAACGCCTACGGCAAGCCGCAAATCGAGCAGGGGAACGATACGCAGCGCATCCGATTCAATCTGACCCACAGCGCGGGAATCGCGGCCCTGGCCGTCAGCCGCGACTATGAGCTGGGAATCGACATGGAGCGTATCCGCCCGATCGATGCCGATGTCGCCGAACACCATTTCTCCTCGCGCGAGTTGCTCACCCTGCGAACTCTTCCACCGGAGCAATGGCTCCCAGGCTTTTATCGCTGCTGGACCAGCAAGGAAGCGCTGCTCAAGGGCGAGGGTCTTGGGCTCAACCTGCCGCTCGATGGCTTTGATGTCGAGGTCCATCCCCAGCTTCCCGCGGCATTGCTTGACTTGCGTCCGCAGGCGCCCATCGCGGCTGGCTGGCTGCTGGTCGAGCTGAGCCCTGCGGAAGATATCGTTGCAACCCTCGCGCTCCGCGACGAAACGGGAAAGTTTGATAGATCCTCTCTCCGATGTTTCGCGCTCGTTCGATAGGAATTTTCCTTTAGCGGGTCGATGCATTTTTGGCAAACCAGTTCTCAAACTGCGTCCCGTCGCGCATGTCTGCACGCGTTTTTGGAACCGTGGCCAAGCCGAACAGCTCACGGACGCGAGCCGCCATCTTTCCCGCGCCGGGCTGACCTAAGATCTCGAGATGATTCCCTGGCAACATCTCCATGTGTACCGGCCTGCCAGTCAGTTGCGACCAACCCATGTCCGCCGGCAGCGGCGAGCCTGTCGGCTCTTCTTCACTGCGGAAGAATAGTGCCCTTCCCAATAGCGGACCGACCTCGGATGCAAGGACCGCGGTCCCCTCCACTCGCCTCCTGCGCCGCTCTTTTTCTCTCTGACCTACGTCCAAGGGAACAAGTACGCGTTGAAAGCGCTCGGTCAACTCTTTTGCGACTTTGGCGAAGCCCTGAAAGCTTCTCCGGATGTAGGGCCCGGATTGCGGCAGACTGCGATGCCTCAGACGGTGTTCCATCCAGCGGACACGCTGCAACCAATAGATGGCCAGCATGAGGCAACGGCGCATCGGCGGCTGACCGCTCCAATAAGCAGGGGCCCAGACATCGATGATCATTACCATCTCGATCTCTTCACCCTGCTGTTCCAGTTGGCGCGCAACTCCATACGCAATCCAGCCAGAAACGCACCAGCCCGCCAGCCGATAGGGTCCGGACGGCTGAACCGTGCGGATCAGCCGAGTATAGAACTCGATCAGATGCCCAAAGCCGGCGCCATCCAGCGCCACCGTATCCTGGTCGAGCATTTGTATCGCATACACGGGCTGGTCCGTACCCAACTCCGCGGCGAACGTCCGAAAGATCATACTTTGCGAGATTACAAAAACTGGCCGGTCCGCGCCAAGCGGCTGAATCGGCACAATGCGCGGATTCTGCTCCCATGGACGCGAGGAAGACGGCTTTGCCGCCGGTGTCGTCGATCGCGCCTGCTCCAACCAGGCCGCCAGCGTGCCAATCGTCGGTTGCCGGAATACCTCCGCTGCCGTCAACTGCACATTGAACTCGCGCTTCATCGCGATCTGCAACCTGGCCAGCAATAGCGAGTGTCCCCCGAGATCGAAGAAGTTCGACTCCATATCCAGGTCCTCGATCTTCAGAACCTGTCTCCATATGCGCAACATGTCGCGCTCGCTTGGTGATAGCGGAGGGCTTTCCTGCAACTCCGTGGCTGATATTCTCTCCGGGCCTCGCGAATCTTCTTTCATTTCTGTGGTTTCGATCCCCGACCCGGCGATCCTAGGACCCTCATAATCTTCCCTCGACGCTCGCTGCAATGCCACAGCACAGTCAGAAAGACTGCGCGCGTTACCTTCTGCCATATCGATGGCCGCGGCTACCGCTTCCACCGTGTGCAACTGCATCAACTGCTTCGCGCTCACCGCAAAACCGCGGCGATGCGCGCGCGCGGCAATCTGAAACATGCGTAAGGAGTCCGCGCCCTGATCGAGGAGGCTGGTTCGAATACTAATACGCGAACATCCCAGGACCTCGCAAAAAATCTTCGCCAGAATGGTTTCTGTCCGCGTGCCCGGCTCAATGAACTCCGCTTTCTCGACCTCCACGCCTGCACACGGCTCCGGCAGCGCCCGGCGATCGATCTTGCCGTTCGGCGTCAGAGGAAGCTTGTCCATCTGCGTCAGGATTGTCGGTATCATATATGCGGGCAGTTGGCTGCCGAGCGCCCGCTTCAATTCTGCTGGAGTGGAATTCTCGCCGCCCGTATAGTAACCAACCAGGATCGCCTCCCCGCTGGCATCGGGCCGCAGCACGGCAACCGCGTCGCGAACACCCGGCAATGCGCGCAGCGCCGTCTCCACGTCGCCTAGCTCAATGCGAAAGCCGCGCAGCTTGATCTGCCGATCCAGCCGGCCCAGAAACTCAATGCGGCCATCCGGCAGTTGGCGAACCTCATCCCCGGTGCGATACATCCGCTCTCCGGGCTTGAATGGATCGAGCAAAAATTTCTCTGCCGTCAATTCCGGGCGATTGAAATATCCTCGCGCAACTCCGCCGCCCGCGATGAGCAGTTCTCCGGATACGCCTGGCGGCACCAACTGCAAGCCTGCATCCAACACATAGAATCGCGTGTTGGCGATGGGAGGCCCAAGGGTCATGCGGGTTGCACCCCGTTTCACTTCCGTGATCGAAGACCATACCGTCGTTTCCGTCGGGCCGTACATGTTCCACAGACGCCCGCCGTCGGCCAGTAACTGACCGGCCATCGCCGGCGTCCACGCCTCGCCGCCGCACAGCATCTTGAATCCGGAAGAAGGCTGAAATCCCTGCTCGATCAGCATTCTCCATGTCGCTGGCGTGGCCTGCAGCACAGTCGCCCGCGTCGCCTGCAACAGTTCCACCAACTGCGCGCCGTCGGCCACATCGCCGCCACGCGCAATCACCACAGTTCCTCCCGACACCAGCGGCAACAGCATTTCCAGCACTGCAATATCGAATGACAAGGTGGTGACCGCAAGCAGCCGGTCTTGCGGCTTCATTTCCAGGCGTTGCGCCGTGTCCGCCAGCAGATTGACCACCGCGCCGTGGCAAACCTCGACACCCTTGGGCCGACCCGTTGACCCTGACGTGAAAATCACATACGCCCGCGCGTCGCTTGGGATGTTCGGCAGTGCAACGATGGGTTCTGCTGCCAGCGCATCCGCTTCCGCATCCAGAGCAATCACCTTCGCCTGCGATTTTGGCAGCGCGTCCAGATGCTCGGAAAGTGTAATCATCACAGGTACATTTGTCTCTTCCACAATCTGCGCGATGCGCGCCGGGGGAAACATGGGATCGAGCGGCACATACGCCGCGGCCGCCTTCATCACTCCCAGCATCGCCACCAGCATGTCCAGCGAGCGGTCCATATAGATGCCCACCAGGGCCCCCGCCCCGGCGCCATGGCGCATCAACCACGCGGCCAGGCGATCGCTCCGCTCCGCCAACTGCGGGCGCGTCAGATCCATGCCATAAAAGTCCGCGGCAGGCTGCTCCGGCATCGCTGTAAAAGCCGCACGAATCAACTCCGGAACATTCTCCGCGGCATTCGCCGCAGTGGCTGTTGCATTACAGGTTTCCAATAGATATGTCCGCAGGTCGGGTCCGAGAATCTCCAGTTTGGCGACACTTTGCGTTGGATTGGAAACCATGGACTCCAGCAACGTTCGATAGCAACGGAGCCAGCAGGCAATGGTGGATTCGTCGTAGAGTCCCGTACTGTAATCGCACTCCAGCCGCAATCCATTTCCGGTATCGACGATGTTCAGAAAAAGATCGAAGTTGACCGCCCGCTTTCCATGCGCCCGAGCCTCAGTCTGAATGCCTTCAAAGGAAGCGCACCGGCCCACTTGCTCCAGGT
Organism: Acidobacteriota bacterium; assembly: GCA_021802085.1. Lineage (GTDB taxonomy): Bacteria > Acidobacteriota > Terriglobia > Terriglobales > Acidobacteriaceae > JAKAAZ01. The sequence continues at coordinate 15,169 of JAKAAZ010000064.1, forward strand.
TGAACTGAATCTCGCTCAACGGCAGCCGGCCCGGCTCCCGCCGCGGTGCGAGTGCGCGCACGATGCTGCCATAGGTGGCGTGTTGGTGCTCGTAGGCATCGAGAACGGCGGGCTTCAATGCCCGCATATAATCTGCGGCGACCATTTCGGGTGCGAGTGCCGCGCGTATCGGCAATAGATGAACACAGTGGCCCACCAGAACCCTGCCATCCATCAGCGATTGCGCCGCGGATGGAATCAGCGTGACCGGGTCTGGATTGCCGCTCAATCTCCACAGCAGAATCTGCCAGCCGGCGAGCAACGTCGTGAACAACGTGCAGCCGGACTGCGCGCCGGCCTTGCGCAGCGCGGCTACAAACGCTTTCGGGAATTCCGTAACGTAGGTAGATCCTTCGAAGCTGCGGACTGTGGGACGACTGCGATCGCTCGGCAGCGCCAGCAATTCCGGTTCAGGCGTCAACTGCTGCTTCCAGTACGCAAGATCGTTTCTCTCCTGCTCCCGCCATTGCGGCCGCTGCACGTCGAGTGCGTATTGAGAAAACGATAGGACGGAAGACAGTTCCGGCGAACCATGGTGAAGCGCCGCCGAATACATTTTTCCAAGTTCGTCAACCAGTACGTTCACTGTCCATCCGCCACAAATCAGATGGTGTGCTGTTATCACCAGCAGGTGCTTCTGCGCTGCCAGCTTGACCAGTTGGAGGCGTACAAGGGGACCCTGGACTAAATCGAAGGGCTGTTTCCCTTCCGCCGCGATCACGGTGTCGAGCAGATCTTGCTGCGCGTTCGCAGAATGACCGGAAAGGTCCACCTCCTGCATCGCAATCAAGCGACCAGGATGGACGCGCATTCTATCGCCTGCCGGCACCAGAGACATGCGCAGCGCATCATGCCGATCCACCAGAGATTGCCAAGCCAGCCTGAGCGATTCCACATCGAGCGCCCCTTCTAGGCTCAGGCGGAATGACTCATTGAATGCGCAATTGGCATCGTCGGAAACCTGGGCAGCCAGCATGATTTCCAGTTGCGGCTCCGTTAGAGGCACTTCTGTAACCGGCGCAGTTATATTTGTCCAACCAGGCCCCACCCCATTGGCTGCGCCATCCTGCGGCAGCAGACTGTAGGGCTGCCGCTCCGTGATTCTTTCATCCAAAGCTTGCACGGCTGGCTCTCGATCCGCATCGCTATGTTCTGTCGCCAAATCCACTGAAAACTCTCCCATGGCAAAAGAACCACATATCTCTTGCGTACATCTTTTTTTATGCGCCATTGCAATCGTGGGCAAAGCAATGACCTGCGATCGTCTTGGTCGCTGGAAACATAATAAAATCATACTTATAGCGCAAATTCACGCCAAGGTCGAGCTCCGTCGGCTTCTCACCAAAGTACTGGAGCCGAAGCCGTTCAGCGATCATCATGACATGAATTTGCATCTCAACCCGGCCAAATAACTCTCCAATGCATTTCCTCGGACCGGCTGAAAACGGAAGCATCGCCAGCGGGTGCCGATCTCGTGACGTATTGGGCTCGAACCGATCTGGATCGAAGCAATCGGGATGATCCCACTGAGCCGGATGACGCTGGATTATATAGGGTGAAATATAAATCTCCGTTCCTGCAGGAACAAAATAATCGCCAAGCTGATCGTCCTTCAGTGCCTTACGTGTCATCAGCCAACCCGGCGGATACAAGCGCATCGCCTCTTCTATCACCTGACGCGTATAGGTAAATTTGGGGAATTATATACTTTACTCCCTGCTGGAACTTGCCAACTGTTTGTACGTGATCCGGGTTCCTATCGACTTCCCCAGCAGAGAATCGATCCGGTCGAGCGTATGAATCTTCACGTTCCCCT
>JAKAAZ010000301.1 GCA_021802085.1 Acidobacteriota bacterium
TCCTGCCGCGGACGAATGCGAATCGCCACGTAGCGCAACGGCTGCGTGTCTTTCTGTCGCGCTCGCCTTCATAGGTGCTGAGCGCCTCCCGCTTGTGGCTTTCGATGATGGTCGCGTCCTGATCCGCCGTGGCGATGCGCTGCTCCAGTTCCCGCACCAACTCCCGGTTCATTTCGCCAAGCCCGCTCAGTGCATCGGCCTCTTCCGGAATGAAGGCGATCTGCTCCGGCTTCCGCTGCTGTCTGGCCTGCTCGATCTTCTCTTCCGAATGAAACTGGTTCAGAAACTGCCGCGCCGCTTCCGGAGAAGGAACCTCATGGCCCAACATCTCTTTCATCTTTCAGCCCGGCATCGTCGCGAAGATGCTGGAAGTCGTCCACCCGCTCGCCGCCCACCGCGTTGAGCACCACGAAGCTTTCCACCATCGTGGCCTCGTCGTAGCCGCGCTCCCGCTGCTTGATCTGCACATGCTGCCGCACCCTGGCCGGAACACCCAGAGAACGAAACGCCTGCACCACCAGCGGCACGCCGCCCCAGGCGGTCAGGGTTTCCTGCAGCGGCTCATCGTCAATCTCAAACAGCAGCGGAGATTCACTCGGCGAAGGCTTTCGGGGCGGGATCATGTCCACATCGTAACCGCTGCGCGCACCTGAAAGGTGCAGGAAAATAGACCATAGACACTCCTCATTCAACCCGTATCCTGTTTGTCGCAGGTATTTGACAACTGTTAGGGGTCGCCATATTCTATCTCAGCGTTAACGTACACAATACAAAATCCTATTTTCGCATCAATCTCGATCCAAAAAATTATTCCGCAGAGTTTTTTCGAGAGAGACTATGGCAGAAGCAACTGCGAGTGTCCGCGCATGGACGGAGCAGGTATCCCTACCTACCTACGAGGCGCACCCTGCCGATGTCAATCCCATGTTTCTTGAGAAGCGGGTCTATCAGGGCAGCAGCGGGAAGGTGTATCCCAATCCATTCACGGATCGTATTTCCACCGAGAAGTCGAATCGGAGCTACCGAGCGATTTATATCGAGAACGAGTATGTGCATTTGATGATCCTGCCGGAGTTGGGCGGGCGCATTCACGTTGGACAGGACAAAACGAATGAATACGATTTCTTCTATCGCCAGAATGTGATCAAGCCTGCCCTGGTGGGATTGCTGGGCTCGTGGATTTCCGGCGGCGTAGAGTTCAACTGGCCGCAGCATCATCGGCCTTCCACCTTCATGCCGGTGCATGTCGAAATTGAACATGGTCAGGATGGCAGCGCGACCGTGTGGTTGAGCGAGCATGATCCCATGCTGCGCATGAAAGGCATGCTGGGGATATGCCTGTATCCCGGGCGCTCCGTAGTGGAAGCTAAGGTGCGGCTCTACAATCGAACGCCATTCGTTCAAACCTTCTTATGGTGGGCCAACGTTGCTGTTCGCGTCCATGACCAATACCAGGCGTTTTTTCCCCCGGACGTTACCTTCGTAGCCGACCATGCGAAACGAGAAGTATCGCATTTCCCAGTCGCAAAGAATTTTTATTACGGCGTGGACTATACCGCAGGGGTAGACCTGCGCTGGTATAAGAACATTCCCGTGCCCACCTCTTATATGGTCATGCAATCCAGCTACGATTTTTTTGGTGGGTACGATCATGACCGGCAAGCCGGGTTCGTGCATGTGGCGGACCGGCACGTCGCTCCCGGCAAAAAGCTGTGGACTTGGGGAAGCGGCGAATTCGGCAAAGCCTGGGTCCGCAATTTAACTGATGCCGATGGCCCCTACATAGAGCTGATGGCGGGCGTTTACACCGACAATCAGCCTGATTTTTCCTGGCTGCACCCTTACGAAACCCGGAGTTTCAGCCAGTTCTGGTATCCGATTCAGAACATCGGTCCGGTGAGCTGCGCCAACGTGCATGCGGCCCTCAGCCTGGAGCGCTCTAGCGAAGGCATCCGGATGGGAGTGTGTTCTTCGGAGCGGTTCAGGTGCTGTTCCATCCGCGTCCAGTGCGATGAAGAACAGGTGTTTGTCGAAACGGTGGATCTCGCGCCCGGCGAACCCTGGATCGGAAATTGGATCGGGCATTTCCCGGAAAAACGCGAACTGCACCGGTTCCGCTTCGAGCTGCGCAACGCTCAGGGAAAGTTGTTGCTTCACTATAGGCCGGAAGCGCCGCAACTCGCCGAGCTGCCTGGACCGGCAACGGAGCCGCTTGCTCCGGAGCAGATCGAGTCGGCGGATGAGCTCTACATCACCGGGCTGCACCTGGAGCAGAACCGACATGCGACACGCTCGCCGGAGCCATATTGGGAAGAAGGTCTGCGCCGCGATCCTGGGGATGCGCGGCTGGACAATGCCATGGGGCTGGCGGCATTGCGTCGAGGCGAATTTGGGCGCGCTGAAAATTACTTTCGCGCCGCCATAAAGCGGCTTACCCGGCGAAATCCAAATCCGCGCGACGGCGAGTCCTACTACAATCTCGGCCTGGCGCTTGCCTATCAGGGGCATCAGGACGAGGCGTATGCCGCGTTCTATAAAGCGACTTGGAACTATGCATGGCGCAGCCCCGGATATTACGAACTGGCGAGGATTGCCTGTGAGCGGGGCGATTTCGCCGACGCGCTGCGGCATCTCGATGAGAGCCTCAAGACCAACACGGAAAATCTGAAAGCACGCGATTTAAAAGCCGCCGCGCTGCGGCTCTTGGGACAGGGGGACGAGGCGCGGCAGCTGGTGAATGAAACTCTGCGGCTTGACCCGCTGGATTTCCTGGCCCTGGCGGAGAAGTTTTTTCTGCAACACCCGGCGGCAGGCGACACCAGTTGCGATGCCGTCGTCCGGCTGGATGGCGATGTGCAAACGGCGCTTGATATTGCCTACGACTACGCCGGCGCTGGATTGCTGGAAGAGGCCCGGCGGTGGCTCGAAATGGTCGTCGCAGGCATGAACACGCAATACCCAATGGTCTTCTACACGCTGGCGTGGTTGGCAGATCGCCTCGATGATGGCAAAGCAGCCGAAGATTATCGAAGGCAGGCTGCGAAGGCTTCGTCCTTGTATTGTTTTCCTTCCCGCGTGGAGGAAATGGTGGTTTTGCAGGAGGCGTTGCGGCGAGAGCCCCGCGATGCAAAGGCGAATTATTATCTAGGAGCCTGTCGGGCATAG
>JAKAAZ010000065.1 GCA_021802085.1 Acidobacteriota bacterium
GAACTGGAAATCAAAGTCTGGGCCGACAAGGCAAAACTGGCGGCTTAAAACTTGACACATTTACCACAAGTTCCTTACTTCAAGACCTCTAGCGGAGGCACGCCCAGAGAACGAAACGCCTGCACCACCAGCGGCACGCCGCCCCGGGCGGTCAGGGTTTCTTGCAGCGGCTCATCATCAATCTCAAACAACAGCGGAGATTCGGTCGGCGAAGGCTTCCGGGGCGGATTGGATTCATGTCCACATCGTAACCGTTCCTCGCACCTGAAAGGTGCAGGAAAAACGATGCCAGACACTTCTCATTTACCCCGCATCCATCCACTCCACGGGGCTTTCTGGACATCGCATCAACTTGAACGCAATGTTATCCATGGATCAGGGAGACAACTACTTTGCGAAGGGAGTTCCCCTGCGTAGGCGGAAGCGGACTTCTCCCGTGAATCAAAGCAAAATAAGGAGTATTGGGCCGCGATGGCTAATGATGGATGTGAAGTGCTTGCTGTAGCAATGTCGCCGCCCCCCGCCAAAAGATCTGCACGCCGATGGCAAGCAGAATGAACGAGATAATCCGGAGAATTCCGTGGATTGTCTGCTGAGAGACCTTCCGGGCCAGTGCTGGAGCGTATCCGTAGGCGAAATAGACCAGAACACACAAAGCTACAATCGCCAGGAAGAACCCTAATTGACTGAAAATGCTGTCGATCATCGCTGGCTGCTCTGCATGTGCAGCCAAAGTCAGAGTAACCACCACCGTCCCTGGACCGGCTGTCAGTGGAAAGGTGAAGGGATAGAACACTTTGGAGTCGAGGGCCTGCAAGGAACTGGACAGTTCCGTTGCCTGACCTGGATTGGGCGCTGGCACATCCGGTTCGTTCAAGAGCTTCCAACCCATGGAGGCAAGCACCAGTCCGCCTGCAACCTGGACGACGGGAAGAGAAATGCCGAAAAACGTGAGAAGCAGCGCACCCGCCAGATCGACTACTATAAGGAACAGCACCGTAAACAGTGCGATCCTCCGAGCCAGATGCTTGTACACTACCTCGTCCGCAGGACCCGCAAGCCCGAGAAACAACATCGCCGATCCCAAGGGGTTGATAAGAGGGAATAATGCGCTGAAGGCGATCGTAAAAAAATCGAACAGGCGAATTACCAAGGGAACGATCCGTGTATCCATCGCTAGATTGACTGTAGCAAAACAAGCCTCCCGATCCGAGCGCGGACCGTCTACATCCGATATCGCCGATAGAAAATCCGCTCTAATCGAAAGTTACGCGTTCAAAGCCTAAACCGAGCAGCATCGACATCACTGTGGCTTGAGCATTCTTGCTGGCCGTTGCCAGGATGCCGTCGGCGAGTGCAGCCTGCTGGATCTGCTCCTGCGCCTTGGCGCGGACTTCGCTTTCAAGGTTGGGATCTTCCGGAACCAGCAAACCGGTGGTGCGCGAATAGACCCGCGTTTTCGAGTTGTCGAGTGCGGTGACAAAAATCTGCGGCGGCGGCAAATGCACCTGAACGGACCGGGCGTGGACTTGGATATCATCTGTTTTCAATTGGCCCAGGTCGACTCCGGCGATGACTTCGCCATGCACGACCAGCAGCAATTTATCTCCCACCAAAAAATTTGGCAGGATTGGACTTTGCCGCTCGCCTTCAACGATCTTGTCGAGCGAGTACGTGACCGTTTCCAGCCGCTGCAAACGCTGGATCTTATTCGCCACAGTAAGCTGCGAGGTATCGATGGTCAGGCTTCTGCCCGTCACGATCGCAGCCAGATGGTCCCACACGCCCGTCTTTGCCTTGCGCGCAAAGATGGCAAAGCCGACGACGCCCAACAGGATTCCGGCCACCAAAGCAGGGAAACAGCTTCTTCTGCGCTCAGGCGACATGACGGAACTTTTATTCATTCTCATGCCTGCCTCACTTGGATGCGTCTTCCCACCCATTGCGGCGCCGCGCAGGGCAGTCTTGATTCCTACTCAGATGACTACTGTTTCTTGATATTCGCCGAAGACATCTCGCAGAGTTCCTGCGATTTCGCCGACTGTTGCATAGCTTTCCACGGCTTCCAGTATCGCGGGCATCAGATTCATACCACCGCGCGCTGCTTCTATAACTCCACGGATGGAGGCCTGCCACCGGGCGGGTTCGCGGCGGGTACGCATGGCGCGCAGTCGCTCCACCTGTTTACGTTCCAGAGATTCATCCATGTGCTGCAGTGGAATCGGGGGGGCATTTTCCTGTGTGAAGCGGTTGACCCCCACAATAATGGCAGCTCCGTTATCGACGGCCTGCTGAAATTCATAGGCGGCATTCTGGATTTCCTGCTGCACGTAGCCGCGCTCGATGGCACGGAGCATCCCACCCATGGCTGCGATTTTGCTCAGGTATTCCATCGCGCGGTTCTCAATTTCATCCGTCATCGCTTCAATGCAATACGATCCGGCGAACGGGTCGATGGTCTGGGCCACACCGGATTCGTATGCCAGAATCTGCTGTGTGCGCAGCGCTGTACGAGCAGCCTGTTCCGTGGGCAGCGCCAGCGCTTCGTCGTAGCCGTTGGTATGCAGTGACTGAGTTCCGCCCAACACCGCGGCCATCGCCTCGACCGCCGTGCGCACAATGTTGTTCTCCGGTTGTTGCGCCGTCAGCGTGGAACCCGCCGTTTGCGCGTGGAAGCGCAGCATCCATGCGCGGGGATTCTTCGCGCCAAATTCTTCCCGCATGATGCGTGCCCACATCCGCCGTGCCGCGCGGAACTTCGCAACCTCTTCCAGAAAATTGCTGTGCGCATTGAAGAAAAACGACAGCCTGGGAGCAAACACGTCAACATCGAGACCCGCGTCCATGGCTGCCCGTACGTAGGTCTTTCCATTCGCCAGGGTGAAGGCCACTTCCTGTACCGCGGTCGAACCGGCCTCCCGCATGTGATAGCCGGAAATGGAAATCGTATTCCACTCCGGTACGTGGTCGTGGGTCCACGCAAACATGTCGGTGATGATGCGCATGGCGTGCGCCACGGGGTAAATGTAGGTCCCCCGGGCGATGTATTCCTTCAGAATGTCGTTCTGCACGGTGCCAGAGAGTTGTTTCGTGTCCAGTCCGTTCCGACGCGCCACTGCAATATAGAGCGCGAGAAGTATGCTGGCGGTCGAGTTGATCGTCATCGACGTGGAGATTTTATCCAGCGGAATATCGGCGAACAGCCTCTCCATGTCCTCAATGGAGTCGATGGCGACTCCGACCTTGCCCACCTCTCCGATCGACATGGGGTCATCGGAGTCGTAGCCAATCTGCGTCGGCAAGTCAAAGGCAACAGACAATCCTGCTGTTCCGCTGGCCAGTAGAAATTTGTAACGGCGATTGCTCTCTTCCGCGTCGCCCATGCCGGCATACTGGCGCATGGTCCACAGTCGCCCGCGGTACATGGTGGGTTGAATGCCGCGAGTATAGGGATATTCGCCGGGGTATCCGATTTTCTCGTTGGTTGCCACTGTGCCATTCTGGGATGGATTCCCTGGGGCAGGCTCCGACGGGCCATACCTAGGCTCGATCGGAAAGCTCGAATCTGGGGATGCATCCAATCTGTGGCTTTCATCTCGTGACGCAGGGTGGCTTGGCATGGCGCAACGAACTTGCTACTGCAGGCGGCGGTGCAGTCGGAAAACTTAGCGCGGCGTGCGATGTGAATGGACGAACGCGCTGACGGAAAAATAGAGAAACAAGATTGCCATGACCAGATCGATCTCAAAGTGGCGATGTTCCGGTCCCGATCTCCAGGCATCTCGCAGGCGCCAAAGTTCCTGGAGAAAGAAAACTGCAAACAGGGCAAAGAAAACTCCCGTCACCTCATGCCAGAGCGCTCGTCCAGCGCGAGCAAATGGTCCCCAGAATGCCCTGCCAAAGCCGCGACCGCCTCGGGCCGCCTGGCGCACAACGCTGCTTGGCACTGGGGTGCGTCTGGCTGCGGGACGTGCCGCGCCAGGAGCAGGAATTCGTCTTTCCTCGGGCCGTCGCTCTTCGGCAGGGATGGACGGCCGCACGCCATCCGTGGAAGTCGCCTTCGCCGCCTGCTCACGCAAAACCTTCGCGGCCAAGCGAGTGCCGATCCCCAGCCTTCGACCTAGACGAACGTTGTCCACACAGAAAAGTGTAGCAGCGGAATCGAACTTCGTTGCCCTCTTTTGGAAAGAGAAGTATGGTAAGAAAAACGCGACCATCCTGGCGCGGGGAGGCTGAATTTGAATCGCAAGATACGCAATCTCATTGAGCAACTGGGCGAAGCGATCCACGAAACCGTTGCCGAATCCGATCAAATCGCCGGAGTGGTGCGCAATATCCGTGCCGAAGGTTTTGAGGTGATGCTGATGCTGGAGGCGACCATCGGGCTGAATGAGGCGGCAAAAGACCCTGCCGAAAAATCGGAAATAGCGACCACCGCAGAATCCGGCCCATTCACCGCGCAGGATGTGAACTTCTTGCGCACCTTGAGGATTCGAATTACCGAAGAGGCCGACAACGCCGAGGCTGCGGGCTAGAACGGTTCCATGGTGGCGTATCGAGAGGGCAGATATCCACGCGGATTTTTCTTCAAGGAAAGTTGCACCACGGGATCGTTGGTCCGGCTCTTGTGCATCCTAACTAGAGGCCATAGCCACGCAGCATCGAACATTTTTTGGTCATCGCGGTCTAACATGTTTTGGACTACAATTCAGGGTCGTGGCGTTCAGAGAGGTCGAATTCAATGCCCCCAATGAGAGATACTTTGGGAGTTCTACTGGCAGGTGGGGCTGGCGAGCGGCTGTATCCACTTACTCGCGACCGCGCCAAACCTGCTGTGCCCTTCGGCGGAAACTATCGCATCATCGATATCACACTGTCGAATTGCATCAACTCCGATCTGCGCCATGTCTACATTCTGACGCAATATAAGGCGCTTTCCCTGAACCGCCACATTCGCGAAGGCTGGGGTTCGGTGGTCGCCAACGAACTGGGCGAATTCATTGAGATCCTGCCGCCAATGCAGCGCGTGAGCGCCAACTGGTACATGGGAACCGCGGATGCTGTGTATCAGAACATATACTCAATTGGCAGCGAGCAACCCGCGCGCGTGTTGATTCTCTCCGGCGACCACATCTACAAGATGAACTATGGACGCATGGCGCAACAACATCTGGATTCAGGGGCGGACGTTACCCTGGCCACCCTGCCCATCGATCCGTCCGAAGTTTCCCGGTTCGGTGTAGTCGAGGTTTCGCAAACCGGTGAAGTCACCGGCTTTCAGGAGAAACCGCAGCAAACGAATTTGCGCTCGCCTTTCAATCAGGACAAGGTCGATGCGTCCATGGGCATTTACCTCTTCAATACCGATGTACTGTTGCCGGCGTTGATTCGCGATGCGGAAGACCCGAATTCGCAGCACGATTTTGGTCACAATATTCTTCCAGCCATGCTTGGCCAGTACAAAATGTACGCGTTCAACTTTGTCGACGAAAATAAACAGGAAGCCCTCTACTGGCGCGACGTTGGGACCCTCGATGCCTACTATGACGCCAATATGGACGTTGCATCGGTGACGCCAATCTTCAATTTATACGACAAAAGCTGGCCCATGCGGACCCGGCCTCTCCAATACCCTCCGGCGAAGTTCGTCTTCGGCGAGCCCGGACGCACCGGCATGGCCATCAACACAGTCGTCTCCGCCGGCTGCATCGTCTCCGGCGCCACCGTACGCAACAGCGTGCTGTCCCACGATGTCCGCGTCAATTCTTATGGGGAAGTCGACTCGAGCATTCTGTTTTCCCATGTCAGGATCGGGCGCCATTGCCGAATTCGACGCGCCATTCTCGACCGCGACGTTCAGATTCCTGAAGGCACTGTGATCGGCTATGACGCGAATGAAGATCGAAAGAACTACCTGGTCACGGAGAGTGGTATTACGGTCGTGAGCCGAGACTACTCACTCTACGAAAATCCGGTTGCCTCCGACTTCGTTCCCCACGACATGTAGTGCCAGCCATCGTCGTTGCGCGCGCGCAAGAAAGTCGCCGTATACCTCGCTTTTCTGTAGTATGTGAGGGAACTGAAAGGCGATTGCCTGCGTATCCTTTGCTATGGGATTGTCGGCTTGGCCATGCCCGCGCAAGCGCATCACCCGATTCGATCTGCGGGACGGCAGCGGCAACATGGGCCATGCAACGCACTCCGCATCGAAGGGGATATCCGCAGTCAAACAGCGGATGCCCACAGATCCAGACTCCGTCGAAGAGACCAACGCGCTCATACGTCGTTGCCTGCAGGGAGACAACCACGCCTGGCAGCAAATCGTCGAGTCGCAGCACCGTCGCGTCTACGGCCTTTGCTATCGTTTCACAGGCTCCGCTGGGAATGCGGAGGACCTGACACAGGATGTATTTCTGAAGGTCTATCGCAATCTGAAAACATTTGACGTCGAACGTGGCAGCTTTCATACCTGGCTGACCACCCTGACCCGGAATCTGCTGGTCGACCACTTTCGCCGCACCCGTGCCGAACAGACCACCCATTCCCTCGACGCCGGATGGGACGATCCAGAGGGACTTTCCTCGCCAGCGGAGAGAATTCAGGGGCAGGAGTCCGACCCGCTGCAGCACTGCATTGATCGTGAACTACAAACGCTCGTCCAACGGGCGCTGTTGCGGGTTTCACCGGAGTTGCGCGAGGCCGTGATTCTGCGTGATCTGAAAGATATGGATTACAAGGAAATTGCTGAAGCCTTGCGAATTCCTGAAGGAACCGTAAAGTCCAGAATTAGCCGCGGCCGCATGGAACTGGCAAGGCTGCTGGAACGTACTAAGAAGCAGGTGATGTAATGAAGGACCAGGATGAATTCGGAGCGAGGTTGACGGCGCCGGCTGGGAAATCCGGTGGCGTTCCATCCGGCCAGATCGACTGTGCCGCCGTCGAGCGGTTGTGGACAGAGGCCGCCGAGGGGGCCTTGACAGACGCTGTTGCGGAGCAATTGCGCGCTCATACGGCGGAGTGCGCCTCCTGCCGCGAAAAGATTGGGCTTGCGCGCAGTGGTCGCGAATGGCTGCTGGTGCTGAAGCAGGAGCCGTTGGTTCCACCATCCGATCTGGTCGCGAAGATTCTGGCAAAGACCACCGGCGCGCCAGAGGCGGCAACACATCTTCCAGTGCCAGTCACGCCGAGTGTTCCCGCTGCCGTTCGCGTGCGCCATGAAACACCCCATCGCCTGTTTGGCCGCTCTTCCGCGCAAAGCCAGTCCGCCAGCATCGCTGCGGAAAGGACCGGCGACCATGAAGGGCGAGTGAGCGACGAAGGCCCATCCGTTGCGTCTCCGCCCGTCTGGCAACATACTTCCGTCGTGTTGTTGCGGAGAACGGTATTGGAACCACGCTTGGCGCTGGTTGCGGCCATGGCCTTCTTCTCCATCTCCTTGACGCTCAATCTGATGGGGGTAAGGCTCACGAACCTGCACGCCGCCGATCTGGAGCCGCAGTCCATGCGTCGAGCGGTCACTCGCCAATATGCCGAGGCCAATGCCCGCGTTGTGCGGTACTACGAAAATCTTCGTATCGTCTACGAAGTTGAATCGCGGGTCCATCAACTGCGGCAGGCGGCGGAAACCAGCCCACAGCCGGCGCAGACCGGCGGCAAACCTGCAAAACGATCTTCGAAGTCCAGCAGCGATTCCAGCAACGATCAAACGGAGTCGCATAGAGAAGGCCTGGCCTCCAACCCCGAAGCCCAAGGCAAGAAGCATGGGATGCGGCCAGAGCCCAAGCCGGTGACAACGGGCCCTCGGTTGGACGTAGCTTTTCACCAGTCGGCTTGGCGGTCGAGGTCGACCAAAAGTTGGATGGGCGACGCGTCGATCGATCCAACCTTCGCCCAGCCAGAGAGGGTGCTGGCCGTGCTCCAGTTTCCAGTTCGGCTCGCACCGCAGGCTGTTGCATGCATACCCACTCCCATTTGCTTTTCCATGCGTCGATTTTCCACGCAAGAAAGGAGATTGGCATGAATTGCGCGAATCATCCCGAAACTCCGGTTGCGTCCTACTGCCAATTCTGCGGGAAACCGCTATGCGCCCAATGCGCCCACAAAATCAATAACATCGTCAGTTGCGAGCCATGTCTGGCGGCACGCGTCCAGGCAGCGGCTGGGGCCGTCTACGGTGTTCCTGTCCACGACGCCACAGGGTACCCGTACACATCCGGACCGCTTCCATCCGGCAGCGTACCGCCAAGCTGGGGCACGGAGCCCTGGATCGCCTTCATTCTGGGTTGGATTCCGGGCGTTGGAGCCATGTACAACGGGCAGTTTGCGAAAGCCCTGGCACATGTCGTCGTCTTTGCATTGCTGGTCGATTTCACCCATTACAATGGCGTGCTGGGTTTGATGGTCGCCGCATGGATCTTTTACCAGGTCTTTGACGCCTATCAGACCGCGATCGCTCGGCGCGATGGGGTACCTCTACCAAATCCCCTGGGACTCAACGATGTTGCGCAGTGGTTCGGTGCGAGAACGACTCCCGCCGCCAGTCCTTGGGGCAGATACCCTGGCAACCCTAATTCCGCAAATGCGAACCCTGGGCCCGCCAGTCCCGGAACGCCGCCTGTTGGAACTGTGGGCGTGGCATCTGGGGAATTTATCCCTCAGTACGGCGTTCCTCCTGTGCCGCCCGTACCCCCCAGTCCAATCGATCCGACGGGGCTGGACTGGCGCAGCCGCGGGATACCCACCGGCGCGTTGGTACTGATCGTTCTAGGCATTGCTTTTTTGCTCGGGAATCTTGGCATTCTCAGCGAACATTGGCTGGAACGAGGTTGGCCCATCCTCCTGATCGCTTTGGGCGTCTGGCTAGTGATTCAGCGTAGCCAAATGCCACCGGCTGGAGGTGTGCGATGAACCGCTGGTATCAGATTCGCCGTCTGCGTGGCGCAGTGTTTCTCATACTTGTCGGCATACTCGCTTTGCTCAACCAGTGGAACATTCTGAGCTGGCATCAAAGCTGGCCTTTGTTTTTGATCGTCTTCGGTCTGCTGATGCTGGCCGAACGCGCCGCGTGGCCCGTGGATGCCCGCAATCAACAAGCGGCGCAAGGATTTGTTTCGGGCACTCAAGACTCCGTGCCGGGTCAGTCCGCACCACCCAGTGTTTCCGGCTCCGCTTGGACTACATCGCCGCCCTCCGCCGGCGATATCGGTGCCGAGCCATTCATCCAGCCTCATCCGCCAGCGCCGGAAGATTCCGGCAGAGAAGACCGGTAACGCCATGGGGATTCCTCCGCAGCCGCCGCTACCACCTCAACCACCTCCCCCGCAGTATCCACAGTCCCGCGCGCAGTGGAGGGCGCAGCGGGCGCAATGGAAGATGCAGTCCAGGATGCAGCGTGCCGCGTATCGCGGTTCTGCGCGCCGATCCATTGTAGGGCCGCTGTTCCTCATCGCGATCGGTATCTTCGCGTTGCTGGCCACGATGCACAAGATCAATGTCGCTGCCTTCTGGCAGTGGTATGGGCATTGGTGGCCACTCCTGCTAATCGGCGCCGGCGTGTTGCTGGCACTGGAATCGCTGGTGTGGGCGCGGCACTCCCGCATACGCCTGGGTGGAGGCGTCGTCCTGCTCGTCATCGTACTGGCGATTCTCGGGATTGCAGCTTCGCACAATCACATCAATTGGAGCTCGATCGGTGACCAGCTACAACTGGGCGACAACATCGATCTGGCCCAGATGTTCGGAAACAAACATGAAGCCAGCGAGCAGGTCGTCCACGCGTTGCCAGACAACGCGACCCTTGTCATTCAAAACGAGCGCGGCGATGTAACTCTGACCACCGGGAGCGACGATCGGATGCATCTAACCTTGGACAAAACGGTGTATACCGACTCCGAGAGAGACGCCAAACGGGAGATGGAGGAACTGGAGCCGCTGATCACGTCCATTGGCAGCGTCGTAACTGTCCATATGCCCTCCAACGAAAGACAGGTCGCCGATATGACCATGGCATTGCCCGCAAATGCAGTCGTGCAGGTGCGGTCCGACCACGGTAACGTTACTGTCACCGGCCGCAACGCTGCGGTCACCGTCAACTCCAGCCGTGGAGATGTACAACTGACCAGCATTGCGGGCCCGGTGCAGGTGACGATGCACCATGGCGATTTTTCCGCCAGCGATGTTCAAGGAGATTTGACGCTCAATGGGCGAATGAGCGACGTTACGCTGTCACAGATCACCGGATCCTCCACCTTGACGGGCGATTTCTTCGGGGACGTGCATCTGGAACACGTGCTGGGACCGGTACACTTTCATTCCAGTCGCACAGACATTCAACTGGCGCGACTGGATGGCTCCATTTCTCTGGATGACGGCGATCTTGGAGTGGACAACGCCACCGGACCGGTCTCGGTCAGCACCCGCGCCATGGACATCAGCTTGCAGCGCATCCTTGGCGAAGTTCGGGTGAATAATGCCGATGGCGGTATCGCAGTTACAGTGCTCGATCCGGTCGCCGCCATGAACCTCGAAAACCGCAACGGGCCGGTGCGGGTGACCCTTCCGGAGGACGCGAAGTTCTCTGTGCAAGCTGCCTCCGCCGATGGCGAGGTGAATTCGGACTTCCAGCTCTTAGTGAAGGATGCCAATGATCGCAGCGTGGCATCCGGCTCCGTCGGCGGCGGCGGCCCGCTGCTGAATATCATTGCGGAAAAAGGGGACATCTCTCTACACAAGGCCAGCGCAAACCCCAGCCAATAATATTCCGACGCTGAGTTCAGATCGCCGGTCCGGTGGGGAATTGTCCGGCGGCTGCGACTCCATTGCGCGTCGTATTTTTGACGTGGTACATCGCTGCGTCAGCGGCGCGGATCACCGCATGAATATCCAAGCCATCTTCTGGAAAGCTGGAGACTCCAAAGCTGGCGAGGATGCGGAGATTCAAATCCGCGCCCGGCAAGAATTTTGTGGTGCGAAGCTTGTCCATCAGCCGGTGGGCCAGCTCCAACGCCCGCTGTTTCGATTGATGCGGCATCAACACCACAAATTCGTCGCCGCCGTAGCGGTATCCGGTTTCGATCAAGCCCAGGCTATCGCGTACCATATTGCCCACTTCAGCCAGCAGGCGGCTTCCGTTCAGGTGTCCGTAGGTATCGTTGACCTGCTTGAAATGGTCCAGGTCGAAGAAGATCAGGCTGACGGGCTTACGACTGCGTTGGCTGCGGTCCAGTGAATGTTCCAGCCGTTCATAAAGATGTCGCGCGTTGAACAGGCCGGTACAGTCGTCCGTGATCGTCAACTGCTGAATTTGTTCCAGCGTACGAGCATTCTGGATGGCAATGGCGGCATAGTCGCAGAGAGCATGCAGAAAAAATATCTCATGATTGTCCATCGTCTCCGGATGGCAATTCACCAGTTGCAGCGCGCCGTAGGTTCGGTTGCGCACCCGCAGGGGAAGACAGATGATGGACTCCACGCGACCGCTGTTCTCTGGGATTTCGTCGGACAAATCCGGGTCTTCAGGAATACTGCTCAGGATCATCGGTTCGCCGTGGAGCGCCACCCACCCCGGAATTCCTTGTCCCAGAGGAATTCGTTTGTTCCGCAATTTTTCCGTCTGTCCGCCCGAAATGACGCCATAGTACAGTTGGCGCTTCGGTTCATCCAGAACCAGCAGCGACCAGGCTTGGGGATTGAAGAAGCGGGTCATCTGCTGCATGATGGCATTCAATATCGTGCTGAGATCGACGGATGAGGTGAGAGCGCGGGCGACCTCGTGGAACGTCTGAATCTCCAGCGCTGGCCGGCCATCCGGGAAGCGAATCGGTTTCACCAGCAGAACCCCTTCTGTCAGCGTAATGGGTGGGCTCGCGATGCGTGCGACTCCAATATCCAGCACGCTGCAATGAAAACTATCGAAACTCCATGCTGTATTGCAGAATTCTACCGCAGAGTGATCCATCGCTGGGCCCTTCAGACCACAGACCTGGAAATTCGCTTATCCGCCGATATGCACCATGCTGCGCGAAGGCTTCAGAAAGTCCGGCTCCCCAATATGGTGCCGCGCTTCTTTCCTGTCCACAGTGCGGCGGATGAATTGGGACAGCTCGACGTCGTCCCCACCCCGTCGCAGAACGCCGTATAAATCGTGATCGAACTGTGAGAACAGGCACGTGCGCAGTTTGCCATCGGAAGTGAGCCGGACCCTGCTGCAATGTCCGCAGAAGGGATGCGAAACCGGCGCGATGATCCCGACCTCGCCTGCGCCATCCTGAAACGTATAGCGAAGCGCGGTTTCGCTGGCCGCGTTGGGTGCCAGCGGTACAACAGGCTGGAAGCTGTTGAGCGCTGCCAGAATCTCCTCCATCCGGACAACCACTTCAGGGGTCCAGACACGGTCTTCTTCCAGCGGCATGAATTCAATGAAGCGAACGATGACGCCTTCCTCGCGCGAGAACTTTGCGAACTCGACGATCTGGTCTTCGTTGAATCCACGCAGCAGCACGCAGTTGACTTTCACCGGATCGAGCCCCACACGTTTGGCCGCGCGGACGCCAGCGAGAACCTTGCCAAAGCTGTCTGGCACGCGCGTGATGCGCGCAAATTTCTCGTGATCGATCGCGTCCATGCTGACCGTGATGCGGTTCAGACCCGCGTCCTTCAACGGCTGCGCCAAATCTTCCAGCAGATGCCCGTTGGTGGTCAGCGCGATGTCCAGCGGTTGGCCCGCTCCAGGGGCGAACAGAGTGCCATCCGCGTCGAAAGCAGTCCGCATCTTCGCCAGTTCGGAGATCATTGCGACCAGGCCTTTGCGCAGCAAAGGTTCGCCGCCTGTCAGCCGGATCTTCTCAATCCCCAGCGAGACGAAGACACCTACCATCCGGAGGTAGTCGGCAATAGGCAGTTCAGCATACTGTGCGCCCTCCGTGCCCGTGCGACAGTACACGCACTTGTAGTTGCAACGATCCGTCACGGAGACGCGCAGGTCCGTAATCGCGCGACCATGCTTGTCGGTCAAACGGGGAAAAGCTGCCAGAAAACTGGTGCCGGGATGGGTTGCGCTCGCTGCCATGTTCCTTACCATTATCGGATGCGGGAAGACTGGTTTGGAAGCAGGGAATTACTCGCCAAACTGTCACCGATGCGGCAATTCTCATGTTACATGCCGTCGTAGTTCGGTCCTCCGCCACCCTCGGGAGGAACCCAGGTGATGATCTGGTATGGGTCCTGTATATCGCAAGTCTTGCAGTGGACGCAGTTGGCGAAGTGGATATGCAGTTTTTTCTCTGGCGCAATGCTGTTTTCGCCGGACTCCTCCACCATTTCATACACCGCTGCCGGGCAGAAGAATTGGCAGGGATTGCCGAACTCCTTGGTGCAGCGGTCGTTACAGATGCTCATATCGGCAATGACAAGATGGGTGGGCTGGTCATCCTCATGCCGCGTGCCGGAATAGTAAACGTCGGTGAGCTTGTCGAAGGTCAGCTTGCCGTCGCCTTTGGCCGCGCCAAGAAATTGCGTGCGATCTTCGCTGAAAGGGTTGAGCGCGTCAACGTGCCGCATGTTCTGATAGCCAGGATGCGATTTGGAATCCGGCCCAAGGTTCGCACCGCCCATTGCGTGCAGCACCCCAGCCTTCGCCATGCCTTCCCATAGTCCGTGCTCGAAGGCCTGATGGAAATTGCGGACCGGATAGAGCTCCTCACGAATCCAGCTGGCATCGACGCGGGCTTTATAGGCGGCCAGTTGTGCGCCGGATGGTTCGCCGGCGAGTAGTGCATCGAAGACCGTCTCCGCAGCCAGCATGCCGCTCTTGATAGCAAGATGAATGCCTTTCAGCCGTTGCGAATTCAGGAAGCCCGCCGAATCTCCGGCCAGCATCCAGCCATTGCCGGAAAGCCGTGGCATGGAGTTCCATCCACCGTAGGGCAGACTCTTCGCGCCATAGCGAATCATCATGCCGCCCTCGAGAATGCCGCGTAGAAAGGGATGCTCCTTGAAAGACTGGAAGGCGTGGTGCGGGTCCGTGCGCGGATCTTCATAATCCAGTCCGATCACGTAGCCAATGGACAGTAAGGAATCGCGCATGCCGTAAATCCACGCGCCGCCGTATTCCTTGGTGGTCAGCGGGTAGCCGAGCGTGTAGATGACTTCGCCCTGAGCAATGCGTCCGGTCGGAATCTCCCATAGCTCCTTGATGCCGACTCCATAGACTTGTGCATGGTTCGGGTCGTCCAGGCGATAACGCTCGACAAGCTGCTTGGTGCATGAACCGCGCGCACCCTCGCAGAAGATGGTCACTTTGGCGTGCAGGTCGTATCCCGGTTCGAAATTGGCTTTCGGCTGACTATTCTTGTCGACACCTTTGTCGTCGGTCTGCACACCGATAACGGTGTCACCGTCGAATAGGACCTCGCTGGCGGCAAAGCCCGTAAAGATGGTGATTCCCGCTGCCTCGACCTTTTCCGCCATCCACTTTACAAATTTGTTGATGGAGATAACGTAGTTGCCGTGGTCGCGCATGGGCGGCGGCGTATAGGGAAATTTGCGCTTGCCGGTGCGGGTCAGAAAGTAGATGGATTCTTTCGTGCATTCCCCGTCGATGGGAGCCTCTTTCTCGAAGCCCGGCAACAATTCCCGCATGGAACGCGGATCGAGCAAGGCGCCAGAAAGGCAATGCTGGCCTGCCTCGCGCGACTTTTCCAGCACATAAATATTCTCTTTGCTCAGCGGAGCGTCAGGGTGCGCCGCGTTATGCGCGTCAATCGTCTGCGCAAGGCGCAGGGCGCAGGCCATTCCAGCCGGACCGCCGCCGACGATGACCACATCGGCTTCCATCCGCGGACGCTCCACGCCTTCGATGGGTGTACGGAAGTGGATCATGAGGAGGAATTACGCTCCCGCTTTTGCTTTCTTGATCTCTTCGATCAGCGGCGGCACCACGTCGAACAGGTTGCCCACCACGCCGATGTCGGCGATCTCAAAGATGGGCGCTTCCGCGTCTTTATTGATCGCGACGATGGTGCGTGAGCCTTTCATGCCGACGATATGCTGGATCGCTCCGCTGATGCCGAGCGCGATGTAGAGCTTGGGCGCAATCGTCTGCCCGGAGCTGCCGATCTGCCGGTCGAGAGGCAGCCAGCCCGCATCGCAGATAGGCCGCGAGGCCGCAATGTCGCCCCCCAGCAATGTTGCCAATTCTTCCGCCAGAGCCAGATTTTTTTGCTCCTTGATGCCTCGCCCCACGGCGACGATGACTTCAGACTGAGAAAGGTCGACGGCCTGCTTGGCTTCTTTGAAAATTTCGTGCGGCTGCACGCGAATCGCGCCATCCGGCACGGTCGCATGGATGGTTTCAACCGGCGCGGTCCCGGCTTCCGCCAGATCGCCGCGAAAAGCAGCGTTCTGGAAGGTGGCCATCCATAAAGGTCCGTTGTCGCTAAACGACACATCGGCGGCAAATTTCCCCTGAAACATCTGCCGGGTAAACAGCAGCTTGCCGTTTTCGTATTTGTAGCCGATGGCATCGGGAATGACGGTCTTGCCCAGCGCCAGAGCCAGGCGGGGAGCAAAGTCCCGCACCTGATAGGTATGCGGCATCAGCACCAGCTTCGGCTGCTTGCTGGACAAAAATTCTTTCAGCACATAGACGAAGGCGTCGGAGGTATACGCGACCAGCTGGGGGGATTCGATGGCGTAGACCTTGGCAGCTTTCCTGCTTGCCAACTCCTCTGCAATGGCCGCGATACCGCTGCCCATCACGGCAATCTCCACCTGCCAGCCGGTATCTTTGGCGATCGACTGGGCAGCCGCGATCGTTTCCAGCGAGACACGGTTCAGCTTCGATTGCTGCTGCTCAACGAGGACCAGAATCGTTTCGGGCATACGGCTCAATTCCAAAAGTCAGCCCATGCCGAAGCACGGGCTGACGAAGCGGCGAAGCGATCTTCGAAGAAGGCGAGCCGCCGGGTCGCCCATGAAGATCTCAGTCGAATTCAGGCGTGCCCTTACGCAGCACGGTCCCGGTCACCAGGCAGATGGCCGAGAGCGTGCCGGCGATGATCATGTAATAGCCCATGGGGTGAATCCATCCCGGATCATAGGTGAAATCCTGGCCGGCCCATACCGTCAACAATGTGGCCATGATTCCCAAAATTCCGCCCATCACCTGCAGCATCAAGCCACGGAAACGGCGCTTATCGAGCGCGACCACCTGGTCGGGCGTCAGGTCGCGCTCTTCCGGAGGCAACAGCATATTTGGCATTGTCTTGGTTCTCCTTGCAATTTTTTCGCGATGCGGACTCAGTACGCCCCCACGTCCGCAACATATACACACTATTAAAGCTAAATCACGCGGGCTTCTTTGCGAAGCTTGTCGACCAGCTTTTTCGCAATTTCAGCAGGCGATCCCTGGAGCATCTCTGTCTTCTTCTGCTTCACCGGTATATACAGCCGTTCAATTGTTTGCAGATTTGTTCCCAGCTTGCTGGCGACATCGGCCAGCGTCAACTGCTTGACCGGCTTGTTCCTCGCCTGTTTGATGCCAATCAAGGTTGCGTAGCGCAACTTATTGATTCCGCTTTGGATAGTCAGTATGCATGGCAGCGGAATATCCATCCATTGATACTGTCCGGCCTCCAATTCGCGCTTCAGGCGTAGCCCGGTTTCCGCCTTTTCGATTCCAATGATAATGGTTCCGTGTGGCCAGCCAAGAAGCTCCGCCAGCAGGACGCCGGTTTGCGCGAAGCCGAAGTCATCCGATTGCAGGCCGGTGAAGACGATATCGAAGCTCTCGCCTTCGATGGCGGCCGCGATGGCGCGTGCCGTGCTGACTGGATCGATCG